>JBELMB010000204.1:0-9107 GCA_042088665.1 Sagittula sp.
ATCGGATCGTGGTGATGTATTTGGGCCGCGTGGTCGAAACCGGTGACGCGCAAGCGGTCTTTGAAAACCCAAAGCACCCCTACACCCGGGCCTTGATGGCCGCTGCGCCGCATCCCGAACCCGGTCGGCGCAAAGAGGAACCGTTGCTTGAAGGCGACCCACCAAGCCCGCTGGATCCCCCCTCTGGCTGCGTGTTCCGCACCCGGTGCCGCTATGCACAACCGGCTTGCGGTGAGGCGGTGCCAGATCCCGTCTCGGTTGGCCCCGATCACGTGGTTGCCTGCATCCGCAGCCACGAAATCTGACCGACGCCGACGGCGCATCACCGGAGTCCACTCGAATGAACACGACTCTTCTGCACCTGATCGATCTGCACATCGTCCATGCCGATGATCCGGAGCCGGGTACCGCGACCGACACAACCGCCGCCGTGAAAGAGGTGCGGGCGATGGTGGACGGCATCGCGCTGCGGCCCAGCTTCATCGCGATCTCGGGCGACCTGACAAACAAGGGCGAACAAGCCAGCTTTGAGGCATTGTGCGCGCTGATGGAAGGCATCGACGTGCCGGTTCTTTACGCTTTACCCGCATATGAGCGTGGGGGAAACCATCGGCTTTTCCCTGCGCCTTCAAGGACAGTCGCGGGCGCAGATCAAGGCGGCGGTGCAGGCGGCGGCAGACCGGCTGGAGATCGGCCACCTTCTGGACCGCAAGCCGCGGGAACTGTCCGGCGGTCAGCGGCAGCGGGTGGCCGTGGCGCGCTATATCGTGCGCCAGCCCTACGCCTTTCTGTTTGACGAGCCGCTGTCGAACCTTGACGCCAAGCTGAGGGCCTCGGCGCGGGTGGAAATCTCGAAGCTGCAGAAATCGCCGGGCGTCACCAGCGTCTACGTCACGCATGATCAGGTGGAGGCCATGACGATGGCCGATCGCATCGTGCTGACGGATCAGGGTCGCATCCGACAGATCGGTGCGCCCATGGACCTGTATCGGGACCCGGAAGACACCTTTGTGGCCACGTTTCTGGGGGCGCCGTCGATGAACATGATCGAAGGTCAGATCGCTGACGGCCGGTTCACCGCAGGTCAGACGCAGGTGCCTGTGGCTGTCTCAGGCTACTCGGGACCGGCCACGCTGGGATTGCGGCCCGAGGCGCTGACGCTGACGGACATGCCTGGCGCTGTGACGCTGGCCGCGCAGATCACCCATGCCGAGCAACTGGGGGCAAAACGATTTACGAGCTCCGCCCCGCCGATCCCGCCTGGCCCTTGCTCAAGGTCCGGCAGCCGGGGCCCGACGCGGGCAGCACTGTTCAAACGCCCGCGACTGTATCCCAGTGCCCTGACGGCATGCTCGTTTTTGACGACAAAGGATTGCGGCTGCGACCGTGACCCCGTCCCGGCCCCATGCAGGGTCGCGATCTCTCGCGGCAGTGTCGTTGGCAGGGCCGGTCGGATTGCGGGTTGAAGAGCCGCGCCGTATTCAGATCTCAACGGTCATTAGGTCCGCGCGCGTGATCGTTTCTGTCACGACCACGGGCGTGCGCGCCTCGTCTGTGCGACACATCACGATCTCAAGGACCGGTTGCGATTGGGACAATTGCAAGAGCACGCATTCCGTCGGCGTAGGCTTGCGGGCTTCGATGCGGGTCTTGCTACGACGCTGGTGGACAACACCAAGGGCCTTCAGCGTGTCCGAAAGCCCAGCATTGCGGCCAAGATGGTCAGCGATTGCGTCGAAGCGGTCAGCCGGAAAAAAGTGCCGAACGATTTGCAGCACTGTCTCCTCCAGATACACCAGACGTTCGGCGATCAGTATCTCTTGTCCGCGCGGCAAATCCAGGCAGGTTGCGGCATAACAAGACCGCTTTTGCCGCCAAAGCGCGCGCGGCTCAGAGCGCAAGCAGCGGCCCTGCCGGGCGGCGTCTTTGCGCAGCCCGAAGGTGTTCAAGACGTGATGCGTCACGCGGGTCCCGGACACAAAGCAGCCCTTGCCCTGCTGGGTCGTGACAAGCCCGCGGTCGCTTAGCTTTTCCACCGCGCGCCGGACCGCATGGCGGCTCACGCGGTGCGCTTTCGCCAGATCGTTTTGCGACGGCAGGCGCGCGCCTGCTGGCAGCGCGCCGGTTTCAATGTCGATTTTGAGGTGTGTGTAGACCGACTGCCACGCCATAGCTGCATCTCCGAATCACGTTTCGCGGGAAGCTTATGCGATCAATGGTCGGGGTTTGCGTGAATTTTCCCGGACAGTGTTGTGACAGGCGTGCCTAGTTTTTCACGATATCACGTCAGTGCCGGGCCCTGGACATTCGGCGCCCTGCGCGGACGCGACCGGATCCATCCGCCAAATTGGCCATTGTGTGCGAAGCTTTTGTGGTGCGACCGGCGATCTGGCCTGACGGTGCCTGTCCGACACATGCGTTTTACACGCGCTGCGCATGGCCTTGGGCATCGCCACGTTCCCTAACGGAGATTTCCCATGACAACCCTGACGCGTCGCGCGCTTCTGGCGCAGGTTTCTGCTGGTGCCACCGTCTTTGGCCTGAGCCACATTATGAACCCGATGAAGGCCCTGGCCACAACGCCGGACATGGTCGAGACCATGATCGCAGGGCAGGAGCCAAAGACGGGCGGCATCCTGACCTATGGCCAGACCTACCCGAACTGGGCGCTGGGCCAGTCGAGCCGCGGCGAACATCCCTACTTCTGGCTCGATCTGCTGACGCGCTCGTGCTGGAACATGCTGACCTGGGTCGACGAGGACCTGAATGTCCAGCTGGAGCTGGCGACCTCGCTGACCCCCTCTGACGATCTCAAGACCTGGGACTGCACCCTGCGCGAAGGCGTGATGTTCCATGACGGCACAGAGATGACCGCCGACGATGTGGTCAGCTCGATCCAGTTCCACATGCAGGGCGGCGTCGGTCTGATCCGCGCCACGGTGGACAGCGTCGAAAAGACCGGGCCTTATTCGGTGCGCTTCCACCTGACCGCGCCCAACGCCGAGTTCCCCTACGGCTTCGCCGAATACCGCGCCTGTATCTTCAAGGCGGGCGATCCTGAGACCATCGGCTTTGACGGCATCGGCACCGGCCCGTTCAAGCTGGTCGAGATCGACAACGCCCGCCAGTTCCGTGCCGTGCGTCATGAAGACTACTGGATGGAGAACGGCCCCTACCTTGACGAGTTGCGCGGCGTGATCGCCATGGGCAACACTGCCATCAACGGCTTCCGCGCGGGGCAGTTAAACGCCGTCTTCAACATCGATCCGGGCCAGATCGAACAGTATCAAGGGGCCGGCGCCGGAATCCATGCCGCGCCTGCGGGCGACCAGTTCTGGCTGGTGATGCCCAAGAACCTGAACTTCCCCTGGAACGACCTGCGCGTGCGCAAGGCGATGAGCCTGGCCATCGACCGGCCCGCCATCAACCGGATCGTCTACAACGATCCCGAGGGCTGGACCGGCAACGACACCCACATGACCGGCGTGAACAAGGAGTTCCTGCCCCGTGAGGTGGAGCGCGACGTCGCGCAAGCCAAGGCGCTGCTGGCCGAGGCCGGCTATGGCGAGGGCGTGACGCTGCCCGCAATGGTCTTCTGCCCGTCCTTCCCCGAAGAGCCGCGGATCTATCCGATCGTGACCGAAAGCCTGGCCGAAGCGGGCATCAAGCTGGAGTTCCAGGAGCGTCCCTGCGACGGGTTCAACCCCTTTGTGAACGCGGTGAACCAGCCCATCGGTCGCCCGCGCCGCAACCTTGTGGGGCCGCGCAACCCGTTCATCAACCTCAGCCGTCTGTCGGTGCGCAACGCCGCCGAACCCGGCGGTTGGGAAGGCGACGCGTCGGACAAGTTCAACGCGCTGATCCTCGAGGCCGTGGGCACCGCCGACGAAGCCAAGCGTCTGGAAATGTACCACGAGGCGCAGCGCATCGCGCAGGAAGACACGCCGGGCGTCATGCTGGGCGGCCGCCGCAACATGGTGGCGCATGCCGCCAACGTGAAGAACGCGCGCAGCCATTCGCAGAACTGGTCGTCGCGCTTTGAATACATCTGGATCGACGCCTGATCCTTGCACGGGCGATGCGCGCAAAGCGCACACCCTACGCACTGTCCCGGTCCCCCGGGGCGGTGCGTGAACGTTCATTCCAACGGGAGACATGACAATGGTCACACGTCGCGACTTCATCACCGGATCGGCCGCCATCCTCGGCTTTGGCGCCATGCCAAGCCAGTCCAAAGCCGAAACTTTCGAAGCGTTTGTAGAAGCTCTGCTCGCGGGCCAGACGCCCAGGCAGGGCGGCACGCTGACCTACGGAAACCCGGTTCCGAACTGGGCACTGGGCCAATCAGACAAGGGCCAGCACCCTTACTATTTCATGGACATCCAGACCCGCGGCATCTGGAACGCCCTGACCTGGGTCGACGAAGATCTGAACGTGCGCCCGGAACTGGCCACCGAGTTTGTCTCCAACGAAGACGGCACCGTCTGGGAATACACGCTGCGCGAAGGCGTGTTCTTTCACAACGGCAAGGAGTTCACCTCCGAGGATGCCGTGGCTTCGGCGCGGCACCACGCGCATCCCGAATTCGGCGGCGTGGGCTTTTTCAAGCAATACATCAAGGACGTTGAGCCCATGGGCAAGTACGGGGTGCGGTTCATCCTGACGCGCCCGAACGTCGAGTTTGCCTATGCCACCGCCGAGTATCGCGCGATGATGATGCCCGCGATGGATGACATCAGCCAGATGGGCTTTGACGGCATCGGCACCGGCGCCTTCAAGCTGGTCGAAATCGACAACAAACGCCAGTTCCGCGCCGAGAAGTTCGAAGACTTCTGGATGCCGGGCCGTCCGTTCCTTGATGGGCTGGAGGGCGTCCTCGCGCAGGGCTCGACTGCGATCAACGGTTTCCGCTCGGGTCAGTTCGATGCGGTGCTTAACGTCGATCCGGGCCAGTTCGAACAGTTCACCGATGCCGGAGGTGCCGTGCAGGCGGCGCCCTCGGGCGACCAGTTCTGGCTGGTGTTGCCCAAGAACGTGAACCTGCCCTGGAACGATGTGCGCGTGCGCAAGGCCATGAGCCTGGCCATCGACCGTCCCGGCGTGAACCGGATCATCTACAACGATCCCGACGGCTGGACCGGCAACGACACGCACATGAACGGCGTCAACAAGGAATTCCTGCCGCGCCCTGTCGAGCGTGACGTGACCGAGGCCAAGCGACTGCTGGCCGAAGCGGGTTTCCCGAACGGCATCGACCTGCCGGCGATCTTCTATTGCCCGACCTACCCCGAAGAGCCGCGGCTGTGGCAGGTGGTGGGCGAAAGCATGAAGGAAGCGGGCATCAACCTCGAGTTCTCTGAGCGTCCCTGCGACGGTTTCAACCCCTTCGTGAACTCCGTGAACAAGCCCATCGGCCGTCCGCGCCGTAACCTGGTGGGCGCGCGCAACCCCAACATCAACCTCAGCCGCGCGTCGAACCTGAACGCGGCAGAGCCCGGCGGTTGGACTGGCGCCGGCTTTGAGCGCTACAACGCGCTTCTGGCCGAGGCCGCCGCCGAGGCAAACGAAGCGCGCCGCCTGGAGATCTATCACGAGATGCAGCGCATCGCGCAAGACGAGGTGCCGGGCATCATGATCGGCGGACGCCGCACCAACCTGGTGCACAAGACCGGCGTCCACAACCTGCGGCCCCACACCCAGCTGTGGCAGGGCCCGCGTTACGAAACTGTCTGGAAAGACGCCTAAACCTTACGGGGGCAGCACGGCTGCCCCCCACTCCGTTCGAAGGATATGCCCATGACCCCGCTCAAGATCGGCGCCGCGCTGATGATCGACGCCATCGCCACCCATCGCGACTGGCTTTATGCTGACAACCGTGACCTCGAGATCCAGGATTTCTTCCGGGCCGAGGTCTACCACGACGGTTGGCAGACCACTGTGGACCGCGCAAAGGCCGCGATTGACGGATTTGAAGGCCGACTTGGGATCCACGGTCCCTTTCAAGGTCTCGATATCGCCTGCTCCGATCCCGATACGGCTGAGGTCATCGGCAAGCGCTATGCCGATGCCATGGAAGCCGCCGCCGCCCTTGGGGCGCGGCAGATGGTGATCCACTCACCTTTCAACAACTGGCACCACTACAACCGGTTCAACTTTGTTCAGCCGGGCTATGACAGCGTGGTGGCGAAGGTCGCCGACGATGTGAAAAACGTGCTGGGCCGCGCGCTGAAGCTGGGTGAGGCGCACGGCGTGCAGATGGTGTTGGAAAACATCCAGGACATCACACCACAGATCCGCCGCGAGATGGTCGAGATCATCGGCTCCCCGGCGCTGGCGCTGTCGATCGACACCGGCCACGCGCAGATTGCGCAGCGCGCCTCTGGTGCGCCGCCCGTCGATGTCTATGTCCGTGACGCGGGCAGCTTGCTCAAGCATGTGCATATTCAGGATACGGACGGCTACGCCGACCGCCACTGGGCACCGGGCGAAGGCCATATCGAATGGACCGAGGTCTTCCGCGCCCTGGCCGAGGCCGACAGCGCGCCGCATCTCGTGCTGGAACTCAAGCGCCATTCCGATATCCCGCAGGGCTTTGCGCACCTGCAGGGTCTTGGCGTCGCGGTCTGAGGCCTGCGGGATGGGCCCGATCCTTTCGCTGATCCTGCGTCGCCTGGCGCTGTCGGGGCTGATCCTGCTGATGGTTTCGGCGGTGGTCTTCATTGGCACCGAAATTCTGCCGGGGGATGCGCTGGACGCCTCGATCCCGGCGGATGAGCTGATGTGGTACACCGCCGAGGACCTGGCCCGCATGCGCGCCGAACTGGGGCTGGACCAACCGGCCGTGGTGCGCTTTTTCACCGTGTTCCGGGACCTGATCACCTTTGACTTTGGCGTCACGCTGTTGACCCGGGAACCGGTGCTGGACTCGATCTGGCACCCGATGCTGAACTCGCTGATCATGGCCTCCGTCGCCGTTGTGCTCACGCCGCTGGTCTCGATGGCGCTGGGCATCTGGACCGCGCTGAAACCCGGCGGGCGGGTCGACGGGATCGTGTCGGGCACGACGCTTTTCACCTATTCGATGCCGGATTTCGTGGTGGCCAACGTGTTCATCATCGTCTTTGCGCTCAGCCTCGGCTGGGCGCCTGCGGTGCTGATGGTGGCCGAGAGCGCGCCCTGGCACCAGATCCTTGCCGTGTCGGTCCTGCCGGTGCTGGCGCTGATCGTGTCGGGCGTGGCCTACCAGTTCCGCCTGTTGCGCGCGGGCATGGTCGATGCGCTGGCCAGCGAGTTCGTGGAGCGCGCGCGGCTGTCGGGCCTGCCGGACTGGCGGTTGGTCATCGTGCACGCGCTGCCGGTGGCGCTCATCCCGATGTTGAACGGAACGGCCCAGTTCGTGGCGGGCATCATTTCGGGCACCGTGGTGATCGAGGCGGTGTTCAAGTTCCCCGGCGTCGGTGTGGAGCTGATCCGCGCCATCGCGCAGCGCGAGGTGCCGACGGTGCAGGCGATCACCTTTCTGGCGGCTTTCGCCGTGATTGTGTCGAACCTGCTGGCGGACATCGCCGTGCTGGCGCTGGACCCAAGGGTACGGAGAAAATCTCATGGTTGATGCCGCTGCAACCCTTGCCCCCGAGCGCCCGCCCGCGCGGTGGCGCGCCGCTTTGCGCCAACCTCTGACGGTCATCGGCGTTCTGCTCGTGACCATCCACCTGATCCTCGCGCTGTTAGCACCCGTTCTGGCACCCTATTCGATCAGCGCGATCTTCACCGACGGGCTGACCCCACCTTCGGCCGAGCACTGGATGGGCACAGACCAGATCGGACGGGACTACCTGTCGCGGTTGATGTCCGGCGGGCGCGTGGCCTTGCTGGTGTCGGTGATGGGCGTGGCGGCGGCGGTGGCCGTGGGCACGGCGCTGGGGCTGATGGCGGGCTATTTCGGCGGCTGGGTCGACGATGCGGTGATGCGCCTGACCGACACTCTGATGTCGGTGCCCGAACTGCTGCTGATCGCCATTCTGGTGCTGACCTTTGGCAAGGATCTGGCGGCGCTGTCGCTGATTGTCGCCATCGTCTACACACCAGGTGTGGTCCGCGTGGTGCGCGCGCGCACCATTTCGATCGCCGCGCTGGACTTTGTCCGCGCGGCAGAGCTTCGGGGCGAGGCCACGACCTACATCCTGTTTCGCGAAATCGCGCCGAACCTCACTGGTCTGCTGGCGGTGGAGGTGGCGATCCGGATCTCCTCGGCGGTGCTCAAGATCTCGGCGCTCAGCTTTCTGGGGCTGGGCATCAGCCAGCCGACTCCCGACTGGGGCCTGATGGTGCAAGAGGCCATGGTGGTGGTCTTTACCGACGCCTGGTTCCTGATCCTGCCGTCCATCGCGCTGTCGTCGCTGATCATCGGCATCAACTTTACCGTCGATGGCTTTGCCCGCGCCTACGGCATTTCGCAGCTGGAGACCTGAGCCATGCCCCATGTCGAGGTGAGCGATCTACGGGTCCTGTTCCGCAACGCCGCAGGCCAGGACGTGGCCGCCGTCAAACGCATCGGCTTTGCCCTGGACCGGGGCGAGACCCTGGGCATCGTGGGCGAATCCGGCTCTGGCAAATCGACGGTCGCCCGCGCGCTTTTGGGCTTTGCCCGGCCCGGCGCGCGCTTTGACGCTGGCCGCGTGAGCGTCGGCGGCCAAGACGTGCTGGCGCTGCCGCGCGCCGAGTTGCAGGCCTTTCGCGGTGCAAAGGCCGTTTTGGTCCCGCAGAACCCGCTGTCCTCGCTCACGCCGCATCGCACGAATGGCGCGCAACTGACCGAGCTGATTGCCCGGCATGGCGGGCTGAACGGAGCGGCGGCGCGCACCCGCGCGCTCGATCTGATGGCCGCCACCGGCCTGCCCGAACCCGCGCAGCTGTTTGACCGGTATCCCCACGAAATCTCGGGCGGGCAGCGGCAGCGGCTGGTGATCGCCTCGGCGCTGGTGGCCGAGCCGGAACTGATCGTGCTGGATGAGCCCACAACGGCGCTGGACAAGACCGTGGAAGCGCGCGTGCTCGACCTTGTCAGCCGCGTCCAGTCCCAGCTGGACGCCACGCTGATCTACGTC
>JBELMB010000205.1:0-9101 GCA_042088665.1 Sagittula sp.
GGGCGATCTTTTGCTGACACCGGGGTGGCAGTTTCACGGGCACCACAATGATCGGGATGCCCCGATGGCATGGCTTGACGGGTTGGACATTCCGTTCTCGCAACAAATGGATGTCGGGTTCTTTGAGTTCGGAGCGGACCGCGTCACCGACGCGGCCACACCGCGGTATTCGCGGGGGGAACGGCTTTGGGCGCATCCGGGGTTGCGGCCACTCAGCCAGTTGCAAGACACTGTGTCCTCGCCCCTCGCCGCCTTTCGCTGGGAGCACACGGACCGGGCGCTGACCGAGCAATTGTTGCTGGAGGACGAAGGCATGCCCGCCACGGTGGCCCCCGGACACGCGGCGCTGCGCTTTGTGAACCCCACGACCGGCGGCGATGTGATGCCCACGATCCGGTGTGAGTTTCATCGTTTGCGGGCTGGCACACAGACGGTGGTGCGGCGTGAAGTCGGGTCTTCGGTGTTCCAGGTGTTCGAGGGCCAGGGGGCAGTCGTTTTGGCGGGCGAGCGCCACCTGCTTGAGACCGGCGACCTCTTTGTGGTGCCCTCATGGGTGCCGTGGTCACTGGAGGCCGAGACCGGGTTCGATCTGTTTCGGTTTTCTGACGCGCCAATCATGGAACGGCTTGGCTTCATGCGGGAGATGACCGGCGCATGAGCGATCCGAGGGCCGCGCTGCGCAACCGGCAAGGCCCCGGTGCGCGATACGATGCTCCGGAAGCACCGGCAGCGGCCCTCTTGCAGGCCCGCCGCGGTGCCGCCTACCTCGCGCGGGTCTTGAACGCTTTGAACGATGCAGATCTGGCTGACCCCGGGCTGAGCGGGCAAAGCCGGGCGCGGACGCTGGCGGCGCTGAGCTATCAGGCACGGGCGATGGCGCAAGCCTTGGAGCGGCTGCACAAGGGACCGCAGGCGATGCCCATGATGTCGGTGCAGGCGCGCAGATCCCAGACCCACCTTGGGGCAACTTTGCCGCCCCATGCCTTGCGGGCGCTTTATGCGCATACGGTTGTGCACCTTGACGTGACCTTCCGCGACTTGCCCGGGACGCTTTGGACCCAACTTCTGGACTGGGACGACGAGGACATGCCCGTGGCACGCCTGCCCCAGATCCGCGCGCAGGCCTTGTGGGCCGTGGCGCTGGACCTTGACGCTGGTGGACGCGCGTCAGATGTGCCGGTCGATCTGCGTGCCGCGGTTGAGGAACTGTCCGTGGCGCAGATCTGGGGGACGCCCTAGACATGTACCGCCGGACAGTGCCCCTGGCATAGGACACCGCTGAAGGACAAGCGGGACGTCACAGGCACTGTGTGCTGGCCCGGACAGTTTGACCCTTGGCTTGCGCTTTGCCTTTCGGGCTGGTTCGCGCCCACGCGCCGCAAACAATTCAAGCCAATATTCAAGACTTTGCACGCGTGGTTTGGGTGATGAAATCCCGTGCCATTGTCGTGCTGCGTGTCAGTGCCCCAAAGCGCCTGATTGCGCGGCTGAAACGCAAATTCACACCAGGGATCACAGCACCATCAGTGCGGAAAACCCGACGGACAAGTATACCTGACCCGCAAAACAATTTGACCCAAACCCACGCCTTGCCTCAGCATATTGCGGTCATGCGGTGGGCAGAGGGATGCCGCCATCCGGACCGCGCGATTTCGCAACCGGTTGCGGCGCCGCCCTTCGGCCTAATAGTCCCGCTCGAAAAACACGCCAAGACCGCTGGTTCCGTCAGAGCTTACGCGCCCACGCACCGTCACGTTTGGGTTGACGGTCAGGTTCAGGTTGATCTCGCTTTTGCCACCGCTGCCAACCGTCACATCCGTATAGATATTGTCCGAAATGTATTTGCCCACGCGTGCTTCCACCCCCCCATCCGCATCCGTGCCGATGTCCAGATCGTCCACACCCAGACCACTGCGGATGCCCTCCGTCAGGCCAAGCCCGCCCTGCCCCGTCAGCGACTGGATCGCAGCCGCCAGTTGAACGGCCTGCAGCGGCGACAGTTCCGTCACCGATTGACCAAAAAGAAAGAAGGCCAGCGCCTCGTCCTGCGGCAACTCCGGCGCGCTTGACACTGTCAGCTCCGGCGCGGAGGCCGGGCCCGCCAGACGGATGGTGATCTCCGTGTCTTCGACCGTGCTGGTCGCGGCAAACGAGACAAACGGGTCGAAACTGCCCTGCAGGGACACCGCCCCTTCTGTCAGCTCCAACCGCTTGCCCAGAAGATCAAGCCGCCCGCGGATCAGGTCGAACTGGCCGACCGGCAGGATGTCAGCGCTGGTCCCGGTCAGCCGCAGGCTGCCGCCCAACTCTGCGTCCAACCCACGACCGCGAACGAAAATCCGGTTCGGCGCATCGACGGCCAGATCCAGCGGGAACGCCGGCAAGGCCGCTTCGCGCGCGGTCTCGGGGCTTTGGCTCAGCCCCGCGAACAATAGGGTGCGCGCCACGTCGGCTGGTGGGTTCAAATGCCTTAGACCGTCCAGCGCGGCATAGCTGGGGCCGATGTTGGGCACGCGCAATTCAACCTGTCCAAGAACGACACGGCCCCCGATCCGCGCGCCGCCCAACAGCGGTCCCTCCACCTGGATATTGCCCTCGGCGGTGGTCTCGAACAGGTCCGCCTGACGCAGCCGCGCGCCCTTCAGCGCGGCGTTCAACGCCGCACGGTACGGCGGTTGCAACTGAACCGGCCCGGTCAGCAGGATCCGGCCACCGCTGGACAATTGTCCCTGTAGGCCCAATTGCGCGGCGCCGCCGCCAAGGCTCAGCCCGCCGGTGATGTTCTCAAGCGCGAGGTTCACATCCGGCGCGGCCACCCGCGCCCCGTCCATCGCCACTTGCCCGGACAGCGACGACAGCGCCGGTGCGCCGCGCAGCGCAAGGTCAAAGCGCGCCACACCGCTGGCCACCTGTGGCTTGATCCGCGCGTTCAACAGCGCCAGCGGCACTTGCCCGCGCAGGGTCATATCGGCAGATCCCGCATCCTGCGCCATGGCCCCGTTGGCCTGCAGGCCGATGCCCCGCGGTCCGCTGCCCTGCAGGTCCAGTTGCCATGGACCACCGCTGTGCCGCGCCGTGCCGGACACCTGAACCTGTCCCTGCACATCCGGCAGAACCCGCTCCACGCCATCAACGGAGAGTCGCAGCGACAGGGCGCTTTGGGCCGTGGACCAACTGCCGCTCAGCCCACCGTTCAGCGCCGCACCGGTCAGGTCCATACGGTCGATGCGCACTGCGCCGCCGGACAATTGCGCGAGGGCCACATCCGCCCGCAGCCCGCCCCGCAGGAAGGGATCGACCATCTCGTTGCCAATCCCCAGTCCGGAGGTGACCACCTGCGCATCCACCGCCAAGGGACCAGAGACCGCTTCACCCGTGACGCGGCCCGTGATCTGCGCCCGCCCGGAAAGCCGCTGCCCCGCCAGCGCCGACAACACCGAAAGCCGCGGCACCGTGGCCTCGATCTGCCCGTCCACATCCAGACGGTCGCCCGCCTCTGCCAGAACCGTGCCGGACAGACTGGCCTGCACCGCGCCTGCCAGCGTCAGACCGGAGATCTCGACCAGACCGCTGTCCAGCCGCCGCCCGCGGCCCTCCAGCACCGTGCGCCCGGCCAAAAGCGGGTCGATCTGCGGCAGCGAAAGCGAGACGTCGCGCGTTTCGGCCCGTCCGCTGACGGTCAGGGCCCCCTGCGTCAACGGGCCATCAAGGCGCAGATCCAGCGCCAAGGCCCCGGCCAAGGCGCGCCCCGCCAACCGCGAGAACCGCGACAGCCTTGGCAGATCCGCAATCAGTCGGCCTGCGGCCCGCAGATCCAGCGCCGCCAGATCCACCCCCTGCCCTTGAGCCTGCTCTGGGCCAGCCGCCTCCGGGATCTGACCCGACAGAGTACCGTCCAACGTCAGATCCAGCGGCCCGGAGACCACGAGATCGGACAGCGTCACGCGCCCATCCTGCGCCTCAGCCCGCAGACGGATCGTGCTTTCACCGGCAAGGACCGGGTCCAGTGCCGCCAAGCCGGGACGCAGGTCGCGACCGCGCGCCTGCGCCTGCAGCGCAAAGCTTTGCTCCGTGAGAGAACCCGCGCCCTCCAGCACCAGCGCCAGCGCGCCCGACAGCGGTTGCCCCGCAAGATCCGCAAAGGCCGACAGCCGGTCCACCTGCGCCTCAAGCCGCCCGGTCAGCCGCAGCCCCTCCGGCGCCACCGTGCCGGTGTAGCGCAGCTGCGCAGTTTGCGGCAGCGCGCCGGTCAGCGCCACTTGCCATACCGCGCCGTCCTGCTGTGCGGTCAGCGCGAGGTCCGACGCGCCGGAGACCCCGGGCAACACCACATCCGTTTCGGCAATCTGGAATTGCAGCGCCGCCTGACTGGCGCCGGTGACAAGATCCGCCGTCCCTGTGATCCGCGCCGCCTCCGTCGCGATCTCCAGCGGGCTGACCCGCAGGCCGGCACTGTCGCGCACGGCCCGAAAAGAGACACGGCCCGCCCCCGCCAGCAGCGGATCGACCTGCGCGATCCCGGTGCCAAGGCCCCCCGTCTGCCCAGCTAGCCGCAGATCAAGCGCGCCTGTCACCGGCGCCACTTGCCCGGTCACACCCAGCGTCGCGCGCCCCGTCAGGTCCACGCCGACCAGCGGCGCAAAGCGGGCAAGATCCTCGGCGCGCAGCTCCAGATCGGGGGTGATCACCGGATTCAGGCTTTGGGCATCCGCCACCTCCAGCCCGCCCCGCAGGCCATAATCGGCCCCGGCAAGATCCAGATCCCGCAGCACCAGCGGCGCGCCCGGCTGCCAGTCAAATCCCAGCTGACCGCGCAGCGCTGGCCCCACCACAGCGCCCAGCGTCGCATCCTCCAGCGTGAGCCCTTCGACGGCGACCCGGGTCAGGCCACGGACACGGTTCGCAGTGCGTCCGATTTCACCGCTGCCGGTGAAGGCCAGCCGCGCAACTTCGCCAAGCCCGGATTGCACCACGTCCTGCGCGCGGGCGGTCAGCTGCCAGCTGTCGCCCTCGGTCGCGTCAAACCGGCCCGACAGATCGACCCGCGCCACCGTGAGTTCCGCCCCCGGCAGGGGCAGACGCACCCGCCCGCCAGAGGGCGGCACGATCACGCCTTGCAGGTCCAATGCCTCAGGCCAGCCGTCTGCGGCCAGTTGGGCAAAGCCGGTCAGGCGCAGTGCCTGCGCCCGCATCTGCAGATCGGACAGCGTCAACCGCCCATCGGCGGCCTGTTGCACTTCGGCCTGCAAAGCCACGTCACGGCCCAGAAAATCACGATATTGCGGTGCCACGACGGGCGCGATATCGCCGCCTACGTCGAGACGGAACCGCCGGGTGCCAGTGTCCCCATCGGCCCACAGGATCACGCTGCCCGCCAGCCGTGTCTGCCCGTCTGTCGACAATTGCAGCCGGGCCTCGAAATCATCGATGGGCGCGTCACCTGCCAGTGTCAGCGCCACCGAAGGCGTCCCCGGCACGCCCAGCATCCCCGCGGCCAGCCCGCCCGCGGGCTCTGCCACGGACAGATCCAGCGCAAGGTCCCGCGTGGCATTGTCATAGCGGCCCGCAAAGGCGATCTCGCCACCTCGGTCCTGCCTCGTGACGGTCAGATCAGCTTCCCCCGCCCCCGCGGCCAGCCGAGCGGACCCGGCCACCGCCAGTGTGACAGCCTCCCCCAACAGGGGCGCACCGATCTCTGCGCTCAGCACCGTCAGGTCCGCCAAGGCGATGGAGACCGGCAGATCCGGCAAGGCAAACGCGCTGCGCGCCTCTGGCGATGGGGCACTGGCCGGCAGGATCGGCTGACGCGGCAGGGACAGACGCGCAATGCGGATCTCGTCGATCTCCACCCGCCCTTCCAGAAGCGCGCTGCGCGTCCAGGTCAGCGCGACATCCTCGGCGCTCAACCAGACGCCCTGCGGATCGGAAATCGAGATGCGGTCCACCGTGGCGCGGGAGCTCAGCGCGCCGCGAAAGCCCTCCAGCCGGACGGTGATCCCCTCGCTGGACAGGGCATCCTCCAGCAATCCCTGCAGGAAACCGCGATCGTCGGCCGTTTGCGCAAATGCCAAACCCGGCACGAGGACCAGCCAAAGCCAGACCAGCGCCCCGCGCAGCCGCCCCCATCGCACCCGAGGGCCTCGCATCAAAAGGCCTGCCCGATGCCGATATAGAGCTGCGCCCCGTTGCCGGTGTTCTCCGTCAGTGGCCCTGCCACATCGACGCGCAACGGCCCGACCGGCGTGTCATAGCGCAGGCCAAACCCCGCGCCCGCGTGCCAGTCGCCGCTGCCGTCGTAAAAGCTCTCGCCGCCAATGTAGCCCGCGTCGGCAAAGCCCACGACACCGATGTTGCCGGTCACGTCCACGCGCACTTCGCCCGACAGACCGAGGAAGCTGCGACCACCCAAAGCGGTGCCGTTGTAATCCGCATCCAGCGACTCGAACGGCTGTCCGCGCACGGTGCCGCCACCGCCGGAGTAATAGAGATCATCCGGGGGGGCCTCTGCCGCGTCCAGCCCGCTGAGCGCGCCGAATTGCACCCGCCCCGCCAGCACGACGCGGTTGTCTTCGCCAAAGCCGCGGTAGCTGCGCAGATCCAGATCCAGCCGCGCGCCGCCGCCGCCCTGCCCGCTGAGCAGGCTGAACGGCTTCAGCCCGATTTCGATATAGCGCCCTTTGGTGGCGTCCAGGGCCACATCGCGGGTGTCCCAGGTCAGCGCCATCGGAAAGCTGAGCACATCCAGCTCCCGCACCGGGTTTCCGGGCAGGTACAGATCCGTCACCCGCGACCTGGACAGGGTGATCCCGAGGTCGCCGGTCAATTCGTCGGAAAACTCACGGTTGACGCCAATGCCAAAGCCCGCCGTCTCCGACAGGTAGTCGGGCTCATCCTCATAGCTCAGCTCTGCGGTGGCATAAAACAATGTGTCCGGCCCGTAGACCGCCGGTTTCTCGATGCGCAGGGAGAGGGTGTAGTCCGGCTCCACCGAGGCGCCGCCAAGCTGGCGCACCTTGCCGTCGACACGGAACCGCTCCGCCCCGCCAAACAGGTTGCGGTGCAGCCAGTAGCTGGAGATCGTGCCGCCCTCGTCCGAGGTCAGCTCCGCCCCAAAGCCAAAGCGCCGCGGCGGGCGGTCGGTGACTGAGATTTCCACGTCCAGCGATCCGTCGGGGTTCGGGGCCTCTGCTTCGGTCAGCGTGACCGAGCGAAACGGCCCCGCCGCGCGCAGTCGGGCCGCCGCCTTGTCCAGATCCTGCGGGCTATAGGTTTCGCCCCGCGGGATGCCCGCCACCTGCCGGATACGCGGTGCCTTGACCGCGCTGTCCGAGGCGACCGTCACCTCACCGAAGGTCAGTTTGGGTCCCGGATCCACGGCGACGGAGACGTCGAGACGCGCCTCCTCGTGGCGGGCGGCGATCTGCTGTCCGGTGATCTCGGCCTTCGCGTGACCCGCCAGACGCCAGCCCTCCACCGCCTCCTGCGCCGCGGCGCGCACCACGGTGGCCAGAGCGGGCGCATCGGGTGCAAAACCATCGGTCGAGGGGGTGTCCGGAGCCAGTGGTGCAATTTGTGCCGTGCCAAACCGGAACGCCGGACCGGGGTCGACCGTGACCACAACGTCGCGGATGGTGGCGGGGGGCGAGAACGGCTCGATCAGCGCAGCCTCGCGCCCGTCCAGCGCGATACGCACCGTTGGCGCATAGTGGCCCTGGGCATAGAGCGCCTCGACCAGCCGGGTGTAATCCCCCTGCGCGGCCGCCAGTACATCTTCCGCCGGGCGCGCGTCTTTTGCTTCGAGGCTCGAGAGGGTGGAGACGGCTTCGAGACTGTCACGCAGGCCCTGGTCCGCGCCCTCTGTCACGTCAAACCGCAGCGTGTCAAAGGCTTGCCCCGGCCCGGTGGGCAGACAGAGCGCCAGCGCCGTGCCGCAGCACAGCCCACGCAAAAGGCGGCGTCCCGGCACGCGATCCTCAAAGAGCCCCCGGGCCCGCGTGGAGGTCAGGTTTCGCAACCACTCCGGCACCGCAGGCACAACCGAACCGCGCCCCCCGGTCAGACCGGTGGCGCGAGACATCCGCAAGAAACCTGCCACTGCGTTTTTCATATCCACAGACTACTGCAGATCCGGCGGTGAGACAGGGGCAAAATGCGGCAATACCAGCGAAATGGCGCAGATTTTGGGGCAGACAGGCGGGCGACCGCCAAACCTGCCGCGAATTACCCCCTGAACACCTATGGATAAAGCCCATCGTCAGCCCCCGAAATCCCTCTGGACATTTCTGTCTAGACAGGGGTCCCCGGCGCGACTACCGTGCCGAAATACGTTCTCATCCGCGAGTTGGAGCCCATGTCAGAGCGTCTCGCCGACCCCGCCACGCGCCGCAAACGCCGCCGGAACGCACCGCCCAAACCCGGTGCCTTGCCCCGTGCCACAAACCACCACCGCCTGCGCCACAGCTTCACCCCGCAGGGAGCGTTTTCCGAAGACCGTATCGAGGCGATCCATGACACCGCCATGCGCGTGCTCGAAGAATTGGGGCTCAAGGTGCTGCTGCCCGAAGCGCGTGAGATCTTTCGCGCCGCCGGGGCACGGGTTGACGGGGACATGGTGTTCATCGGCCGCGACATCGTGGCTGACAGTCTTGCGCAGGCGCCGCGCTCCTTCGAGTTGCATGGCGGCGCGCAGGCACGGGCGCGGGACCTGACGATGGAACTGGGCACGCTGGCCTTTCAATCCGGCGCGGGGGCACCCAACGCCACCGACCTGAAACGCGGTCGTCGCCCCGGCGTCATGCGCGACACCGAGGAACTGACAAAGCTGGTGCAACGCTTTGACGCGATCCAGATGCTGTCGCCCGGCGTGGAACCGCAGGACATCGCCCCAGAGATCCGGCACCTGCTGTTTACCCGGATGCAATTGGTGGAAAGCGACAAGATCCCCTTTGTGTTTTCCCGCGGGACCGGGCAGGTGATGGATTGCTTTGAAATGGTCGCCGGGATGCGCGATCTGTCCGACGCGGATTTCCAGACGCAGCCCCATTGCTACACGATCATCAACACCAATTCGCCCCGCCAGATCGACATTCCCATGGCGCAGG
>JBELMB010000206.1:0-9066 GCA_042088665.1 Sagittula sp.
GCCATGACTTGCGGCAACCGCTGGCCTCATTGCGCATGACCGTGGACAGCCTCGCCGCGCGGGTCGATCCGGACACGCGCACACGGTTGAACGAGGCCTTTGCCTATATCTCCGGGCTGTCGGGCAGTTATCTCGACGCGGCCACCGACCCGCATGGTGGAGACACCGCCAACCCGGAAGCGCACGCCGCGTCACCGGCACCGGGCACGACAGACACGCCAAGGCCACAGGCCGAAGATCCCTATGAGATCGGGCTCGTCTTGCAGACCGTCGCGCAGATGTTCGACAGCGAAGCCTCCCAAAAAGGACTGCGCCTGCGCGCGGTGCCCAGCCACCTGCTGACGGACGTGCCACCGATGACACTGATGCGCATCGTGGCCAATCTGACCTCCAACGCCGTGAAGGCCACCGACGACGGCGGTGTGCTGCTGGGCGTGAGGCGCCGGGACGGCCAGCCCGTCCTCTACGTCTGCGACACCGGCCCCGGGCTGAGCGCGCAAGACATCGCCCATTTCCGGGCCGAGGGCGCAAAGGGCGCAACGTCTGACGGCCATGGAATCGGCTTGGCGGTCTGCTTCAGCGAGGCGGCCGCGCATGGCATCACCCTGACCGCAACGGGTGTGCCGGGCCGCGGAACGGGATTCGCCCTCGCCTTGCCGCGCATCGCGCAGGACGCCAGCGGCGCGTCGAATGAGGGATCGACCCCATAACGCCGACCTCTCTCCTTTCGTAGATTGCAGGCAAGGGCGGCGGAGGACCCGCGGCCCGGCTTACACCCGAAAGGATTTTCAAAATGGGATGGTTTTCTTCAAGCCCGCATCAGACTTATCGCCTTTACGGCTGGTCCAGTTCCAAGAACGCTGGCAGCGGCAACGACAAGGTTTACGGCTATAGCGCCTATCAGAACAAACTCTGGGGTGGGTCGGGCAATGATTATGTCTATGGCTGGGGCACCAAGAATTACCTCTATGGCGGATCCGGCAATGACATTGTCAAGGCCTGGGGTGCCTACAACCGCCTCTACGGCGACAGCGGGCATGACTCGCTCTATGGCTATGGGGCTTACAACTATCTCAACGGCGGCAACAACAACGACACGCTGCGCGGCTATGGTGCCCGCAACGAGTTGTATGGCGGCGGCCACACTGACCGCCTGTATGGCTACGGCGCCTCGAACAAGCTGGACGGTGGCTGGGGCAACGACAGCCTCTATGGCTATGGCGGAACCAACCACATGTACGGTGGATCGGGCCATGATTACATGCAGGGCCGCGGCGCCTGGAACTATATGGACGGCGGCTCCGGAAACGACAGGATGATCGGCTACGGCGCCTACAACGACATGCACGGCGGCAGCGGCGATGACCGGATCGAAGCGCGCGGCGCGGTGAACAAGGCCCATGGCGGCGACGGCAACGACCACATCAAGGGCATCGGCGGCGTCAACACCCTGTATGGCAACGCTGGCAACGACACCATCGAAGGCCATGGCGGCGTCAACCACGCCCGGGGCGGCGACGGCAACGATGTGATGATCGGCATTGGTGGCGTCAACACCCTGTTCGGCGATGCCGGCAATGACACCATCGAGGGCCGCGGCGGCGTCAACCATGCCGAAGGCGGTACCGGCGACGACCTGATGAAGGGCATCGGTGGGGTCAACACCTTCTTCGGCGGTGACGGCAATGACACGATGGAAGCGTCCGGCGGCGGCAACGTGATGTTCGGCGGCAACGGCGATGACATGGTAAAGGGCATTGGCGGCGGCAACACGCTGTATGGCGACGCTGGCAATGACACCATCGAAGGCATCGGCGGCGTCAATCATGCCGAAGGTGGCGCAGGCGACGACCTGATCCGGGGTCTGGGCGGGGTCAACACCTTCTTTGGCGGCGACGGCAACGACACGATGGAGGCCGCAGGCGGTGTCAACGTGATGTTCGGCGGCAATGGCGACGACGTGATGAAGGCCGCAGCCATCGCCGTGACGGCTCAGTCGGGCGAGGCGGGTGACGACACGATGATCGCCATCAGCGCAGGCAACAGCCAGTGGGGCGGCGCGGGCGATGACGTGATGCTGGGTGTCGGCGTCGGCAACCTGCAATGGGGCGGCAGCGGCGACGACGTGCTGGCCGCGGGCGGCGACACCAACGTCCAGTTCGGTCAGGACGGCGACGACCAGCTCTTTGCCCTTGGGGTCCGCAACCTGCAGTTCGGCGGCGACAACGACGACCTTCTGGTCAGCGTCGGCGGCACCAACATCCAGCACGGCGGTGCTGGCGCGGACGTCGTATTGGCCGCAGGCAACGCCAATATCCAGATCGGGGCCGAGGGCGATGACTTCATCATCGGCGCGGGCGGCGGCAACTTGCAGTTCGGCGCGCATATCTGGTCCGCCATCCCCGAAGAGTTGGAACTGGGCAGCTTTGACATCGCCGCGGCACGGGACAGTCTGGAGGAATACCTCGACATCACTGGCGAGGACGGCAACGACGTGATGCTGGCAGGCGGCATCGGCAATATCCAGATCGGCGGGCGCGGCAATGACGTGCAGATCGGTGGCGGCAAATACAACGTGCAGGCCGCAGGCGACGGCGCGGATGTGATGATCGGTGGCGGCATGTACGGCGCGCAATCTGGCGGCGCGGGCAGCGATCTTTTGATCGGGCTTGGCCGGGCCAACGTGCAATCCGGCGGTGCAGACGGTGACGTTCTGGTCGCGGTGGAGCGTGGCGAAAAGGCTGGCGTGCAGGTTCAGTTCGGCAATGCCGGCGGCGACCTGATGATGACCTTCGGCAAGGAAGAAGAGGACGACGAGGACAACAAGGACAGCCTCTGGGACCAGCTTCTCGAGGCGATCACCGCCGAGGAAGAAGACAAGAAGGACGAAGACGAGAAGGACGCAGCACAGGACATCACGGACAAGGACACCGATACGGACGAGACCAAGGACGCCGATACCCAAACGGAGTCGGACAAGGACAAGGACGAAGGCGGTCTGCCCTCTCTGAACCTGCAGTTTGCCGGTGAAGGCAATGACGTCTTCTACGTCTCGGGCGAGCTGGGCTTTCAGATGGGCGAAGCTGGCAATGACATCTTCCTTGGCGGCGGTGGCAAGAACGTCTCGCTGGGTGGCACCGGATCGGATCTGATGCTGACCATGGGCGACGACCTGAACATCGCGCTTGGTCAGGAAGGTCAGGACTGGTTGATCGACACCGGCGTCTTTGCGGATCTCTTTGCCCGCGCCGTGCTGCCGCAATGGCCCGAAGGGGAGACACCCGCCGTGGACGGGTCGGCCTTTTCACCCCTCACCGGGTTGAACGGCATCATCTCAGGTCTTTCCGACACGCTCGCAGAGGCCAATCCGCTGCAGGACCTGATCAACACCGTCAATGAGACCGCTGAAGAGATCGCCGACACGATCAGCGACGCCACCTCCGAGATCCGCTCCGCAATGGATTGGGCCTCGACCCAGCTGTTTGGCGGCGCAGGCGACGACATCCTCGCCTCCGGTGCCTCCGGCGGCGACATGATCGGCGGGATGGGCAATGACTCCTACCTGTTCACTTTCGGCGAAGACGAGGCCGCCGCAATCGACGAGGCCGGGCTGGACGCGCTGCAAAGCGTCGGCGATCTGCTGGGTGCGGCAGAGGACTTTGTCTTTGACATCACCGGCGGTGCCGGTGGGCAAGACACGCTGGAACTGCGCGGTGCGGGCAAGACGGATGGCTCGGATCTGCGGTTCTACGTCGACGGCGGGTCTGATCTGGTGATCCTGCAAGGCGACAGCGAGTTGCGCCTGAAAAACATGGACGAGGCAAGCACACGCATCGAGACGCTGGTGGTGATGAGCGATGAAGGCGGGCTCAGCTTTGATCTTGGCCAGGCCTTCGAGGATGACTTCTTTACGGCCTCCTCCGAGGTCGGTGCAGACAACGCCGGGGCGCTGGATCTCTCTGGCTACGCACTCTCGTCTGTCGGCACCAGCACCATCGACACGGCCTTTGCCGATGCTTTCGACGGCTGGATGGACGATCTGGCCAGCGTTGCGGGCAATATCCCCCTCGTCGGCGGGCTGGCTCAGGACGCCGTCGAAGCGGTGGACGCGATCCTCGACATCGAAGTGCCGCTGCCCACGGATGTCTTTGACTTCGCCTGAGACCTCCCTGGACACGGAATACGCCGGGGCCGAAAGGTCCCGGCTTTTTCGTGTTTGAAGGCCGCGCAGCCCCCTGTGGGCCGCTTAACTGACCAGAAACCGGGCCGCCGTGAACCCTTTGTTCAGCGACTCGCCCCAAGATAAAGGGCGGTAGGGAGGGGGCAACTTCTTGAACGGGGTGGCGCTCTGCCCTGCCTTGGTGCCTGCGGCTTTGGTGCCTGCGGGATTGGGCCTGTGCCGCATCTACGACTGAGTGGCCGCGCACCTACATGATCGCGCGCAGCGCCGTCGCCAATTCCATGAAGACTTCGCGCTTGGCGGAATCGCCGAGGTTCTGCGTGATGCTGGCCCGCGTGATGGCCTTGCTTTCCTTGCCCGGGATCCCCGCGGCATCCAGCTGCCCCCGCAGCCGCGCCGCCTGCTCAACCCCGGATGCCCGCGCCGCGATCTTTGGCAGGGGCACCTTGACCGGGTGAAAGGCAAAGGCCACGACCGCATCGCCCCAGTAGAAATACATGGTGGCATTGTTGCGCCCCACCACCTGCCCGGCCTCCGAAAACTCGCGCGACAGGCGGCGGCGCTGTTGGCGGATCTCTGGCTGCCCCATCATCTCTTTGCGCTCGCGCTTCACTTCGGTCTTTGTCATGCGCTGTTCGATCAGGAAAAACGCCCGCTGCACCGCCACATCCAGCGCCATGGACATCAGGATCAGCACCGCAACGGCGATCAGCACGCCGCGCAGGATTTGCCACATCACCGGCCAGGCACAGCCCGGTGCGCAAAGGTCGAGCCGCAGCAGGGTCGGGGCAAAGTACCAGCCAAGCCCGACCAAGACGATGATCATGATCAGGAGCCGGACGAAGGCGGCCATGAAATTCGACAGCGCCTCGCCCTTGAACAGCTTTTTCGTGCCGTTGATCGGGTCGACGTTTTCCAGCTTTGGCGCGACCCGCTCCAGCGCGAACACAAAACCGCCGTGGGCGATCAACTTGAACGCAACCGCCCCCACGGCCACCGCGCAGAGGATGCCCAGGAGCGGCGCATTTGTGCTCAGCAAGAAAAACTCAAGCGCGCCAAACCCGTCGGAGGCATCCGAAGACGACAGGTTCGCAAAGGCCCGGTCAAAGGCCGCGCGCAGCCGGTCGATCATCAGCGGGATCAGCAAAAAGGTCACCGCCAAGCCGACGCCGAACCCGGCGAAGTCGGACCCTGTCGGCGAAGAGGGCAGGACGCCCTTGTCGCGCAGCTGCCGAAGTTTTCGGTCAGAGGCGTCGTCGGTCTTTTCCTCGCTGCCGTCACTCATGAGCCCAGCAGCCTTTGCAAGAGGCCCAGAGGATCCGGGTGACGATCAAACGCCATGCCGATGGTGCGCGCCAGCCCATAGATCAGCAGCGGCATGGCCAGCGCCAGCAAGAGGTTCTTGAGCAGGAAATCGATGGAGGGCATCTTGATCTGTCCAGTCAGGCGCAGCGTCATGCTGACACCGTATTCGATCAGCAAAAGCAGCACCATGATCGGCAGTGCCACGAGGATCAACGTGACAAAGACCGACTGCAGGATGCCCGCCACCTGATCGGCCATATCGGGCGCAAAGCCAAAGCCGCCCACCGCCGGGGGCAGGATGCCAAAACTCTTGTACAGCGTTGCAACCAAGAGGAAAAATCCGCCCGCTTCGACAAAGAGAAAGAGCACCATCACCACTTTCAACTGGGCAAAGCTGCCGATCTGCTGACCTTCGGGACCGGCGATGCCGGGGCTGAAATCGCCGCGGTACTGGTCAATCATCATCGCCGCGCCCATCACGGCAAAGAACGGCAGCGAGGCCAGAAACCCCAGCGCCAGCCCCAGCACGAATTCCCGCATCGGCAGAACGTAGATGGCGAGGCGTTGCGTGTCCTCGATCACCTCGATGAACCCGTCGAGGTTGCCCGCGATGGCCGGCATGGAAATGATCAAGGCCAGCACCATGCGGATCAATGCTGCCGGGCCGAGCACAAAATACAGCCCCCAAAGGCCAAAGAGCGCCCCCATCGCCCGCCCCGCCCCCGCGATGATCACGAAGAACACGCTCGGCAAAGGCAAGGCAGCCAGGGAAGCGGTGATCTGGTCCATCGCTCAGCGCGGAATCCAGAAGGTGTCAAAGACCGAGATCGAGGCCTCGACCAGCGGCGCCATCAGCGTCCCGCCCATCACCATGAAGGTCAGCGCAATCGCCGCGATCTTGACCGTCTGGGCCAGCGTCTGGTCCTGAATTTGGGTCACCGCCTGGAAAAACGAGATGATCAGCCCGACCACGGTGGCCACCGCCAGCGGCACCCCGGCCAGCAGCGCAACCGCGGTCATGAACAGGATCACCTGCTGAAGGAAACCCTCTGCCCCCGCGCCCACGGCCTACACCGTGTAGGAGAGCAAGAGACCCTCCACCAGTTTGACCCAGCCATCAACGGCCACAAACAGCAGCACCTTGAACGGCACAGAGATGATCGTCGGCTGCACCAGCTGCATGCCCAGCGCGATCAGGATCGCCGTCACCGCAAGGTCGATGGCCACAAAGGGCAGATACAGCAGGAACCCGAATTCGAAGGCGGCGGTCAGTTCCGTCAGCACAAAGGCCGGGATCTGCAGGATCGTCATATCCGCCGATGGCTGCAACCCTGACCCGGCCCATGTCTCTTCGGCGAGGGCCACGAAAAAGTCGATGTTGGCCGGATCCGTATGCTGCGTGATAAACCCCTTGAACGGCGTGATCCCCGCCGAAAAGATCCCGAAAAGCGCATCGACCCCGTCACCAAAGGGGCCGGCGGCCTCGATGGCAGCGGCAGAATTCACGATGCTGGGCAAGGCAATGAAGACCGACAGGAACAGCGACAGCGCCATGACGATCATGTTCGACGGCACCTGTTGCAGACCGATCGCGTTGCGCACGATCATCAGCACCACGGAAATCTTGATGAACGATGTAAACGCCAGCAAGGCCACCAGGAAAAACGAGGCAAGGTAGCCAAGGACAAGGGGGGACAGGTTCTCCACGTCAGATCAGCCTTGTGATTTGCACCCCGATCTTCGTCTCCAGCTGCACCAGACGCCCCGCGGCCACCGGCACACCATCGGCGCAAAGCAGGACCTCATCGACGCTGGCGATCTCGCAGGGGAGCACGGATCCCTTTTGCAGCCCCTCGATTTCCGAAACGGTCATCTCGCGACGCTCCAGCTCAATTGTCACAAAGGTGCGCGGGTCATTCAGCGCACCGGGTTTGGACGTGTCGCTCTCGCTCATGCGGCCTCCCTCGGTCAGGCGTTTCGTGATCAGGTTCAGGTCGTCCTCGGGGCCACCAAGAACAAAGCCGCCGTCAGCGCGGCTCAGAGGCACGATATGGCGATCTGCGACCACCATGTGCACAAAATCCAGCTTCGAGGTCCAATGCTCGGATGGGAAAAAGACATCCCCCTCGCCCAGCGCACGCAACTCGGCCCGCGCCAACAAGGCCGCTGGCCCGATCAGCGACACCGGTACGGTCAGGTGCTTGAGCGAGCGCGGCGCGCGCCTTGCATGCCCCCCGGCCAGCGCTTCGGCAAAGGGTTCGGGGGCGGCGGGCACAAGCCAGGCCGTCAGCGCCAACGCGCCTTCCCCGTCCAGAATTTCAAAGCCCAGACCCGCGCGCGCGCGGTTCAGCGTGCGGTTGCGGCGCATCTGCGTGACCTCGATGCGCAGATCCAGCCGCGCCTCCAGCGCCGCGATGGGCGCACGCAGCAGATGTTCCACGGCAAAGCCAAGCCGGACGGGATCCAGCCTGTCCAGCACGGGCACCAGTTCCTCCAGCCCTTCGAGTTGCTCGAAAAGGTCAAAATCGAGCCAGATCGTAACGTCCCGGCCATTGACCCGCAGCGACAGTTCAGACCCCGCTCCCTCCGGCACCATCTCTGGGGCGCAGGCACGGTAACGCATGTCTTCGCCAAAGACGGGCAAGGCGCCTTCGACCACATGGGCCGCGATGACGTCCCACATGGCGACCTGCGCGCCGGAAACCGCGGGCAAGTCCACGGACAAGGCCGGCAAGACGTGGCGTGCGGGACGAAACCGGCTGCGATCCTGAATCATCCCGCCCGCGCCCCAAAGCTGTCTGCCGAAAACTGGTCCTGCATCATGTCATCGGTGCGCTCTTCGGCGCGCAAGGCTTCGACCCGGTCGGTCCGCTGCGCGAGACGTTCCGCCGCCTCAAGCTGTCCCTGCGCCACGGCGAGGTCGTGCATCAGGCGTTCAAGCCTGGTCTCGGCCGTGCTGATCTGCAGCTCTGCCTCGTCTCGAAGCGTCTTGGCGCGCACTTCGGCGGCGCGCTGGCGGGCCATGGTGCGCGTGATGGCCACCATACGGGTCTGGGGGTCTGCCAAATCTGCGCTGTCCTCGATGACGCTGTCAAAATTGGCCGCCGCCCCGCCCATGACTTTTTCAAACTCCAGCGTCCGGGTGACAAAATCGTCTTTCGCCGCCCCCACGCGCTTGCGCGCCACGCCCGCTTCGGCTTGCAGTCGGTCGACTTTCATCTGGCGCAGGTCACGCAGCTGACGGATTTGAGCGGCTTGGGTCATGCGAAAATCTCCTCCATGCGGGTCAGCGTCTCTCTCAGAGGCGTGGCCTTCATGTCGCTTTGTTTCAGGAAGTCTGTGATTTTTGGGTAAAGATCGAGCGCCCGATCCGTCTGAGCGTCCTGACCGCGTCGGTATTCACCGATTTGCAGCAGCAATTCGACCTCGGCGTAACGGGCAAGGACCGCGCGCATCTCCGAGGCCATCTCGAAATGGCGATCAGAGACGACGTCGCCCATCACCCGGCTGAGGCTTTGCCCCACGTCGATCGGTGGAAAACGACCGGAGGCAAAGGCCTTTGCATCGAGGATGATGTGACC
>JBELMB010000033.1:0-39641 GCA_042088665.1 Sagittula sp.
ATTCGTTCGGGATTTCAGGACGGTGGCGGGTGTCGGGCGTCAGAGTGACTCGCCGACTGGCGAAGGGCGCGCATGGGCAAGCGGGCCATGACGACCGCGCCTGCCTTGCGGCACAGCCTCAGCCGCGCAGCGTGCCGCCCGTGGCCTTGGTCACCTTGTCGACGATCTTGGCGGCGACCGCCTCGATGTCTTTTTCCGTCAGCGTCTTGTCCTTCGGTTGCAGGCGCACGGTCAGGGCGAGGCTTTTCTTGCCCTCGCCGAGGCTGCCACCGATGAAGGCGTCAAACACGCGCACGTTCTCGATCAGCGCCTTGTCCGCGCCCTGTGCCGCGTTCACGAGGGTCAGGGCCTCGACGCCCGTGTCCACCACAAAGGCAAAATCCCGTTCCACCGCCTGCAGGTCGTTGAGCACCAGCGCCTGACGCGTCGCGCCGGACTTGCGGGGCAGGGGGACCTCTGCGGGATAGAGCGTGAACGCCATCGCCGGGCCTTTCACGTCAAGCGCCGACAGCACCTTTGGGTGGATCTCGCCAAAGACGCCCAGTACCTTCTTGGGGCCAAGGCAGATGCGGCCGTGCCGTCCCGGGTGCCACCAGCTTTCGCCACCGCGCAGGATCTGCACTTTTGTGGGGGCGCCAATGGCCGCAAGAACGGCCTCCGCGTCGGCCTTTGCGTCAAAGACGTCCACCGCGCGGTCGGCGCCATGCACATCCTTTGGCCCGGTGCGGCCGACAAGAAGCCCACAGACCTGAAGGTGCTGCTCTTTTGGCTCACCACCATGAAAGGCATGGCCCACTTCGAACAACGCCTGATCCGCAAAGCCACGCGCCTGGTTGCGTGCGGCGGCCTGCAACAGACCCGCCAGAAGCTGCGGGCGCATGTGGCTCATTTCCGAACTGATCGGATTGGCGAGCATGGTCGCATCGCTGCCCGCATCAAAGAGCGCGGCCGCCTTCTGGTCGATAAAGCTGTAGGTCACGCATTCGTTGTAGCCCAGCGCGGCCACCGTACGCCGCGCGATCTGCTCACGCTTTTGCAGCGGCGAGAGGATCGCCTTGGGCACGCCGGTGGGGCGCGGCAGGGGCACGCCGCGCAGCTTTGTCAGCGAGGCGATGCGGGCCACTTCCTCGACGAGATCCGCCTCTCCGAGCACGTCCGGGCGCCAGGACGGCACATGGGCCTTGCGCCCGTCCATCCGGAAGCCAAGCGCCTCCAGCGTACGGATCTGTTCTGCCTCGGGGATCTCCATCCCGACGAGCGAGATGACCCGCGCCGGATCTAGGTCATAGGCACGCGCATCGTCGGGCGTCGCACCGGCGACGACCACGTCAGAGGCCTCGCCGCCGCACAGATCAAGGATCATCTGCGTGGCGTCCTCGACCGCTTGGCGGTTGTAGGCCGGATCGATGCCGCGCTCGTTGCGGTAGCGCGCGTCGGAATTGATCTTCAGCGCCCGTCCGGTGTGTGCGATCTGGATGCGGTCCCAGACGGCGGCTTCGAGAAAGACATCCGTGGTCGCCTCGGTACAGCCGGTGTCTAGCCCGCCCATGATGCCAGCGATGGATTCGATGCTTTCGGCATCTGAAATCACCACCTGCCCGTCGGAGAAACTGTAGGTTTTCTCATCGAGACCGACCAGCGTCTGGCCTGCTGCGGCACGGTGGACGCGCAGGGTGCCGCCCTTGACCTTGCCCGCGTCAAAGACGTGCAACGGACGGTTGCGGTCATAGGTGAAGAAGTTTGTCACATCCACGAGGGCAGAGATCGGGCGCAGGCCGATCGCCGTCAGCCGGTCCTGCAGCCATTGCGGCGAGGGGCCGTTGCTGACGCCGCGGATCAGGCGCCCGGCAAAGACATGGCAGCCGGTCTCACCCTGCGTGTCCGCGTCGATTGTCACGCTCACCGGGCAGGGAAAGCTCCCGGGAACGGTCTTTTCCACCAAGGGCTTGAGTGTGCCCAGACCACGGGCGGCCAGATCGCGCGCGACCCCGTGCACGCCCAATGCATCCTGACGGTTGGGTGTGATGGCGATCTCGATCATCGGATCGACCTTTGCCGGGTCATTGGCGGCCAGCCAATCGACAAAGCGCTGTCCCACCTCGCCGGAGGGCAGCTCGATGATGCCGTCGTGTTCGTCCGAAAGCTCCAGTTCGCGCTCGGAGGCCATCATGCCATGGCTCTCCACGCCGCGGATGTTGCCAACCGAAAGCGTCACGTCGATGCCGGGCACATAGTCGCCGGGCTTGGCCAGCACGACTGTGATCCCGGCGCGGGCATTGGGGGCGCCGCAGACGATCTGCTTTTCGCCCTCGTCCGTCGCCACCATGCAGACGCGCAGCCGGTCAGCGTCCGGGTGTTGCTCTGCCGAGACGACCTTGGCGAGGGTAAACCTGCCCAGCTTGTCCGCGGGGTTCACGACATCTTCGACTTCCAGGCCGAGGTCGGTCAGGGTTTCCGTGATCTCGTCGACGGAAGCCTCTGTGTCGAGGTGCTCTTTCAGCCAGGAAAGGGTGAATTTCATGGGTCGTGATCCCCGATTGTGGCGGTGTTCGCGCCGTCCTTAGCCCAAGCGGCGCAGGGTGAAAAGGGGCCGGAGGGTCAGGAAGAGGTCGGGGTAGGATCAGGGCGGGATCCGGCCGGGATCGGGCCGAGGTCAGGTTGAGGCCGGGTTGGGGTCAGGTTGGGGTCAGGCGGAATGCGCCGGGGCCGCGGCGGTCACTTGGCGGGTCGCGCGCACATGGGCCAGCCAGTTCGACAATTCGCGGCGCAGGGTGGCGGGGCGCAGGGCCTCTGGCGTGGTGCCAAGGCGCGCGGCGCTGCCGGGGTCGGCCTCGGCGCGGGTCAGCAAGCGGGCGGTTTCGGGATCATCGCCGCGGTCGGTCATGGCCTCGGCGATGAACGTGGGGCTGAGTTCGGGGTGGTACTGTGTGCCCCAGAAGTCCACGCCGTCTCTGGCAAAGGCAAAGGCCTGCACCGGGGAATGATCGTTGGTGACCAGCAGTTCGGCCCCCGCGGGCAGGGCGGTGACTTCGTCGCGGTGAATGCACGCGGCGGTAAAGCTGGCTGACCGGCCCGAGAGCATGGGGTGTGCCGCGGCGGCCTCGGTCTGGCGCAGGTCCTGGGCGAGGCCCACTTCGACACCGTTTTCAGACGCGCCGACCTCTCCGCCGAGCACCACGGCGGCCAGTTGCATGCCGTTGCAGGATCCCCAGGAGGGGCGCCCCGCGGCAAAGACCCGCTCCATCGCGCGACGCAGGGGGGCTGCCTCGGGGGCGTCGGTGGCCCAGTTGACCGAGGAACCGACAAAGACGACGCCATCCGCCTGTGCGATGTCGGTCTCGGTTGGGGCGGATGTATAGGGGTTTGCGTGGCAGAGGCTCAGCCCGGGATCGAGGGCGCGCAGCGCCGCGTCGAAGATCCGCGGATGATCGGAATGCCCTGCGGCGATCATCGGTTCGGGCGTGGCGGAGAGGATCAGGATCCGTGGCATGAGGCTGTCCTTTGCGTCTGCGGCGGGCCGGGGTCGCGGGGTAAACCCCGCGCTACAGGCCGTGTCGCGGGTTGTACCGGTCCGGTCGCCCGACATCAGGCGGGGTCCCTGTCATGCGGTATGGGCGGTTTGTGGTGCTGTCAGGGGGGGACGCGCGGTGAGGATCAGAGCGCCTCTGCGCGCAGGCTGATGGTCAGCGGGCCGAAACACCATCCCAGTGCGACCGAAAAGGACGTGGGGTAGGCAGGGTTGTCAAAGCTGACCAGCGCACGGCCCCATTGCGATGTCTCCGGGCCGTCGGACAGCGACATGAAGGAATCGCATTCGCCGGCCCCGTCGCCAAGCCAGAAAGCCTCGTGCGTGCCGCGGTTATCGTAGTTTCCGGCAAGGCCCGGGATCACCAGTCGCGCCGGGTAGCCGTCGACATTGGTGAAGCTGAAGATCGCGGCACCGCTGACTTCGCTTTCGTAGACGACGTCCCCCATGACGGAGGTCCAGACTTCGTCCGCGGCGACCGGGGTTGCGAGGAGGGGGGGTGCGAGAAGGGCGGCAAGGGCGAGGGCGCGCATGGCGGGGCTCCTGTGGTCGTGATGTTCGGGAGAGGGTGGCACGGAAGGCTGCGCAGAGAAAGGGGCTGTCGCGCCTTTGACGTCTGCTGTGGTCGATTGACCTTGCGCGCATTTGTGATCACATTGCCGCATGACCAAGAAATCCGAACCCACCGCCTCTGCTCATGACCGGGTCTATCGGGGCCTGCGCACCCGGATCATGCTGGGGCAGATCGCGCCGGGCGAGCCGCTGACGCTGCGCGGGATCGGGCGGGAGTTCGACGTGTCCATGACACCGGCGCGCGAGGCGGTGAACCGGCTGGTGGCCGAGGGCGCGCTGAGCATGTCGACGTCGGGCCGTGTCGCCACGCCAGAACTATCCAACGAACGGATCGAGGAACTGGCGGCCCTGCGCGCCCTGATCGAAGTGGAGCTGGCCTCGCGTGCGCTGCCTCGGGCGCATATGGCCCTGATTGAGCGTTTGCAGACCATCAATGCGACCATCGGGGACGTGGTGTCGAACCGCGACGCCGTGGGCTACATCCGTACCAACCTGGAGTTTCACCGCACGCTGTATCTGCGCGCGCAGGCCCCCGCGATGCTTGCCATGGCAGAGACCGTCTGGCTGCAACTGGGGCCCACGATGCGATCGCTGTACGGGCGCCTGCGCCGGTCGGAACCGCCGCAGTACCATCGTTTGATCATTGCCGCCTTGAAGGCCGGGGATGAGCCGGGTCTGCGCCTCGCCGTGCGATCCGACGTGACGCAGGGCCTGCGCATGATCGCAGCCTGAGATCAGGCTGTTGCCGCACCAAGGGCAGCGTCCATCAGGGTCTTGATCTGGGTGCGGCCGGTCTGCGCGACGATGCGGCCCAACTCCTGCTCACCCTTCAGCACCACAAGCGTCGAGCGGCGCGGAATGTTCAGCGATTTCACCAAGTCAGAGCGGCCGTACGTGTCCCAGTCCACGTCGATGAACGTGATGTTCGCCTCGTAGGCCGGGTTCTCTGATTTCAGCGCTTTGATCACGCGCTCCTGCGCGGCGCAGGTGGAACACCAGCTTGCCTTGAAGTCGAGGAAAACCGTGTCGCCCTTTGCGAGGTGCGTGTTGACGAGGCCGGGCTTGTAGGCACTGGCCGCCTGCGCGGCAAAAGGCGCCAGCAACGCGCCGGCGGTCACGGTGAGGAAAGAACGACGGTCCATGGGATACTCCTGTCTTTGTCTATGTGGGGGGTGTGGTCAAAGGGCGACGGACAGATCGATGAGCCATGGCGGCAGGACGCCGATCAGCCAGGCTTCGATCACGTGGTGCACGTTGAAGAACAGGCCCAGCCCCACGGCCACGAAGGTGGCGCCAAGGATGGGGCGGGCGGCTACGGCAAGGCGGCGCAACTGGGCGTTGTACTTGCCGATCGCGCCGCGGGTGCCATAGGCCAGCCCCAGAATCAGCGTCGAGACGCCGAGCGCGAAGAAAAGCATGATCAGGGTGGCGCGGCCAAGGTTTTCGCCCTGGCTGGCGAGGGAAATCGCGCCGCCCAGAGTCGGACCGATACAGGGGCTCCAGACCGCGCCAAGCAACAACCCGCCGAGGAATTGCCCCCTCAGACCAGAGCGGTCCACGTGGTCCATCTGTTCATCGGCCCGGGCGGCCATCCCGGCGGTCGCAGTTTCCAGCGCAGCGCCAGCCTGCGGCAGAAGCAGCGCGAGGCCAAAGAGCACCATCAGCACGGCACCGGCCTTCGAGATCGTGTCGATGTCGAGGCCAAGCGCCTGCCCGAAGGCGGTAACCCCCACTCCCAGAACGACAAAAGACAGGGACAGACCGGCGGCCATGGCCAATGGCCCCATACGGCTGGCCTGCAGCGCCGTGGCGATCACGATCGGCAGCACCGGCACCACGCACGGGTTGATCAGGGTCAACAGACCCGCACCATATGCAAAAACGAATTCCATGCCCCCGATATGACGGAGGTGTCCCGGTCTGTCATCTCGCAATCCTCTGACACGCCATCACGAGAGCGTGGGGGATGTTTCTTAGGCCAATTGTGGGAGGTCTTCAGTGAGTTTTAGGGAAATTGGTCGAAAGCTGTTCGCAAATGCCCGTTGGCCGGGCCTCTGAAGGAGCCGAAATGACCCTGAAACACCAGATCCTGATGCTGATCGTTGTGCCGCTGCTTGGGGTTGTGTCGTTTGGGGGATGGCTGGCCACCATCGAAGGCAAGTCCCTGATCGAGGCGCGCAGCACCCAGCAGACAGTCGATCAGGCGCTTGCACTGACCGATCTGGTGCACACTCTGCAGGTGGAACGCGGCCAGTCCGCCGGGTTTCTGGCCTCTCGCGGGGCGAACTTTGCCGACCAGTTGCCCGGATCGCGGGCGCAAACCGATGCGCGTCTGGCCGCGGTGGTGCGGATGCCGCCGCAACTGGCGCAACGGTTGCGGGATCTTCAGGACATGCGCAACAAGGTCGACGCGCAGGCTCTCTCCGTTCCCGAGATGGCGGGGTACTACACTGGCAGCATCCGGATGATTCTCGCGCGTACATCCGAAGGTCTGGCCGGGCAGAGCAACGCCCGGATCACCCTGCTGGGGGCCGGTCTCTCTGCGCTTGCAGAGGCGAAAGAGGCGGCCGGGCTGCAACGCGCAGCGGGTGCCGCGGGGCTGGGGTCGGGGGCTTTTGCGCCGGGCGTCTACAAGAAATTCATGGCACGCGGGGCAGAAGAGCAGTCATTCCTTGCTTATGCGCAGGCACATCTGGGCTCTGCGTTGTCCGGCTTTGATGCCGCGGCGGAGCTGGAAGCCTCCGGTGTGCTGGCGATTCGCGCATTGGTCGAGGCGGCGGGTCCCGGCGGCACCGTCGCGGGGGTCACGGGCCCGCAATGGTTCGCGAACGCGACAGACTGGATTGACCGGCTGCGCGTGCACGAAGTTGCCCTCGCAGTGCGCATCCGCACGCAAGCCGATGCGGATGCGCGGCGGGGAATGTTGCTGTTGGGTGGGTCTTTGGCCTTGCTCATCGCGGCGGTCGGGTTGTGCAGTTTTCTTGGGGTCCGCATCCTGCGCCGGTTCAGCCGGGCCTTCTCAGGCCTGACCAATGCCATGGAGCGGTTGGGTCGCAAGGATTTTGACGAACGCCCGCGCAGCGTGGATGACCGCACGGAAATCGGGCGTCTGTTCATGGCCATCGACAGCACACGTGACGCCTTGCGGTCTGCTGATGAACGCCTGCGCGCGAGCAATGCGGAACGGGTCGCAGTGATCGAAGTGTTGGATGACGCGCTCTCCGGCCTCGCGTCCAACGAGTTGGATCATCGGATCGAGACGCCGTTCCCTCAGGAATACGAAGCCCTGCGCATGAGCTTCAACATTGCGGTCGACGGCCTTGTCCAGACGATGGAGCAATTGTGCAGCGCGGTGTCCGAGGTGCGGCAATCGTCCAGCAACCTCGGCTCTTCGTCCCATGACATGTCACGCCGCACCGAATCGCAGGCGGCGTCGCTCGAAGAGACCACCGCGGCCTTGTCGCAGCTGGCTGACACGGTGACCTCGTCGAATGATGCGGCCACGCAGGCCAATGCGTCCGTGCAACGTCTGCATACCGACGCCTCCGAAGGGCGCACCCAGATCGCAAGCGCCGTGGCAGCCATGGGCAAGGTGGCCGCCGTCGCAGATGAAATGACGGGTATCGTGGACATGATCGAGGGTGTGGCCTTCCAGACCAATCTGCTGGCCCTGAACGCCGGCGTCGAAGCCGCCCGTGCCGGGGAAAGCGGCAAGGGCTTTGCGGTGGTTGCCGGCGAAGTGCGGGCGCTGGCGGTGCAGGCCACCGAAGCCACGGATTCCATCAAGACGCTGATCACCTCCTCGACCGAAATCATCGATACGGGGGTCAAGATGGTCGAAGACGCCGGGCGTGCTTTTGACTCGATCGGGGGCGCGGTCGAGAAGTCCCGCGTCGCGGTGGAGCACATCGTCGCCGAAGTCGATTCGCAGATGCGCAGCATAACGGAGATCCGCAGCGCGATGATTGCCCTCGATGAGGTCACCCAACGCAACGCCGCGATGGTGAACGAGAACTCCTCGCTCAGCCAGACCCTGGAACGTCAGGCCAACACGGTCAGCGACCTCATCGCCCTGTTCCAGATCGATGGTCTGCAGGCGCCGCAAGACGCGGTGACGCATGGCTACGCAGCCTGAAGAGGCTTCGCCTCACGTGCTGACTGACGAGTCGCCGTTCGGACCAAATGATTTGGATCCGGTTGTTCCCGGGCGCACCAAGCAACTGCGGCGCATCAAGGACCACAGGTGGTGATGGCAAACGCTTTGCCTTGCGACACGAGGAAGGTGTTTCAGCCCGACAGCCCGCGACTGCCCATTGAGAGGAATTTGGTCCGCCTTGCCTTGATCAGATCTGGTCCGGACTGGGTGGACAGGTCTTCGAGCATCGTATCGAGGAACGCCCCCACGGCGGACATCACCGCCTTTTGGTCCCGATGCGCGCCCCCCATGGGTTCGGGGATGATACGGTCGCATACGCCAAGCTGGGTCAGATCCTGAGCGGTCAGCCGCAGGGCCTCCGCCGCTTCGCGCATCTTGTCGGCGTCCTTCCACAGGATCGAGGCGCATCCCTCAGGCGAAATCACCGAGTAGACCGCATGTTCCAGCATCGCCACCCGGTTCGCCGTGGCAAAGGCCACCGCGCCACCAGACCCGCCCTCGCCAATCACCACAGACACCACTGGCACGCCGATCTGCAGGCATTTCTCCGTGGACCGGGCGATGGCTTCTGACTGGCCGCGCTCTTCGGCGCCCTTGCCGGGATAAGCGCCCGGCGTGTCGATCAAGGTCACCACGGGCAAGCGGAACCGATCTGCCAGATCCATAAGCCGCACCGCCTTGCGATAGCCCTCGGGTCGCGCCATCCCAAAGTTGCGGGACAGCCGGGTCTGGGTGTCGTGCCCCTTTTCATGCCCGATCACCACGAGCGGCCTGTCGTTCAACCGCGCCAGACCGCCCATCACCGCTGCATCGTCGGCAAAACCGCGGTCACCGGCCAGGGGTGTGAACTCTGTGAACAGCTCTTCGATGTAATCCTTGCAATGCGGCCGTTCCGGGTGGCGCGCGACCTGACATTTGCGCCAGGGCGTGAGACCTGCATAGAGGTCGTGCAGCATCGCCGCGGCCTTGTCGTCCAACGCCTGCGCCTCATCCTCTATATCCATCTCGGCATTGTCGCGCGCCATGGCACGCAACTCTTCTGCCTTGCCTTCGATCTCCGCCAGGGGCTTCTCGAAATCGAGGTAATGGGTCATGGGGTCCTCCGCCTTGCTGAAGCGCTATATGGCGTCTGTGCTGGCCGAGTGCAACAAAGCAAGATTTGTCTGCGCCGCATCGGTAGGATGAAAGGACCGACGCGGCAGGGGGTGCCGCGCAGTCGCAGCGCCGGGCCGTTCCATGAGAGACATCACATCCCAGTCAACGCCGCAGGCAGATGCCTATGAGACCCGGCTGCGCCGCGTGCTGCAATACATTTACGATCATCCCGCCGGGGATCTCTCGTTGGATGCGCTGGCAGATGTGGCGGCGATGTCGCGCTTTCATTGGCACCGGGTTTTTCACGCCATGACCGGTGAGACCTGCGCCCAGGCGGTGCGCCGTCTTCGGGCCCACCGGGCCGCGGTCTGGCTGGTGCAATCGGACCTGCCCTGGGGCGAGATTGCGCAGCGCTGCGGATATGACAATCCGCAGAGCTTTGCGCGCGTTTTTCGCAGCCTCTACACCCTGTCGCCCACCGCTTTTCGCGCTGCCGGTCAGCCCGGCCCCACTGTTGTTCCGACCCAACCGCAAGGAGAAAACATGTCTTATCCCTCTGAAATCCGTAAGTGTTCCGAACTGCGTCTGGTGGGTTTGCCGCACGTGGGGGCCTACCACCAGATTGGCGTGGCCTTTCAGCAGGTGGCGGCGGTGTTCTCTGCGCGGGGGCTGTGGCGCCACGCGCAGGGCCTTGTCGGGGTCTATTATGACAGCCCCGCCGACGTGCCGGAGCCGGATCTGCGCAGCCACGCCGGTGTGGTGGTGCCCGCAGAGCTTGCCTTGCCGGACGGGTTGGAAGAGGTGCTTTTGCCCGGCGGCCGCCATGCGGTTCTGACCCTGAGGGGGCCGTACACCGGGCTGCAAGCGGCGTGGACCCATCTTTACGGGGTGGTCTTGCCAGCAGAGGCCGGCGAAGTGCCCGCCAACACACCCCCGTATGAGCTTTACCTGAATGACCCCTCTGACACGGCGCCGCAGGATCTGGTCACCGAGATCCGCGTCGCGCTGTCCTAGGCTTGGGCCGCATTGAGCCGCGGTGCCTGCGCAATTCCCCGCCGACGGACGACGCTATTGGAGCAGCACCGGCAGCATCGCGACCACAAGCAGGACGGCCATGCAGCGGTTGAACCAGCGTAGCCGTCGCGGTGCGCTCAACCAGCGCTGCAATCCCGTGCCGAGACTGGTCCAGGTCAGGGCGGACCCGGTGCCAGCCACGGCAAAGATCCCGGCCACCCAGAGCAGGGCTTCCAGATCGCGGCCGGGCGCATAAAGAGTGATCGCGCCCAGCACCATGGACCAGGCCTTTGGGTTGACCCACTGAAACGCCGCGGCCTGGTAAAACCGCAGGGGTTTGGCCGATCCGCGGGCGCTGCCGACCTCTGCCGCGGTGGCGATCTTCCATGCGAGATACAGCATGTAGAGAACCGACAGCGCCTTGAGCACCAGATATGTGGCCGGCCATGCGTCGAACAGTTGCATGACGCCAAGCCCGACAGGCACGATCATCAGCGGCAGCCCATAGGCGACCCCCGCCACATGCGGCAGGGAACGGCGCAGGCCAAAATTGGCCCCCGAGGCAATCAGCATCAGGTTGTTGGGCCCCGGGGTAAAGACGGTGGCCGCGGCAAACAGGAACGTCGCGATGGCAAGATCATAGGTCATGGGACAATATTACTGTTCGGGATCTGATCGAAAATTGCATTTTGCGTCACCTATCCATAGAATTTGCAATCAATGACGGATCTGGATCAGATTGACCGCAATATATTGCGTGAGCTGGAGGCCGATGGCCGCCTGTCCAACCTCGCCCTCGCGGAGCGGGTGGGGCTGTCTCCCTCGGCATGTCTGCGTCGGACCCAGGCACTTGAGGCATCAGGCGTGATCCGGGGATACCGTGCGGTGCTCAGCCCGGAGAAGACCGGCGTCGGGTTCACCGCCTATATCGCCGTCGGGCTGAACCAGCACACACGCGGCGCGCAACTCGCCTTTGAGCAGGCGATGCAGGCCGCGCGCCCGGTGCGTGAGTGCCACAATATCACCGGCACGGTGGAGTACCTGCTGCGCGTGGAGGTGGCCGACCTGACGGCCTACAAACACTTTCATACCGAGATCCTCGGCGCTCTGCCGCAGGTGCAGACGCTCACCACCTATGTGGTCATGGGCTCGCCAAAGGACCTGCGCGCCTGAAATCGACGTCATCAGAGGCGAGAAGTCGGCAATTCCCCGCTGAGCGCGGCGCTATCAGGTGTTTTGCCTGCCGCCATTCCCCGATATGTTAACGAAGTGCGGGCGGGAGATCCGCAGGCAGAAGGCAGTGGGCGGTCCCCAGGAGGGTTCCATGACAAGAGTGGCGTTGGTGTGCCTTGCGGTGGCGCTGGGTGTGATGCTGGGCGGTTTGCAGGCAGCAGCCGAGGGTCCGCTCAGGATCGAGATTGACCGCGGTGTCGTCGAACCGGTGCCTGTTGCGGTGCCGGATTTCGTCGCAGAGACCCCCGCAGCAGAGGCCTATGCCGAACAGATCGGCCGCGTCGTGGTCGAGGACCTCGTGAGCACGGGGCTTTTCAGGGAGGTGCCGCGGGACGCGCATATCGCGCGGGTCACCAGCTTTGCCGCGCCAGTGCCCTTTGCCGACTGGAAGGCGATCAATGCACAGGCGCTCGTGACGGGCGCGGTCAGTGCCGATGCCTCCGGCCGCGTGGTCGTCAAGTTCCGCGCATGGGACGTGTTTGCCGAGGGCGAGTTGGGGCAGGGGATGCAGTTTGCCTCCACAGCCGACGGTTGGCGCCGGCTGGCGCATAAGGTGGCCGATCAGGTTTACGGTCGGCTCACGGGCGAAAGCCCCTATTTCGACAGCCGTGTCGTCTTTGTTTCCGAGACGGGGCCAAAGGACAAGCGCCAGAAACGGCTGGCGATCATGGATTACGACGGCGCAAACGTGCAGTACCTGACGGGCAGCGATGCCATCGTGCTGGCGCCGCGCTTTTCGCCGAACGGCGCGCAGGTTCTGTACACCAGCTACGAGACCGGCTTCCCTCGGATCCATGTGCTGGACGTGGGGTCTGTCAGCAGCCGGATCCTGCAGGCCGATGATGGCGTCATGAGCTTTGCGCCGCGCTTTTCGCCCGATGGATCCCGGGTGGTCTATTCGCTGGCGCAGGGATCGAACACCGACATCTGGGCGATGGACGTGGCCAGCGGCGCGACGCGTCGGCTGACGTCGAGCCCGGCGATCGAAACCGCGCCAAGCTTTTCCCCCGATGGTGCGCAGATCGTCTTTGAAAGCGACCGTTCCGGCAGCCAGCAGCTGTACGTGATGACGGCCATGGGCGGCGAACCGCGGCGGATCAGCTTTGGCGACGGGCGCTATGGCACCCCGGTCTGGTCGCCGCGGGGGGACCGGATCGCCTTTACCAAGCAGAACAAGGGGCGTTTTCACATCGGGGTGATGAACGTGGATGGCAGCGAAGAGCGCCTGCTGACCGCCTCTTTCCTTGATGAGGGGCCGACGTGGTCGCCCAACGGCCGGGTCATCATGTTCACCCGTGAAACGCAGGGCGCGCAGGGGGCTTCGGCGCTTTATTCCGTGGACATTTCCGGGCGCAACCTGCGCCGGGTGCGCACGCCCGCCGGGGCTTCGGACCCAAGCTGGGGGCCGTTGCAGTGATCCCCGCCGAGGCAATGGCGCGGCCCATGTTAACGGATTCACTTGACCCGTTGTCTGTGGTAGAATCCGCCACAACAACAAGAGCAGGACGAGCAAAATGCGACATCTTCCAAAGGCCCTGATGGTGGTGGCGGCGCTGGCCGCGGGGGCCTGCACCAATCCGAACCGTTTCGACAACGAACCGGCCCGCAATGCCGGTGGCGCAGGCGCCGGGATCATCCCGGGCAGCGTCGACGATCCGACCTCCACCGCGTATTTTCAGGCGCGTGTCGGGGACCGGGTGCTGTTTACGGTCGACCAGTCGACGCTTGGCCCGGAGGCGCGCACGATCCTCGACGGTCAGGCGCAATGGCTGGCGACCAATGACGACTACCTCGCCGTGATCGAAGGCCACGCAGACGAGCAGGGCACCCGCGAATACAACCTCGCCCTTGGCGCCCGACGTGCCAATGCGGTGATGGAATACCTTGTGTCCAAAGGCGTCGCCCCCAGCCGGTTGAAGTTTGTCAGCTACGGCAAGGAACGCCCGCTTGAGGTCTGCTCTCAAGAGGCCTGTTATGCCAACAACCGCCGCGCCGTGACGGTGATCGCGGCGGGCAACTTTACCGGGTAGGCGCGATGCGGGTTTTGGCTTGGGGATTGGCTGGCGCGATCGCATGGGCCGTGACAACCGCGCCCGCGTCCGTGCAGGCGCAGGAGTCGACGCTGGCGGATATCCGTCAGGATCTCGCAGTCCTGACGGTGGAGTTGCAACGCCTCACGCGGGAATTGTCGACCACGGGTGCGTCAAGCGTCCAGATTGGGGGAGACGCGCTGCAGCGCACCGCCGCCATCGAGGCCGAACTGCAGCGGGTGATCGCCAAGACCGAAGAGCTTGAATACCGCATCACGCAGGTGGCCAAGGATGGTGCCAACCGGATCGGAGACCTGCAGTTCCGGGTCTGCGAGCTGGAGCCGGGTTGCGATCTGGGCAGCATCGGTGCCTCTGATCCGCTGGGGGGCGTGGTGGTCACACCGACTGAGGTCGTGAACGCGCCGACGGTAGATGACCTTCCCGCCTTCACCGGGGAGCTGGCCTTCGCCGAGGAAGAAGATTTTCGCGCCGCCGAAGCGCGGCTCGCTTCGGGTGACTTTGGCGCGGCGGCGCAAAGCTTTGCCCGGTTTCGCGACACATATCCCGGGGGGCCGTTGGAACCCGCGGCCTATCTGGGAGAGGGACGGGCGCTGGCGGGTCTGGGCGACACGCGTGAGGCGGCGCGGCGCTACCTTGCGGCCTACTCGGGCTTTCCGGACGCGCCCGTGGCACCGGAAGCGCTTTGGCGGCTGGGGGTGTCTCTCGGGGATCTCGGGTCGACCCCGGAGGCCTGTGTGACATTGGGCGAAGTGGCCAAGCGCTACCCCGGGTCCGACGTGGTGACCGCCGCAGCCGACAGTTTGGCGACGCTGTCCTGCCCGTGACGGGTACTGGACAGGCGGGCCCTGCGGCAACGGGCCTCGGCCTCGACAAACGGTTTGCCGAGGCCATGGGCCAGTTGATGGGCCCGGATTTTCCATCCGATATCGGTTTGGCCGTGTCCGGCGGGGGCGACAGCATGGCGATGCTGACCCTCGCGCACAACTGGACACGGGTCTGGGGCCTGCGGCTCTGGGTGATCACGGTTGACCACGGTTTGCGTCCGGAAAGCGCGGCAGAGGCGGCCCTCGTGGCAGAGGAATGCGCGGCATTGGGTTGGCCCCACGCGACGGCGCGCTGGCATTGGGACGGCGTTGGCAACACACAGGCGTGCGCCCGCGACGCGCGGCTTGCGCTGATCGACCGCTGGCGCGGAGGGCTGCAACATGTGTTGATGGCGCATACGCAGGATGATCTTGCCGAGACGTTTCTGATGCGGATTGACCGCGGTGCGGGTGTGTCGGGGCTGGCGGCGATGGCGGCGGCGCGCAGGCTCGTCACGCCCGACAGCACGGGTGCCGAGATCAAGGGCGACATACTGGGGACGTGTCCCCCGCCGGATGCCACGGGCCGCCCCATGACAGTGCTGCGTCCCTGCCTGACGATGCGGCGCGCAGAGCTTCGGTTCTATCTTGGCACGTTGAAGGGACGCTGGGTCGAGGATCCAACCAATGACGACCCGGTGTATGACCGAGTGCGGATGCGCAGGGCCTTGCCCGCCTTGCAGGAGGCGGGACTCGATCCGAGCAAACTGGCCGAAGCGGCGCACCGCCTGCGCCGTGCCGAAAGCGCGCTTGTTGCCCGCGCCCGCGATGTCTGGGACAGGTTTGGCAGCGAGGATCGCCAGTTTGGTCATATCCTGCTGCACCGTGATCTGTCGCAGGTGGAAGAGGAAACCGCCCTGCGCCTGCTGTCCACAGCCTTGCGCTGCGTGGCCAGCCGCCCCTATGCGCCGCGCGAAGCGGCTTTGGAACGGCTCTGGCAAGAGGCGCAATCCGGCAAGGGGGGCACGCTGCACGGCTGTCTTGTCCACGTCGACCGCGACCATTTGCGCATCTGTCGGGAACTGGGCGCCGTTGCGTCCCTGTCCGTCCCGGCGCGTGCCGGTGTCCTGTGGGACAGGCGGTGGCGCTACGATCCTGACCCCGGTCCGGATCGGGTCCACGGCACCGACCCTGTTCCCGGCCTTGACGCCGTGCCCCGTCCCGGCGCGGCACCAGAGGCAGACCTGACCCTGCGCGCGCTGGGCGAGGCGGGCTGGTCGCAGCTTCCCGTAAGGTCCCCCGACGGCCCGGCCCACCGCACGGCGCTCAGCCTGCCCGCGCTCTGGCAAGGCGAGCGGTTGATCGCCTGCCCGGCGCTTGACCCCCGGACAGAGCCGCGTCATGTGGTCCGCCTGCACGGCCCGGAATTCATGCAATGGCTTGATTCTGGCTGATCCCAACGCTTCCGCAGCCTTTGCTGCATTGAACAAAGCCGCGCGTCCTCTATGTTAGTAGGCAACGCGCAAGTGCCGTCAGGCACAAACTGCATCGAAGGAGTTTGCCTTGGGCAACGTACGCAACATCGCCTTTTGGGTCGTCCTCTTCCTGTTGATCCTGGCGCTTTTCAACCTGTTTTCGAACAACAACCCCACCACGTCGTCGAGCAAGGCAACTTACTCCGAATTCGTGCGTGCGGTGGAAACGCAGAACGTGGCCTCTGCGACGATCGACGGGGAAAAGGTGACCTACCGCGGCACGGATGGCCGCAACTACACCACGATCAAGCCCCAGGATGCGGAGCTGACAGAGCTTTTGCTGAACAACAATGTCCCGGTCGAGGCCGAGGCGCAGGAGGAATCGACCTTCCAGGCGTTCCTGCTGTCGCTCTTGCCCTTCCTGTTGCTGATCGGTGTCTGGATCTATTTCATGAACCGCATGCAGGGCGGTGGCAAAGGCGGGGCGATGGGCTTTGGCAAGTCCAAGGCGAAGCTGTTGACCGAAAAGCATGGCCGCGTGACCTTTGACGACGTGGCAGGGATCGACGAAGCCAAGGAAGAACTCGAAGAGATCGTGGAATTCCTGCGCAACCCGCAGAAATTCTCTCGCCTTGGCGGCAAGATCCCCAAGGGCGCGCTGCTTGTTGGTCCTCCGGGCACCGGCAAGACACTGCTGGCGCGTGCGATTGCAGGCGAGGCGGGTGTGCCCTTCTTCACGATTTCCGGTTCCGACTTTGTCGAGATGTTCGTGGGTGTTGGCGCCAGCCGTGTGCGCGACATGTTCGAGCAGGCGAAAAAGAACGCGCCCTGTATCGTGTTCATCGACGAGATCGACGCCGTGGGCCGCGCCCGTGGCCAGGGCTATGGCGGTGGCAACGACGAACGCGAGCAGACGCTGAACCAGTTGCTGGTCGAGATGGACGGCTTTGAGGCGAACGAAGGTGTGATCATCGTCGCCGCCACCAACCGTCGCGACGTGCTTGACCCGGCGCTGCTGCGCCCGGGACGCTTTGACCGTCAGGTCACCGTGCCCAACCCGGACATCAAGGGCCGTGAAAAGATCCTTGGCGTGCATGCGCGCAAGACGCCGCTGGGCCCCGATGTGGATCTGCGGATCATTGCTCGCGGCACGCCCGGCTTCTCCGGTGCGGATCTGGCGAACCTCGTGAACGAGGCGGCGCTGATGGCCGCGCGCGTGGGCCGTCGTTTCGTGACTATGGAGGATTTCGAGAACGCCAAGGACAAGGTCATGATGGGCGCGGAACGGCGCAGCATGGTCCTGACCGAGGAGCAGAAGGAAAAAACCGCCTATCACGAAGCGGGCCACGCGGTCGTGGGCCTTAGCCTGCCGCAGTGTGACCCGGTCTACAAGGCAACGATCATTCCGCGCGGCGGTGCGCTTGGCATGGTGGTCTCCTTGCCGGAAATCGACCGCCTGAACTGGCACAAGTCGGAATGCGAGGAAAAGCTTGCCATGACCATGGCGGGCAAGGCGGCGGAAATCATCAAGTATGGTGAGGAGAACGTCTCGAACGGGCCGGCGGGCGACATCCAGCAGGCATCGGCTCTGGCGCGGGCGATGACGTTGCAATGGGGCATGTCCGACAAGGTCGGCAATATCGACTACCGCGAAGCGGCCGAGGGCTATACCGGCAACACCGCGGGTCTCTCCGTCTCTGCGAATACCAAGGAACTGATCGAAGACGAGGTGCGCCGGTTCATTCAGGACGCCTATGACCGCGCCTTCCAGATCCTGACCGACCGCCGCGACGACTGGGAGCGGCTCGCGCAGGGCTTGCTTGAGTATGAGACGCTAACGGGTGAAGAAATTCAGCGCGTCATGCGCGGGGAGCCGCCGCAGAGCGAAGACGATGATGGCGGCACCGGCGCTGTCGAGGACACGCCAAGCATCACGGCGATCCCGAAGACAAAGCCAAAGGCCAAGCCCTCTGGTGATCTGGAGCCGGAACCCTCGGCCTGACGCGGGGTGCGTCACGGCCTCGGGCCGCGCGCTGACATGGTGACAAGACGAGAAACCCGCCTCTTGATGGCGGGTTTTTCTTTTGCTGCCTGCGGTCCTCATCCTGTGGCCAGCGAGGACGCACCTTGATCAACCAAGGGGCAAATGGGGCCGGGCGCGCGTGAATTTCCCTGCGCATGGTCGCCCCCTGTGGCCTTGTGCCGTTGCGCCGGGTTAGAACCGGGCCACAGACCGCTGCACGGAGAGCCGCCATGCCCGCCCTGATTGCCACCGAGTACACCGCCACCATCACGTGGTTGGGAGTCGTCAGCACCACCCAACGCACGGCGCTGATCGCTGAGCCGCTTGAGGCCATGGACCTGACCTTTGCCGGGATATCAGGGTCCGTGCACAGCGGCGCAACGCGGGCGTCCTGCTCGCGCGTCACTGCGCAATACCCTCAGGGCACCGAGATCCGCAACGAACGGCAGCTCAGCATCGTAAGCGCCGAGGAACTGGACCTGATCGCAAGGGACATGGGCATCGACGCGGTGGATCCCGCGCGGCTCGGGGCCTCGGTCGTGGTGCGGGGATTGCCGGATTTCAGTTTTCTGCCGCCCTCCGCGCGCCTTCAGGGGCCGTCGGGGGCGACGCTTTGCGTGGACATGCAGAACCGGCCCTGCCAGTTCCCGGCCAAAAGCCTCGCCACCGTGCATGCAGAGGCTGCAAAAGGGTTCAAGCGCGCCGCGGAAGGGCGCCGGGGCGTGACCGCTCTGGTGGCCAGCGAGGGGCGGCTGTCACTGGGTGACACCCTGCGGCTGCATATTCCCGACCAACGGGCGTGGCAGCCCGATGGACGGGGCAGTCTGGTACTCTGAAGATCTGGAGTTGTGATCCGCTCGGGGCGGGGAAAGGCGACAGGGGCCTGAACAGCCTCAGTCGCGGTCTTTCGGGGGCTTGCGGTCCTTGTCGTCACGCTTGAGACGGCGGGTGGCGCGCGACAGTTCTGCCTCGAGCCGATCGGCATAGGCGGCGCGTTCTTCGGCAGACATTTCCGCGATATAAGCGCCCAGCAAGGCCTGTCCGCGTGCACGCAGCTCTGCCCCGTGGTCGGCCTGACGCACCAGAGCGGCCTCCAGCGCGTCACTGTCGTACGGGCTGCTGCGCAGGACCGACAAAGCCTCCTGGTAGCCGGCAAAGATATCGTCGCGCAGGGCGCGCATCTCTTGCCGGTCGCGCATCACGTCGCGCCGCAACTGGCGTCGAAGATCCCGTCTCTGGTCTTCTTCGAGGGCGCGGGTGTAGGGCAGGGCCGGGTCCTGATTGCTCGAGCCGCGTCCGCCCCCCGGTGGTCCCGGAGGGCCGTTCACGGCAATGCCCGCCACCACGCCCACCACCAACAGGTTCAGCGCCAGCGAAACAAAGAGCAGGATCCGCATGCCGCGGGAGGTCGTGAGTTCGCCCATGGTTTATCCTTCCATCAGCGCGACGCCGAACCCGCCCAGCGGATCAAGGCTTTCGAGCGCCACGCTCGTGCCCCAGAGCGCCTCAAGGCTGGACGGCGGGCTGACCCCGATCCAGACACCGGCGGCGCAGGTCGCGGCGAGACCGGCGAGCCCGGGCCAGCCGCCAAGCGCCTGTCGCAATTGTTCGATCAGTCCCGGGCGCACTTCGGGTTCGCGTCGGGGGGCCACAGGCATTTCGGCGATCGCCTCTGCCGTCAGCCGCGCCATGAAATCGTCAGAGGGCGCAGGCGTTTCGGCCCGGGCCGCGTCTAGGAACGCGTCCAGATCAATGGCGAGGCTCAGGTCGCCCCCGGCCAGCGGGTCGGCACGGTCCCCCGTGACGGCACGGTCCCCCGTGCCAGCATGGTCCCCCGCGTCAGCATGGTCCCCCGTGTCAGCATGGTCCCCTGTGTCACCGGGGCGCTTGTCTCTTGGGTCAGTCATCGTCTTCATACCCCAGTTCGGCACGGCGCCCGGCGAGGAGCGCCTCCAGTGCCCGCTTGCCCCGCGCGGTCAAACTTTCTACCGCGCGCGCGCCAATGTCCATGATCTGCGCAATCTCCGGGTTCGAGAGCCCGTCGAGGTGGCGCAGCACAACCGCCTGCTTTTGTCGTTCCGGCAACTGGTTCAGAGCGGTCTGCAACGCGTCTGCCCGTGCCGATTGTTGTATCCGTTCCGCCGCCGAAGGTGCCTCGTCGGCGATCTCCGGCACGGCATCTATGTCGGGACCGGTGCGGCGTTTGCGCATCCGGTCGATACACAGGTTGGCCGTCACCCGGTACAGCCAGGTGGTCACCTTGGCCTCTCCGGTGCGCCAGTCGGGCGCCACGCGCCAGAGCCGCAAGAGCGCCTCCTGTGTCACGTCTTCTGCCTCGGCCCGGTCTCCGCCCAGCAACCGATAGGCATGCGCCAGCACCCTTGGCGCCAGTCGCGCTGTCAGTGCCCGCGCCGCGGCGGCGTCGCCGGTGGCATAGGCCGCCAGCAGGTCTTCGTCGGCGCGTTCCGTCATGGCGTCATAGGGCATCCAGGCTCAATGTCCTTTGCGCTAACCGCTTTGTGCGCTCAGTGCAACGCTCCGGGCCAGGGAGAGGAGGCCCGGAGCAGGGCGGGGTCGTCAGGTGACCCCGCGGTGGGCTCAGTTCTTCCAGAAACCGCGGCCGTGGCCCCGGCCTCCGCGCTCTTTCATGTTGGCGCGGGCTTCTTCCATCTCTTCCTTGCTGATGGCACCGTCTTCGTCGGTGTCGACGCGGTCGAGCATCCGGGCGAACATGTCCTGCGGACCCCGCTCGGAGAGTTCTTCGAGGCTGAGCAGCCCGTCGTCATTGGGATCCAGCCGCCCGATCATGCGCTCGGTGCGGTTGGCGCGGCGGTCATTTTCGCGGGCTTCGCGCTGTGCCGCGGCAAAGGTCTGGATTTCCTCGGCGCTCAGCAGGCCGTCGCCATCGGCATCGGTTTCGGCAAACCGCGCGGCTGCGGCGGCATCCACTTCTTCCTGTGTGATCTTGCCGTCGCCGTTCGCATCGGTGCGCTCGAACATTTCTTCCATCATCGCGCCGCGCTGGCCACCGCCGCGCTGACCCTTGTCACCGTGTGCCAGAGCCACGCTTGCGGTTCCCATCAAGACAACCAGTGCGCCCGAGATCCAAAGTGCTTTCGTGTTCATGATCGTGCCTTTCCATCGTTGTGTTCGGTCCTGTCTGATCCGCCCTATCCCGGGCGTCTCTGCAGGCTTTCACGGCTGGGCCCGGAACTTCCGTCGCAGGTTTTGCAACTTTTTTTCAAAGCCCCCCGACGGGGCGTGTCACGCCTTGGGCAAAGCCTGCGCGCGCTCTGTGACACGCCGACGCAAGGACACTTTGCAGACTATGCGTTTTTTCCGCCCGACCACATCTTGGGCGCGGGGTAAGGCGAGGGCGACATGTCGACTGAGATTGAGGAATCGCAGGAGGGTTCAATTTGGCCCATCTTGTGGAAAGGATGGCGCAGGCGCTGTCCGAAATGCGGTACGGGGCCGCTGATGTCCGGTTATCTGACGGTGCGGGAACGCTGTGCCGTCTGCCGTGAGGATCTGCACCATCACCGCGCCGACGATGGCCCCGCCTATCTGACGATCCTGATCGTCGGGCATCTCATGGCGCCCTTGTTGCTTGTGGTCTTTACCACGTGGCGGCCGGACCCTCTGGTGCTCTTCACGATCTTTGCGGTTGGCTGTGTCGCGCTCTCGCTCTATCTCTTGCCTAGATTGAAAGGGGTGATCGTGGCGTTTCAATGGGCCCGGGGCATGCACGGGTTTGGTGCTCCGCCGGAGCCGGAGACCGCGCGCCCACCTCGCTGAAAGAGGGCACCGCATGGTGGACGCCACCACACAGATCGACAAGACCGCCATTCGTGACGCCGCCACCGTGATCGTGCTGCGTGACCGCACGACCCGTCCGCGGGTTCTGATGGGGCAGCGTGGGGCCAAGGCCGCCTTCATGCCCAACAAGTTCGTCTTTCCCGGCGGGGCGGTGGACCCGGATGATGCGCATGTGCCGCTGGCCCGTCCACTTTCGCCGATCTGCGCCGCGCGCCTCGCAGAGGAGTCCGAGGCCCATTTGCCCCGCGCGCTTGCTGCCGCTGCCGTGCGCGAGTTGTGGGAAGAAACCGGGCAGATCCTTGGCGTTCCAGCGCCATGGCCCGGTGCCGTGCCCGAAGGGTGGCTGGATTTTGCCGGGTCCGGCCACCGACCTTCGGCGGATGCGCTGCAGTTCGTGTTTCGCGCCATCACGCCACCGGGTCGGCCACGGCGCTTTGATGCGCGCTTTTTCTTGCTGGATGCCGAGGCGCTGGAGTCCGATCCCGACGACTTTGCCCATGCGGCCGATGAGCTGTCGCATCTGCAATGGGTCGCCGTGGACGACGTGCGGAACTACGATCTGCCCTTCATCACCGAAGTGGTGTTGGCCGAAGTGGCCGCGCGCGCCGCGGATGATTCGCCTCCGACCTCGGTGCCGTTCTTCCGAAATGATGACGAAGAGAGCCTGTTTTTGCGGTTGCGCGGGGCGCCCCTTCCGGACTGACCGGACTGACGGCAGGGTGCGGCGCTGGACCCGGTCTGGTCGGGCGCGGCGGCGCGATGCGGCTTTAGATCAGCCCCTGCCAGAAGAGCACGCCCACCACCAGAGCAAAGAAGCCAATCAGGTTGAACAAGAGCCCGGCACGCCAGCTCAATCGCTGCGTGATGCGCCGCTCCTTCAAGGTCGGTCCCGTCAGGAAGCCGCGCACCCGGCGTTCGGCGCGTGCCATGGCGCGCCGGTCGATCTGGCGGGCGAGTCTGGGGTTGCCGGACAGGTGGTTGGCCTGCGCCAGATCCATGATGTCCTTGCGCACGGGTTTGGGCAATTCGCGCCGAACGCGGTGGACCTGCTGGTCCAACGACCGGCGTTTCAAACCCAGTCTGCGCGCCATCAGGCGTTCCATTCTGGAGACCCGCAGGGCCATCTCTTGATCCACATGCATCCCCGAAGGATAGCGCATGCCCCATTTCCGCCTCAATTCGAGAGATGTCACCAATGCGTTCTCGAAATCGCAACAATACAGTGCCACGCGGGGTCCGCAGGGGAGGGCAAAGGCACTGGCCACAGGGCGTCCGGCATCGTATCACGATGCCATGTTGAACACGCTGACCCATGGCGCGCCCGGCGGGACGCCGCTTCTGATCGTGCACGGTCTCTTTGGGTCCGGTCGCAACTGGGGGGTGATCGCGCGCCGCCTGTCAGAGCAATACCATGTCCTCACGCCAGACATGCGCAACCACGGCGACAGTCCGCGGACCCAGACGCACAGCTATCCCGACCTTGCGGCAGATCTCGCAGAGGTGATCGACGCGCACGGTGGTCGCGCGCATGTGATCGGTCATTCCATGGGGGGCAAGGCGGCCATGGTGCTGGCGATGCAGGCGCCGGAAAAGCTGGCGTCGCTCGTGGTGGCGGATATCGCACCGGTCGCCTACGGCCACAGCCAGATGCCCTTCATCGAGGCGATGCGCGCCGTCGACCTGTCCAAAGTGATCAAGCGTTCGGACGCGGTCGCGCAACTGGCCATGCATGTCGAAGACCCGGCGTTGCAAAGCTTCTTCACCCAGTCGCTCGACCTGCAGGCCAAACGCTGGAAAATCAACCTCGACACGCTTGCGGAGGAAATGCCAAAGATCCTCGGCTTCCCCGAAGATCTGCCCGGCAGTTACGCCGGACCGACGCTGTTCCTGTCCGGAGGGCAGTCCGACTATGTGCTGCCGGACCACCGCGACGCAATTCGCGCTCGGTTTCCCAAGGCGCGGTTTGCCCGGATGCCCAACGCCGGGCATTGGCTGCACGCCGATGACCCACGCGGGTTCGAAGCCTCGGTTCGGGCGTTCGTGGGGCATGTGGACGGCGTCTGACCCGCGTTCCACCGGGCGGATCCTTTGCGCGTTGCCTGACGGTTGCGAATTTCGCCGCACCGGCGCAGGCGCCCTGGCGGGGACAAGACCCTGTCCGCTTGTGCCCGATTGCGTGGCGCGGGGTTGACCCCGCGCCCTTGCCCTCATCCACAATTTCAGTTTTTCGAATGCGCGCTCTGCGGTTCGTGAAACCGGCCCGTCCCCTCTGGACAGCCCCGGCCACCGCGGCATCCTCGCGTCATGTGCACCGTGTCAGGCCTGCAAGACCCGCAAATCCTCTTCGAGCCACGGCAGCTTCATCAGCGCCGGACCGATCACCATGTCCGCCACCAACATCCGCATCGTCTGGGCGACGTCGCGCGGGACCCGGTCCGCCCAGTCAGTGCCCGCAAACAGCGATATCGTGCGCGAGAAAGGCTTGAACGGCACCGGATGCGCCTCGATCGCATCATGGTAGCGACCGGCCCGCATGAACCCCAGCGGCGTGGTGATCGTCCAGCCCATCCCCCGCGCCACCAGCGTCATCAGCGACAGATGCGCGCCGATTTCGAACCGTTCCGCGAACTCCAGTTTCTGCCGCGCAAGATGCGCCTCTATCTGCCGACCGATCAACTGGTCGCGGTCGTAGCGCAGGATCGGTGCGCCTTGCATCAGGGCTTCGACCCCGCCGGCCTCCTGCACAGCGCCCTTTGCACAGACAAAAACGAAGGGATCGCGCACCAACGGATACTCGACGATGCCGTCCATCACTTCGCCAGAGCTGGCCGAGATTGCCAGATGCAATCGCCGCGCGCGGATCGCCTCAGAGATTTCATGGCTGGGTGCGGTGATCAGTTTGAAGCGGCACCGCGTCATGCTGTCGGCAAGGATGGTCACAAGGCGCGGTGTCAGGTCGTTGTCGAAATCGTCGATCACGCCAAGGCTGAGCGTGCTCAGATGCGTGAGATCCATCACCGTCAGTTCATTCTGCGCCAGCCGCAATTGCCGCAGAACCGCGCGGCACCGCACAAGGAAAGACCGCCCCGCCGGGGTCAGCATCATCGGCCGTCGCCCATGATCCACAAGGTCGACCCCCAGCGCCGCTTCGAGGTTGCGCATCTGCTGGCTGACCGCGGGCTGGCTCAGCCCCGTCGCTTCGGAGGCCTTGGCCACCGATCCGCTCTGTGCCAGCGCCTCAAAGACTTCCAGCCCCCTGAGCGTCACACCCTTCATCAGCATGTCTGCCCTCCACCTCACTGCGCGTGTCGCGCTATATTCAGGTTTCTCAAATCTGCCGGGGGGTCAAGCGGTCCCTTTGTTTCGCCTTCCCCTTTTCCATCCCGTTCCAGGAGCCAGTCATGCCTCGCCTGATCAAAGCCGCCCCCGGCCTTTCCTCCACCGCCCAGGCGGATATCGCCGATACGGTCCAGATCATGCTGGCCCGGATCAAACAGGGGGGGGAGGCCACGGCGCGCGACTATGCCCAACGCCTCGACGGCTGGACCTCCGAGATCGACGTGCCGCCAGCGGCGATCGCCGCGGCCCGCAGCCATGTTCCACCAGAGCTGGACGAGGCGCTGCACTACGCGCTGGAGAACATCCGCAGCTTTGCCAGCGCCCAGCGGGCCTCGCTAAGCGGTTTTGAGACCGAACTGCGTCCGGGTCTGATCGCGGGACAGAAATCCGTGCCGGTGCAGGCCGCCGGGGCCTATGTGCCCGGGGGGCGTTATGCGCATATCGCCTCGGCCCTCATGACCATCGCCACTGCAAAATCCGCGGGCGTGCCCCATGTGACCGCCTGCGCCCCGCCCAAGGGGGCTGACGGCATCGACCCTGCAACGCTTTACGCGATGCACCTTGCAGGGGCGGACCGGATCCTCTGCCTTGGCGGCGTGCAGGGCGTCGCCGCCATGGCTTACGGGCTCTTTGGAACGCCGCCCGCCGATATCCTCTGCGGTCCCGGCAATGCTTATGTGGCCGAGGCCAAGCGTCAGCTCTTTGGGCCGCGCGGACTGGACATGGTGGCAGGCCCCACCGATGTGCTGATCGTCGCCGATGCCACCGCCGACCCGGCGCTTGTGGCGCTCGACCTCGCCGGGCAGGCCGAACACGGCCCCACCTCGCCCTGCTGGCTGGTCACCGACGATGCCCGCATGGCCCAGCGGGTCGTGGATCTCATGCCGGGCACCTGCGCCCGCCTCGGCCCGGAAAATGGCGCCACCGCCTGGCAGGCCTGGACCGCCATGGGCGAAGTCCTGCTCTGCGCGAATCGCGACGAGATGGCCGAAGCGGCAGATCGCTACGCGCCAGAGCACCTGCATGTGCAAGCCGCCGACCTCGACTGGTGGCGTGACCGGCTCGCCTGCTACGGATCCCTGTTTCTGGGCGAAGACACCACTGTCGCCTTCGGTGACAAGGCCGCCGGTCCCAACCACGTGCTGCCGACCGACAAGGCGGCGCGCTACACGGGTGGGTTGTCGGTTCACAAATTCCTGAAGACCGTGACCTATCAGCGGGTGACCGACGCAGCACTGCCTGCACTGGCCCGCGCCACCAGCGTGATCTCGCGCGCCGAAGGCATGACTGGCCACGCCCTGACGGCCGAGGTGCGGCTGGACCGTTGCACGCCCAAACCCCGCGTCGCCAATGGTGTCTGATCGCTGTCGGCCTTGCCCGCAGCCTGCAGGGGGCGTTAGGCTCCGTCCATGACGCAGGATCCTGATCTCGAAGGCGCGTATGCCTTGCAAAGCCCGGATGACAACCGACGGCTCTATGCCACATGGGCCGCCAGCTATGACCAAAGCTTCGCACAGCGGAACGCCTACGTGCTCCCACAGCGCGTGGCCGAGGGCTTCCGTGACGCCAGCGCATTGGCCGTGAGACCGGACAGGGATTTGGCCAGGGGTCTGGCCCTTGATTTGGCCCGTGATTTGGCCCGTGATTTGGCCCGTGATCCGTCCAGTGATCCGGCTCATGACCCGGCCCATGATCTGGGCGACGAGCTCGTGATCGATCTTGGCGCAGGCACCGGGCTGTGTGGCGCGGCGCTGCGCGCGCTGGGGATTGGCCCGATTGAAGCCATGGACCTGTCAGAAGAGATGCTGGCCGAAGCCGCGCAAAAGGACATCTATACCCGCTGCTGGACGGGTAACCTGTTGGAACGCTTGCCTGTTGCGGACAACACCTATAGCGGCGCGGTCAGTTCCGGCACCTTCACCCATGGCCACGTCGGCCCCGAAGCTCTGGGCGAGGTGCTGCGCATCCTGCGCCCCGGGGCGCTTGTTGCGCTTTCGGTCAATGCAGAGCATTGGGCCGCCAAGGGCTTTGCCAAAGTGCTGAGCGCCTTGCCTATCACGACGCTCGAACAACACGAAACCCGCATCTACGCCGAAGGTGCGTCGGGCCCCCATGCGGACGACACCAGCCGGATCGTCACGTTCCGGAAGGCTTGACACCCGTCCGGGCAAAGGCCCAACACCGCACAACGTTCACGCTGGCGCACCCGCCACCCCGTGAAACACCTTCGCAGCCTTCTGGCGGGCGACCCCAACCGTGCCGCTGGTGCACCGGGATGTCGCGCGGGGTTGACCCCGCGCCTTTTGCCGAGGATCACGTGGCGTAGTTGGATCCCTCTTCGTCCAGGATCGCCTTCAGCTCCGCAAGATGACGCTCATCCTGTTCGGGATATTCCTCGATCTCCCGCGCGGTTTTTGCGGCCACTTCATCGGACAATACGTCCAGTTCCTGCCCGGTCTGCAAGGCAATCAGGTAGGTCTGCGCCGCGCGTTCAAAGTAATACATGCGGTTGAAGGTCTCCGCCACGGTCTCGCCAATCACCATGACGCCGTGATTGCCCATGATCAGCGTCTTGACCTTCGGGTCCGACAAAAGCTCCGCGCAACGTGCGCCTTCTTCTTCGAAGGCAAGGCCGCCATAGGAATTGTCCACGGCCGTGCGTTCAAAGAAGATCGCGGCATTTTGGTCCAGCGGCGGCAGGCGCTTGTCCTTCAGGCAGGCCAGCGCAGTCGCATAGACCGAATGCACATGCATGGCACAGCGGGCATGGGGACAAAGCCGGTGCAGGCTGCCATGCAGGCCCCAGGCCGTGGGATCTGGCGCGCCCGGTTTGTCCAGCGTGTCCGGGTCATTGGCATCCAGCACGAGCAGGTCCGATGCCTTGATGCGGGCAAAGTGCTTCTGGTTCGGGTTGATGAGGAATTCTGTCCCATCGTCGTTCACGGCCATGCTGAAATGGTTGGCCACCGCTTCGTGCATGTTCAGCCGCACGGTCCAGCGAAACGCCGCTGCAAGGTCGACACGTTCCGTCCAGAAATCGATATTGGTCAAAGTCTGCGGGGCATTCATGAGCGCCTCCTTGGGCTGCGGGATTCAGATTGTCATGCGTGGCCTCACCCTTGTCCCGCCGGATGGGGTGAGTCAAACCAAACCACGGTCCGGTGCCTTTCTTGAGGACCGTATCAGGGGGTGATTTCGCAGCGCTCCGGCTCTGGCGCGCTTGATTTTCTGTGAGTTTGCACCTGCAAGCGGCCAGTCACAGGCCAATCACTGGCCGGATCCGGTCTTGACCTGACGCAGGTCATCGGCAGCCGCTGCAGGCCCACAGTCGGTCAGTCCCCCTGCGCCTTCAGCGGTCGGGATGGCACCCAGGCATAGCCATCCGGGCATATCAGGAAGGCCTCCCGCAACCCGTGAGGCTTGTCCGTCGGTGGCTGGAGGATATGCATCCCGTGCCCCTCCGCCAAATCCGCCGCCGCGTCCGGATCGCTGTCATACAGGCGCAATTCCGCGCCCGCCCCGCGCGGCCCGGCTTCCGGCAGGAAGGACAGGTAGGGGTTCGATCCATAGGTCGCATCCGCGTGCAATTGGAACACGGCGCTGCCATAGACCACGATGGCGAAATTTGCGCTGGCCTGATGGGCGGTCATCCCAAAGACACCGGCCAACATCGCGGCTGTCATGGGCACATCCCGCACCAGAAGGTTGACACCCATCCCTTGCAACGATGCCCCGAATGTGGACGCATCCACCGTCTCGTAGTCCATGGTCCCGGCACCTTCTGAAAAAGGACAGCAATTGTGACCTTTCGTGACCTTGCACCCGCCCGGGCAAGCTGTCAACCTCCGCGCATCGACGAGGTGGGGCCCAGAATGCAACAGACATCCGAACAACTGGAGGTGGTCTCGCCAGAGACCCCGGCCACAACGCTTTTCGACTCTGCCGAGGCCGCGGTGGACCGGCTTTGCCTGCTCTACGACGCCGCGGCGGTCTTTTTGCGGGACCGGTTCATGGCCGCGATGGTGCAGGGGCACCCGGGCGTGCGCGTGCGCGCCTTTTACCCCGAAATCCGGCTGGTCACGGCCACCTTTGCCAAGGTCGACAGCCGTCTCAGCTTTGGTCATGTGACGGCGCCCGGCGTCTATACCACGACGGTCACGCGCCCCGCGATGTTTCGCCACTACCTCCGCCAGCAGTTGAGCCTCTTGATGGAGCAGCACGGCGTACAGGTGCAGATCGGCTGTTCGGACACGCCCATGCCGGTGCATTTTGCCGTGGCGAATTTTCCCGACGTGACCGTGCCGCAAGAGGGGGCCTCCGCCTTTACCATGCGCGACGTCTTTGACGTGCCGGACCTTGCGACCACGAATGACGACATCGTCAATGGCGTGAACAGCGCAGGCCCCGACGATCCATGGCCGCTGGCACCCTTCACGGCGCAGCGGGTGGACTATTCGCTTGCGCGCCTGTCGCATTACACGGCGACGGACCCGGAGCATTTTCAGAACCACGTCTTGTTCACGAACTACCAGTTCTACGTGTCGGAATTCGAGGCCTACGCGCGCGCCGCGCTCGCCGATGCCGACAGTGGCTACAGCAGTTTTGTCAGCACCGGGAACGTGGAGATCACTGGCCCGGATGGGCAGCTTTCCTTGCCTGCGCGGATGCCGCAGATGCCGACCTACCACCTCAAGCGTCCGGACGGCAGCGGCATCACGCTGGTGAACATCGGGGTCGGGCCCTCGAACGCCAAGACCGCAACGGACCACATCGCCGTGCTGCGCCCTCATGCCTGGATCATGGTCGGGCACTGTGCGGGCTTGCGCAATTCGCAGTCGCTGGGCGATTTCGTACTGGCCCATGGCTACCTGCGTGAGGACAAGGTGCTGGACGACGACCTGCCGGTCTGGGTGCCGATCCCGGCGCTGGCTGAGATCCAGGTGGCGCTTGAGCAGGCGGTCGCCGCAGAAACCCAGTTGGAAGGCTATGACCTGAAGCGGATCATGCGCACCGGAACCGTGGCGACACTGGACAACCGCAACTGGGAGTTGCGGGAGCACACCGGCCCCGTTCAGCGTCTCAGCCAGTCGCGCGCCGTAGCACTGGATATGGAAAGCGCCACCATCGCCGCGAACGGGTTCCGGTTCCGGGTGCCCTATGGCACGCTTTTGTGCGTGTCCGACAAGCCGTTGCACGGGGAGCTGAAGCTGCCCGGCATGGCCTCGGATTTTTACAAAACGCAGGTCGCACGGCATTTGCGGATTGGAATCCGGGCCATGGAATCGCTGCGCGAGATGCCGCTGGAGCGGATCCACAGCCGGAAATTGCGCAGTTTCGAAGAGACGGCCTTCCTCTGATCCGGTTTTGACGCCGGGAAACAGACACAAAATGCATATTTCCGAAGGGCTACGCCCCACGAATTGTTGTGTTTTCCCACATTATCCGGTTTTATCTTGCCGCAGAGGCCCAAGAGCACGGGCGGTGAAGCCGCGACCCGGCCCCACAGAGGCGGCTCGCAGGAAATGGAGACCATGAAATGGCGAAACCTATGACAAAGACACAGCTGGTCGCAGCACTGGCTGAAAAGATGGACGCGGACAAGAAGACCGCAGGCGCGGCTCTGGACGCCATTGGCGATATCATCACCGCCGAAGTGGCCGCCGGTGGTGCCGTGACTCTTCCCGGCGTGGGCAAGATCTACTGCCGCGAGCGTCCGGAGCGCATGGTGCGCAACCCCGCCACCGGCGAGCAGTTCAAGAAAGAGGCTGACAAGCAGGTCAAGGTGACGATCGCCAAGGCCCTGAAAGACAGCGTAAACGCCTGAGCGTCGCCGCCAGACCAGCGGCGCGCCGCCGCACCGGTCGGCGCAATCAAGACATGAAACCGAGGCGGCCCGCACCAGCGCGCCGCCCGTTTTGTTGGCACTGTTCCTGAAAGGGCGCGGAACTGTCAAAAAGGCAGCAGCCGGGCCCCACGGGGCAAGGCGCGCGACCAAAGATCGCCGGTGCCGACCTGGTCAGTAGCCGCCGATCGCCGGGCGTTCGCGCCATTGGTACTTGCTGCCGTCCTCGACATTCTCTGTTGGCAGATCGAGGATCGCCGCGCGCTCGTAGACGATTTGCGTTGGGACGTTCAGCCCTTCGGCCACGGCCTGCACGCGGCCCTCGTACCACAGCCCGCGAAACACATCGCCCGGCATCAGCAGCGCATAGGCAAAGCGGCGGGCCTCATCCTGCGCGGTCAGATCGCGCGGCTTGTGCAGCGCCTGAACACCGCAGCCCGGGTGCACTTCGCGGGTCAGGGGAACGTGCAGAATCCAGTGGCCGATGCCGATGGCTGCGGCGACACGGTCATGTTTCATGCGCCCGTTCTTGGGCAGCCAGATCACTGCGCGCTTGTCCAGTGGCACGTCCAGCATCATTTCGTGCGGCGGCGAAGAATATTCGATGTCCACGTTCAGCGCGCGCGCCAGCGGATCCAGAGGTCCGCCTTCCTTCAGTGTCAACTGCGGGTTCTGTGACATCAGATCGATAATGATCTCGTCAATTTCTTCCTGCGAGACCTTGGCAGCGACCGGCTCGACATAGGGGTAGCTTGGGTAGCGGCTTGGCATACGATCCCTCCAGACAATTGCGAGCATTACTCAAACATGGACTGGTGGAGGATGTGCCACGAAAACCCTTGTCCAAAATATAATCACACTGCGCAGGGTGCCGGAAAATAGAGATAATACGCTTCAATCCGTCGCGAGTGCTGCCGCGGTCAACTGGCTGAGGGAGGTCTTTTGCCGGTGCTCGGCGTCGAAATTCCCGGGCGCGAGCCACTGCGCAAAGGCAGACCGGAGCGCAGGCCATTCCGCGTCGATCATCGCGAACCAGGCGGTGTCGCGGTTGCGCCCCTTGGTGATCGTGGCCTGACGGAACGTGCCTTCGTAGGTAAAGCCCAACCGTTTGGCCGCCGCGCGGGACGGCGCATTGAGCGCGTCACATTTCCATTCGTAGCGCCGATAGCCCAGATCATCGAAGGCGTGGGACATCAGCAGGAACATCGCTTCGGTGGCCAGCCGTGTGCGCTGCATCCGCGGGGCAAAATGGATATAGCCCACTTCGATGCTGCCCACGTCCGGCGCAATCCGCAGCAGCGAGCAGAAGCCTGAGGCCGTCCCGGCGCTGTCCTCGATGGTATAGAACATCGGATCCGCGCTCGCCTGCGCGCCGCGGCACCAGCGCAGGGCCTCGGACTGGTCCGCCCAGGCCGTGATCGGCAGATAGGTCCAGCCGCGGCCTTGGGAGTCGTCGGCAAAGGCGGCGGTCAGCCCGGGGGCGTGTCCCTCGCGCAGGGGAACGAGGCGCCCGTAGCGCCCCGTCAGGGTCTGGTGCGGTGGGCGGGGACGCGGGTAGACCGCCTCCAGCGCTGCACCGATGGGCTGCCCCAGCCCGTTCGTGTCGCTCATCCGAAGACGCGCGTCAGAGCCTCGTCCACACCATGGATGATCGCGTCGATGTCGTCGTTCGTGGCGATCAATGCAGGTGAGAAACACAATGTGTTGTTCTTGCCCGGAACGGAGCGGTTGGTGGCGCCGATGATCAGGCCCTGGCCCATGCAATCGCCGACAACGGCCTGCACCTTGGCCTCTTCTGCGGGGGTCTTGCTGGCGCGATCCGCCACCAGTTCGGCGCCGAGGAACAGACCCTTGCCGCGCACATCGCCGATCACGGCGTGCTTGTCGGCCAGCGCGTTCAGCTGATCCATCATGTAGTCGCCCATTGCGACGGTGTTTGCCAGCAGGCTCTCTTCTTCGATGATCGCCATGTTCTCGATCGCCGCCGCGGGACCCGCGGTGCAGCCACCAAACGTTGAGATGTCGCGGAAGTAGTTCATCGGATCGCTCATGTCGTCCTTGAACATGTCGAACACGCGCTCGGACGTCACGCAGCAGGCAATCGCCGCATAGCCGGAGGCCACGCCTTTTGCCATGGTGACGAAATCCGGCTCGATGCCGTAATGCTGATAGCCGAACCATGTGCCGGTGCGCCCGAGGCCGCAGACGACTTCGTCGATGTGCAGCAGGATGTCATACTTGCGGCAAATCTCCTGGACCTTCTGCCAGTAGCCATCCGGTGCGGGGATCACGCCGCCGCCTGCGGTCACCGGTTCAAGGCAGAGCGCGCCGATGGTGTCGGGCCCTTCGGCGAGAATGATGGCCTCGATCTGGTCAGCGGACCATTCGCCATAATTCTCTTCGGGTGCGCCGTCCTGTTCGTGCTTGCGGTACTCAAGGCAATGCGGCACGCGCACGAAGCCGGGTGTATAGGGACCGTATTGCGCATTGCGCTCGTCCTGACCGCCCGCGGACAGGCAAGCGATGGTGGTGCCGTGATAGTCGCGGTCCCGGTAGAGGATCTTGGACTTCTTGCCGCCGTAGCGCTTGTGCGCGATCTGGCGCACCATCTTGAAGGCCTTCTCGTTGGCCTCCGAGCCGGAGTTGCAATAGTAGACGCGGGTCATGCCGGGCATCTTGTCGATGAGCATTTCCGCAAAGAGCGCGCCGGGGACGGAACCCGCGGAGCCCGCGAAATAGTTGATCCTCATCAACTGGTCGTAGACGGCCTTGGCGATGCGCTCGCGGCCGTAGCCTACGTTCACCGTCCAGACGCCGCCGGAGACCGCGTCAAGGTGCTCCTTGCCCGCCTGGTTCCAGACGCGCATGCCCTTGCCTTCGATGATGATGTTGGGGTCTTTGCTCTCGAATGGCTTGTGCTGCACGAGATGGTGCCAGATGTGGGCCTTGTCGGCTTCCACGACATGGGTGAGGTCGTTCTGCGAATATGTGCCGTCCATCTGTCATCCCTCCTGCAAATCCGGGTATTCCGAAAGTGTTCTATAGCACATGTGCCAGAAACATGAGCAGTCGATAGGGCCAGACGAACAGGGGCTGTATGGCCAGATCCGGGGGATTCAGGTCGGCAAACCTATGGAAACCGGATATTTCCCTATTAAGTGCAGAGGGTTGGGTGAATTTCGCGATCCCGAATCTATCCGCTGTCAAAGCAAAATCCGGCATGGGGGCCTGAAAAACCATTGAACCGGTGCCTGTTTTCCGGTCGGATTACGGGCGGCGCCCTCAACGAGGCGCTCGTGGAGGCGCGCGCCTCTGCACAAAGCGCTTCGCCGTCCGTGGCGGGGCCAGCAAGGGAGATAACGATCATGATGAAGAAAACACTTTTGGGTGCTGTGGCTGGTCTTGCCGTTATGGCAGGCAGCGTTCACGCTGAAGAGATCACCGTGGGCTACTTCCTGGAATGGCCGATGCCCTTCCAGTTCGCCAAGGCCACCGGCATGTACGAAGACGCCGGCATGGACATCAAATGGGTCAGCTTCGACACCGGTACGGCCATGTCCGCTGCCATGGCGTCGGGCGACGTCCAGCTGAGCGTGTCGCAGGGCGTGCCGCCTTTCGTGGTGGCGACCTCTGCCGGACAGGATCTGCAGATCCTCGACGTGGCCGTGTCCTACGCCGACAATGACAACTGTGTCGTCGCCGAAGCGCTGGAAATCGACCAGGACTCCGCAGACGAACTGGCGGGCAAGAAAGTGGCCGTGCCGCTGGGCACAGCTGCGCACTACGGCTACCTCAAGCAGATGGGCCACTTTGGCGTGGACGTCTCGTCGATGGAAATCGTCGACATGGCGCCGCCGGATGGCGCCGCCGCCCTTGCTCAGGGTGCGGTTGACATGGCTTGCGGCTGGGGCGGGTCCCTGCGTCGCATGAAAGAGCACGGCAACACGCTGCTGACCGGTGCCGAAAAGACCGAGCTCGGTATCCTGGTGTTCGACGTGACCTCCGGTCCTTCCGGCTGGATTGCCGAGAACTCTGACACCGTGTCCAAGTTTCTTGCCGTGACCGCGGAAGCCAACGCCATGTGGGCGGATGAGTCCAACCATGCGGAAATGCTCCCGGTCATCGCCAAGGATGCCGGTATGGACGAAGAAGCGACGATGCAGACCATCTCCACCTTCGTGTTCCCGACAGTTGACGCACAGCTCTCCGAGACATGGCTGGGCGGTGGCGCACAGGAGTTCATGAAAGGCGTCGCGGACGTCTTCGTGGCAGCAGGCTCCATCGATGGCGCGCTGGAAAGCTACGCGGACAATGTGAACACCGGCCCGCTGTCTTCCGCCAGCGGCATGTAAAGCCTTTGCCCGGAGGCGGATCCCTCCGCCTCCGGGTGCAAAAATCTTTCAAAGATTTTTGACAAGAATTTTCGAAAAATTCTTGCCCCGCGACACACATCTGCCCCCTGTCCCCACCGGAAAGGCGCGCCTCATGAGCGGACTCTCGATCGAAAACCTTTCCATGCGCTTTGACTTGCCGAACGGCTCGTCGGTGCAGGCTCTCAAAGATGTCAGTTTGCATCTTCAGGGGGGCGAATTGATGAGCGTGCTTGGCCCCTCGGGGTGCGGCAAGACCACATTGTTGAACATTGTCGCAGGTTTCCTCGCGCCGACGGACGGCGAAATCGTTCTGAACGGCCACCGCGTGCACGGACCGGACGCCGAACGCGGCATGGTGTTCCAGCAAGGTGCGCTGTTCGAATGGATGAGCGTGCGTGAGAACGTCAGCTTCGGCCCCCGCATGGCGGGCAAACGCGCCTCCGAATGGGCGGAAAATGTCGATCACCTGCTCGACGTTGTCGGGCTGCGCGACTTCAAGGAAAAGGCGGTCTACGAGTTGTCCGGCGGGATGCAGCAGAGGGTCGCATTGGCCCGCTGCCTCGCCAATGACCCCGATGTGATCCTGATGGACGAACCGCTTGGTGCACTTGATGCGCTGACCCGGGAAAAGATGCAGGGCCTCGTGTTGAAGCTCTGGAAAGAGACCGGCAAGACGATCATCCTGATCACGCACTCCGTCGAGGAGGCCCTCCTGCTGGGCGAACGCCTGCTGGTCATGGCGCCCCGCCCCGGGCGCATCCACAAGGAATACCGGCTGCCCTTCGCGGATATGGGCGTCAACGCCGACCTGCGCGAAGTCAAGAAGCACCCCGAGTTCGGCGCGAGGCGCGAAGAGATCCTCAGCATGATCTGGGACATGGAAGAAGAGATCATGGGCCGCGCGGAGCAAGGCGCATGATCCGGATCTCCCAAATCGTTTCCCGTCACCCAATCAAGTCAGGGCAGGACCAATGATCGTTTTTGTCATCTACGCGCTGATCTTTGTGATCTCTTTCGTTGTGGTCAAATTCGTCGTTCAAAGGACGGCGAACGACTATACCTCGTTGAAAACGGTGACTTTCGGGGACGAAAGCGCCGTGACCCCGGACCGGGTCGCAAGCGTCATTTCCATTCTGGCGATCTTCCTGCTCTGGGCCGCGTTTACCGGATCCAAGCTGGTGCCGGGCTTCCTCCATGCGCCGGGGCCATTCATCGGAGATGCGACCTTTACCTACACCGCCGAGGCGGACGGCGTGGACCCGGACGACGCCACCGTGACCGTGCGCGTCTTCGAGGTCGGCACTGACGTCGAGGACCCCGTGGTCGAGCCCGGCGATGGCTGGGCCAAGAACGACGTGGACACCGTGGGCGCGTGGCGTTCCGGGTTGATCCGTGTGGACCGCAACGATGAGAACGACCGCGACGCGGGGCACAAGGTCGTCGCCGTGAACGGCGAGCCTATTGCCCCGGGCGGCGAAGTCTTCATCCCGTTTGGTCGGGTGGGCATGTCACCCAAGGGCACGCTGAACTTTGAGCCCGCCAAGGGCTGGCAGATGGAGCCGATCTGGCTGCCGCCCCCCGAAGCGGTCGTGGCACGCCTTGGGGAAATTGCCTCTGACGGCTATCGCGACAGCACCCTGTGGGAGCATCTGGGCTATTCGCTGTTCCGGGTGATCGTGGGCTTTTTCTTCGGGGCGCTGGTGGGAATCCCGCTGGGCTATGCCATGGGCCTGTCCAACTGGTTCCGCGGCTGGTTTGACCCGATCGTTGAATTCATGCGCCCGGTGCCGCCTCTGGCCCTGATTCCGCTGGTGATCATCTGGGCGGGCATCGGCGAGGTCGGAAAGATCATCCTGCTCTTCCTCGCGGCGCTCTGGATCATGGCGATTGCCTCTCGGGCCGGGGTCTCTGGCGTGGCGATCTCAAAGGTGCATGCGGCCTATTCGCTGGGGGCCTCCAAGTTCCAGATCATGCGCTATGTCATCATGCCCAACTCCCTGCCGGAGATATTCACCGGCGCGCGGGTCGCCATGGGGGTGTGCTGGGGCACGGTCGTTGCCGCCGAACTGGTGGCCGCCGAGCAAGGCGCCGGGATGATGATCATGGTCGCGTCAAAGTTCCAGCTGACGGACATCGTGATCATGGGGATCATCCTGATCGGCGTGATCGGCTTTGGCATCGACATCCTGATGCGCTGGGCGGAGAAGGCGCTGGTGCCATGGAAAGGCCGGGTCTGACCGCAACCGCGTCGCCAAACCGAAAACAGCATCACGCCGTCCCGTATCCCCGGGGCGGCGTTCTTCTTTGTGGGGCTTGCCAATTTGTGCGGCTTGCCATGAGAGGGCTGTTCAAGCCGCGTCGGGCGGGGCCTGAAAGGCCACTTGGGCCACTGGGGCCGTCCCGACCGCGCCAAGCGCATGCGCTGTTACGGGGTGCCAGCAAAACCGTGAGCGCGCTGCCGGGACAACATCAGACCATTCGATGGCGGCTGGGGGGTCAGGACCCTTCGGCAGGGGCGGCACCGCCACCTGCTTCGGAACTCATTGTGTCCAGCATCTGCAGCAGGTTGACCACCTGTCCGTCCAGCCATGCACGCCCGTCGTTCACTTGGGTGACATAGGCGTCGAGGTAGGGTGCGGCCTGTTGCGGCAACTGGCCCGAGATCTGCGGCGCAAAGACGTAAACCCCGATCGCAGCCGCCGCCAGCAGCAGCGTCAGCATGAAACCACGTCCAAACCCTGAGCGTTCCGGGCGCACGGGGGCCTGACTGCGTTCCGCGGCGTCGATCATGCGGGGCGCGTTGCCGGACCGCAGCGTCTGGTTGATCTCATCCACGTCCGGCAAAAGATCCCGACGCGAACTGGCGGCTGCGGCTGCGGCCACCGCTTCGGCACTGGCGGATGCCTCTGGTTCCGGCGCCACCGGCGCGGTCACTGGCAGCGCAGAAGGGGGCACGGAGGGGGCAGGGCGCCGGGGCGCCGCCCGGGGCGTTGACGGGTCGTCGCCACGCAAGCGGGCCATACGCTCCCGCGCCTGACGGGAACGGCGGGCCTGCTCGTCTTCATCCACTTCGGCAAGGCCCAGTTCAGGCTGGGATTCAAAGGCTTCCGCAGCCCTTTGGCGGGCTTCGTAGTCACGTTCCTCGCGAAACAGCGCCTCCATCTCCGGATCGAGGCTGCGGTTGTCGGGGCCAGATCCCACCGGGGGCGGGGGCGGCGTCTGCACCCCGGCTGCAGGCGGCGGGGCCGGAGGCGGCGTGGCGGCCGTCCGGGGCGCGGGACGTGCGTCGGGACGTGGTGCCGGTCGAAGCTCCGGTCGGCGCTGCACGCGCGGCGGCGGGGCGGGCGGCTCTGCCTCCGCCTCTGGTGTCCATTCCGGGTCCGGGACGGCCTGTCCCAGATCCTCGGCCAGCGCTGCATCCTGATCTGGATGGCGCTGGTACCACGTGTGACCGCAGTTAGAGCATTGCACATCGCGCCCGCCCGCAGGAATCACCTCTGTGGGAACATCGTATTGGGCACCGCAATTCGGGCAAATCAGCCGCATCCTGCCTTGGTCCTGTGTAAGCCGTCTCGAGACGTTATCCCCACAATAAGTAGGATGCTTCACGGGGAAAAGTCCATTTCTCGTGACGAGGTGGCGTTGCATGATGAGGCTGGCGCTGGCACAACAGGCACCTAGGAACGACAAGGACCAATGACGCCGTGATCGAGCTGGAAAACGTGGCCTATTCCTACAGCGGAGAGGCGCTGTTGACGGACATGTCGCTGCGTCTGGCGCCGGGGGCATTCCACTTTCTGACCGGTCCGTCCGGAGCGGGCAAGACCACCTTCCTGAAACTCTGCTATGGTGCCCTGAAGGCCAGCGACGGGTCTGTGCGCATCTTTGGCAGCGATGTGTCCGAGATGGGCCGGGACGATGTGGCCTATACCCGACGGCGGATCGGCGTGGTGCATCAGGATTGTCAGTTTCTCGATCATTTGTCCGTGGCCGAAAACGTGGCGCTGCCGCTGACCGTCTCTGGTCAGGCCACGCCGGGTCAGGCGGACAATCTCAATGAATTGATGACCTGGGTCGGGCTGCAAGGCAAATTCGACGCCCTGCCGCCGCAACTGTCAGGCGGAGAACGGCAGCGGGCAGCGCTCGCGCGGGCGCTGATTCTCTCGCCGGATGTGATTCTGGCGGATGAGCCCACGGGCAACGTGGACTGGGAGATGTCGCAGCGATTGTTGCGCCTGCTGGTGGAGCTGAACAAGATGGGCAAGACCGTGATGATCGCCACCCATGACCTTGCGCTGATCCGGGCCGCCAAGAGCCAC
>JBELMB010000207.1:0-8983 GCA_042088665.1 Sagittula sp.
ATCGGCCAGGCCCGGTCACCGACGCGCACAACCCGCATCAAGGCGGGAATATCATGTGGCGGCATCTCTCCGGAATAGAGGAAGGGCCGTTTTGAGCTGTCGTAGTTGCGATACGGGTTGTTGCCGTAAGGCCGGTTCCACGCCGGTTCCCCCATCACGACACCGTCCGGATTGCGGGCCGTGAAATCCGCGTAGCTTTCCATCCAGGAGGGCATCTGCACCAGTTCAACGCCGTTCAACTGCCCGACCACGCCTTCGCCGATGGCCTGCTGCCACCAGCTTTCCGTTTCGCGGTCGTACATGATCATGTCCGAATTGCGCAATTTGCCCGAAACGCCAAATGTCAGCACTTGCCCGTCGACGCGGCGATCGAAAGTGATGGCAGAGTTGCACAAAGGACAAAAGGTCACCGCCACCGGCACGCCGCCAACACTGTCATTCACGATCTCGTGCCAGGTCAGGTAGCGGATCGGGTAGGCGCGCGGGATCTCCCCCTCCAGTTCAAGCGTGATCACCGGTTCTGTTGCCTCGATCCGGCTTTCCTGGCTGACGCGCACGAACTGCGGGTCCGAAATGGCCGGGATGCCATCCTTGGGCGGTCCGCCCGAGATGATCTCGACCCAATTGTCGATCGACGTGTTCGTGAAATCGGTCTGGGGCCATTCGCTCTTCCAGAATCGGGGTTCCGACATGGCGGGGGCCGCCACAAGGGCGGCGGCGAGGACGGCGGCGATCAAACGCATAGCGCTCTCCTTTGTGCACTGTGGGACCAACATGCCCCTTCAGCCCGCCTCTGCACAGCCTGCCCAACGCGCTCGTGATCGGCTGTCACGCGGGTCGAACCGGTCCCGGCAGGCAAAAGCGCCCGGAACCGGCGTGTTTTTGCGTCACTCGGTGACGGTCACGCTGACCATGCGATCCGGTTCGCCCAGAACCGCGCCATTTCCGCCCTCGCCAAGCTTGATCTTGTCGACAACCTCCATGCCCTCGGTCACGCGGCCCACGACCGTGTACTGACCGTTCAGAAAGTGGCCTTGCTTGAACATGATGAAGAACTGCGAATTGCCGCTGTCGGGGTTCTGGGACCGCGCCATGCCGACCACGCCGCGGTCATATGGCACATCCGAGAACTCTGCCTTCAGATCATCCCGATCTGACCCGCCCGTGCCCGCGCGGCGCATGGAGAAACCCTCCTTGTTGACGTTGCCGAACTGCACGTCACCGGTCTGCGCCATGAAGCCATCGATCACGCGGTGAAACACCACCCCGTCATAGGCGCCTTCCTTGGCAAGCGCGGCGATCTGGCTCGTGTGACCGGGGGCCACCTCTTCGAGCAAATCGATCTTTACGACACCCTTTACGCCATCCTCACCCGCGATCTGGATCTCCAGCCCGGAGGCCAGCGCGGGACCGGCGGCAAGGGCCGCCACAACACAGATCGCCTTATTGAACATCGGCAGCCACCCGCACGGTGATCATACGATCGGGATTCGCAGGCGGTTCGCCGCGGGTGATCGCATCCACGTGCTCCATGCCGGAGATCACCTGACCGTACACGGTGTACTGGCCATTCAGGAAATCGTTGTCCTTGAAATTGATGAAGAACTGCGCGTTGGCGGAGTTCGGGTTCTGGCTGCGTGCCGCGCCAATGCTGCCGCGCGCATGCGGCACCTTGGAGAATTCCGCCGGCAGGTCGGGCAACTCCGAGCCACCGGTGCCGGCACGGCGCAGGTTGAACCCGTCTTCCATGTCGCCATGTTCCACGTCGCCGGTCTGCGCCATGAAGCCATCGATGACACGGTGGAAACACACGTTGTCATAGGCCTTGTCACGGGCCAGTGTCTTCATCCGATCGACATGGGCAGGCGCCACGTCGGGCAGCAGCTTGATCACCACCTCACCGTCTTTGAGCGTGAGGATGATGGTGTTTTCCGGATCTTCGATATCAGCCATTCTTCGGGTCTCCCTTGGATAATTGCCCAACACCTAGCGGCTTGGATCCGCAAAGCCAAGCCGGGGAGGCCTCGTGCCCGTTGACGGGCGGCAAGGAACGGGGCAGACCGTGCCGCAAATCGGCTCTGATTTGCGATTTGGGATTTGGGAGAGCGTACATGACCTGGAAGACCCTCGACGACATGGATCTTGGCGGCAAGCGCGTGCTGACCCGCGTGGACATCAACGTCCCGATGGAAGAGGGGCGTGTCACGGATGCCACCCGCATCATCCGGATCGGCGCGACCGTTCAGGACATTCTCGACCATGGCGGCAAGCCGGTCCTGCTGGCGCATTTTGGCCGACCCAAGGGTGAGCGGCGCGATGACATGAGCCTGCGGCACCTGATCCCGGCCATCGAGGATGCGCTTGGAGTCGATGTGGTCTTTGCTGCGGATTGCATTGGTGCCGCGGCACAGGCCGTGGTCGAGAGCCTCGGGAAAAACCAGGTCGCGCTGCTGGAGAACACCCGTTTCCACAAGGGCGAGGAAAAGAACGATCCCGAACTGGCGCAGGGCATGGCCGAGCTGGGGGATGTGTTCTGCAATGATGCCTTTTCCGCCGCCCACCGCGCACATGCCTCGACATCTGGTTTGGCAGGGCTGCTGCCGTCCTGTGCGGGCCGTCTCATGCAGGCGGAATTGCAGGCGCTCGAGGGCGCGCTGTCAACACCGCAGCGCCCGGTGCTGGCGGTTGTCGGTGGGGCCAAGGTCTCGACCAAGCTGGATCTGCTGGGCAACCTTGTGGAAAAGGTCGACATGCTGGTGATTGGCGGCGGCATGGCCAACACCTTTCTGGCGGCGCAGGGGATCGACGTGGGCAAATCGCTTTGCGAGCACGACATGACCGATACCGCGGCGGCCATCCTTGAAAAGGCAAAGACTTCCGGGTGCGAGATCCTGTTGCCGCCGGACGTGGTGGTCGCGCGGGAGTTCAAGGAAGGCGCCGAGAACGAGACCGTCGCCGCTGACGCCTGCCCCGCGGATGCAATGATCCTTGATGCCGGTCCAGAGGCGGTCGCCGCCGTGAATGCGGCCATCACCCGGGCCGCGACGCTGATCTGGAACGGGCCGCTGGGCGCCTTTGAGATCGCGCCGTTCGACACCGCGACAAATGCCGCGGCCCGCCACGCGGCGGAACGGTCGGGTGTGGGCAAGCTGATCTCTGTCGCCGGGGGCGGTGACACGGTTGCGGCCCTGAACAAGGCCGGTGTTGCGCAGGACTTTTCCTACATGTCCACGGCCGGGGGCGCGTTCCTCGAATGGATGGAAGGCAAGACATTGCCCGGGGTTGCCGCGCTCGGCTGAGCGGCGCGCCTCGAATACCGGATGAATGGTCCGGGTTTGACCTTTGCGGGGGCGCCGGACGATTGGTGTCTGGCCGATGCGCCTGCGAATCAATTGGGCCGGTCTTTTCAGGGAGTGGCGTTTTCAGGGGCCGGCTATTTCAGGGTTTGGCTTCGGCGGACGCCACGCCTTGCAGACGCGCCTTGCAAAACCAGCGCGAAACCGCGCTAACGACTTGCCCATTCGCAACGGCGCTAACGACCTGCAGGGGCCATGTCACGCAGCAGGCGAATGGCCGCCGGGGCGGTAAACGCTGTGGAATGTCCGCTTCGGTCGCCCCCCTTGATGTCGCTCAGGTCCACCACTTCGACATCCAAGGGGTCCAGCCGCTCCGGCTCTGAAATCGACCCGAGACGGGATGGCTTGCCGGTCAGGAACGCCGAGAGGTTCAGCGCCCGGTCGCGGGACGAGACCATCAGCGTGAAGGGCCGCGGAAAGGGCGTGATCCGCTCTGCCTGCTGGACAAACACGTCCTCGTCGATGTCGGGGCTGATCAGCGCCACGCCGGACAAGCCCCGCAGCGCCGCCCCCTGCCCCGAGATCGAAATCTGGCGCAGGGTTTCCATGACCAGCTGGCTGCCCATCGAATGCGCCACCAGCAGCACTTTGCGCTGATCGCGGGCAAGCGCCAGCAGCAGCTTTTCCAGACCGTCGCGGGAAAACATGATGCTGTCGCGGTCATAGGCATAGCCGCGCGGGCTGCCCGCAGAGGGCCAACTGAAGGCCACAACCGGCACCGCCGCGTCAAAATCATGGGCCACCTGCGCCAGCCGGTAGACGGCTTCGGCGTTGTTCACGTTGAAGCCATGCACAAAGACGACCACCTCCTGCGCCCCGGATGCCCCGGCCGCAGGGCCGTGCGCCCGCAGGTCGCGCAAAAAGCTCTCCGTGTCCGGAAACCGCGTCTCGGCCCGGGCCACGAAATGCAGCGCCGGATCGGCGCGTTTGCCGCGCGGCCATTCGATCTTGCCCGGCTGATGCACCGGCGGGATCGAGACATCGACGCGCCCGAAACGCAGCGTCGCATCCCGCACGTCGCCAAAGCCCTGTTCAAAGATCAGCCGCGGCCCGTCGGCGTTGGGCAGACGGTTCGAGGCCACGAAAACCGAGCGCAGGGTCTGATCGGCTGCCGGTTCTCCGGGCAGCAGCGTGACGATGCCACGGGCCGAGCAGGCCCCGAGGGACAGACAAAGGGCAACGAAAAGAACCACAACACGCATGGCCGGATATCTGGCGTATTTTGCCACAGAATTCCAGAGCGGTTTGCGCCCCTGTCCGGGCCGTCATCCACCGGGAAACGTGCAGATTTGCAACGGTTTGCAATGGAAAACCGGCATTCGCGGCGCCCCGAGTCCTGAGCCGTTTTCAAGCAAGCCGGCTTCTGTCAGGATATTGGCAGACGTCCGTCAGAGACGCCATTCAGGCACAAGTCAAGCATGACCACCCGCAGCTCCCGCCCCTCTCTGGGGGTTCTCGTGTTTTTCGCCGTGACGCTCAGTCTTTCGGCCTATTTCACCTTTGCCGCCGTGCAAGGGGATTTTGGCCTGTTTCGCCGGGCCGAAATCCAGGTGGAGCGCGCGGATCTCGCTGAAGAACTGGCGCGGCTGACGTTGCAGGTCGCGGACATGGAAAACCGGTCAAAGCGGCTCTCTGACGATTTTCTGGACATCGATCTGCTCGATCAACAGGCACGGGACGTGCTGGGGCTGGTGCGCGCCGACGAAATCGTGGTCGCACGCTGATCTGCCTGCGATTGCGCACGTCGCCTCTTCCTGCATGTGAGTTCCGCGGTCCCTCCCCCTCGTACCGAAGTTGCCATCGCGCGAGGCGCCGCCGCTGTTCTGGCGCCCCCACTAGGCGGTCATGGTCCTCGGCACAAAGACCGATTTGCTCCAAAGGCTTTACGCGTTTGCACGGCCAAGCTAGTCTGTCCTGCACGCGACGAGAAACAGTTTAACGCTAAACAGTCCGGAACACACCGTCCGGGCCCGGCGGTCCGGGGAGGAAACGGGATGGCGACGCGCAAGGCGGCAAAACCCAATGTGCCTGCAGAGATGCTGACCAACTGGTATCGCGACATGCTGCTGATCCGGCGCTTTGAGGAAAAGGCCGGCCAGCTTTACGGCATGGGCCTGATCGGCGGGTTCTGCCACCTCTACATCGGGCAGGAGGCCGTCGTTGTCGGGCTGGAAGCCGCCGCCAAGGAGGGCGACAAGCGCATCACGTCCTACCGCGACCACGGCCACATGCTGGCCTGCGGCATGGATCCCAAGGGCGTCATGGCAGAGCTGACAGGCCGCGCGGGGGGATACTCCAGGGGCAAGGGCGGCTCGATGCATATGTTCAGCCGGGAAAAGGATTTCTACGGCGGACACGGCATTGTCGGCGCGCAGGTACCGCTGGGTGCGGGCCTTGCCTTTGCCGACAAATACCGCGGCACCGAGAATGTGACCTTCACCTATTTCGGCGATGGCGCCGCCAACCAGGGCCAGGTCTACGAGACCTTCAACATGGCGGCACTCTGGGCACTGCCGGTGATTTTCGTCATTGAAAACAACCAGTACGCCATGGGCACCGCGCAAGTGCGTTCAACCTCGACGCCCGATCTCTACACCCGGGGTGAGGCTTTTGGCATCCCCGGGCAGGTGGTTGACGGGATGGATGTGCTCGCTGTGCGCGACGCGGGCGACAAGGCGGTCAAGCACTGCCGGTCCGGCAAGGGCCCCTATATCCTCGAGATCAAGACCTACCGCTATCGTGGCCATTCCATGTCCGACCCGGCCAAGTACCGCACCCGCGAAGAAGTGCAAAAGATGCGCGAAGAGCGCGATCCGATCGGCCACGTGCGAGAGTTGCTGTTGCAGGGCGAACATGCCACCGAAGAGGATCTCAAGGCCATCGACAAGGAGATCAAGGCTGTCGTGACCGAGGCCGCAGATTTCGCGCGCGAGAGCCCGGAGCCCGAGCTGGACGCGCTATGGACCGACATCTATGCCGAGGCAGAGGCCTGATGGCAGGCGGGCATATGACCCCTTGGCACGGGGCCTTTGGGCGCGGCCGCAAGGGCCTGTTGTCCGGACTGGCCCTTGCGCTGCTGACCAGCGCAGCCGCCGCGCAGGCCCCGGACCGGATCGCGCCCGAGGCCTATCCCCATCACAGGGTGCTGGAGCAGATGCTGAACAGGACCGGGCCCTACTCCAGCTTGATGTTTCGCGATGGCCCCTGCCGCTATCGCCACGGCTACGGCAAGGACATCGCCAAGGGCATCTGGATTGACCGGGAGACACCTTTGGACTTTGCCACGCTGGACATCGACCGCCGCGCGCTGGAACCGCGCGACGACGGCGCGGTGCAGATGCTCGTGGTGCCGCTGCGGGCAGACAGCGCGCCGATCACGCACCGGTTGGCACTGACCGATTTTGGCGGAACGCTGCACGCCGGGTTTGTCGACCGCTACGGCGGGCACTGCGACGAGGCCTATTGTGACGCCGAGGTCACCGACACCAGCGTTTCTATCGCGCTGGTCGGGCCGCCCTCTGCCGCCGAAATCGACAAGATCCTAGCAGCCGTGGTCGGCATGGCCGCGTTTTGCGCAAGCGCCGACCGCACGGGAGACTAAGCATGCCAACAGAGATTCTCATGCCTGCGCTCTCTCCGACGATGGAGGAAGGCACGCTGGCGAAATGGTTGGTCGCCGAGGGCGGCGCGGTGTCATCCGGCGACATCATCGCCGAGATCGAGACCGACAAGGCAACCATGGAGTTCGAAGCGGTCGAAGACGGGGTCCTGGGCAAGATCCTCGTGCCCGAGGGCACGCAGAACGTGGCCGTCAACACGGCGATTGCCGTGCTGCTGGCAGAAGGCGAAGCGCTGCCAGAGGGACATGGCGCCAATGCTGCACCGGTGGCTGCCGCGACGCCCGCCCCCCTAGCCATCAAGGATCCGCCTGTAGCCGTTCCTGTCGTGCCCCCGCCCCTGCTTGATTGGCCAGAGGGCACGAGGACAAAGGCCCAGACCGTCAGAGAGGCCCTGCGCGACGCCATGGCCGAAGAGATGCGGCGCGATGGCGACGTCTTCCTGATGGGCGAGGAAGTGGCCGAATATCAGGGCGCCTACAAGATCAGCGCAGGCCTGCTGGATGAATTCGGCTCTCGCAGAGTGATCGACACGCCGATCACCGAACATGGGTTCACCGGCATCGGTGTCGGCGCGGCCTTTGGCGGGCTGAAGCCGATCGTGGAGTTCATGACCTTCAACTTCGCGATGCAAGCCATTGACCAGATTGTCAATTCTGCTGCAAAGACGCTTTATATGTCGGGTGGTCAGATGGGCTGTCCCATCGTCTTTCGTGGCCCCAACGGTGCCGCGGCGCGGGTTGGCGCGCAGCACAGCCAGGACTACGCCGCCTGGTTCAGCCATATCCCCGGCCTCAAGGTGGTGATGCCCTATGCCGCCGCCGACGCGAAAGGGCTGCTGAAATCTGCCATCCGCGATCCGAACCCGGTGATCTTCCTCGAAAACGAGATCCTTTATGGACGCAGCTTCGACGTGCCCGTGCTGGAGGATTTCACCGTGCCCTTCGGCAAGGCGCGCATCTGGCGCAGCGGCACCGATGTGACGTTGGTGAGCTTTGGCATCGGCATGAGCCATACGCTGGACGCCGCGGACAAGCTGGCGGAGATGGGGATCTCTGCCGAGGTCATCGACCTGCGCACTCTGCGCCCGCTGGACACCGCCACGGTGATCGCCTCCGTGCGAAAAACCAACCGCTGCGTGACTGTCGAGGAAGGTTGGCCTGTGGCCTCCATCGGGGCGCATCTGGCCGCAGTCGTATCGCGCGAGGCATTTGACTGGCTGGATGCCCCGGTGTTGACCGTGACGGGCAGGGATGTGCCCATGCCCTATGCCGCCAATCTTGAGCGTCACGCGCTGGTCACCGCCGACGATGTCGTCGATGCGGTCAAGACCGTGACCTATCGCAACTGACACCCCAAACCCGACCCAGACCGGAGCGCCGCGCCATGCCCGTTGAGATCCTGATGCCCGCCCTGTCCCCCACCATGGAAGAGGGCACGCTGGCCAAATGGCTGGTGGCCGAGGGCGCGCAGGTGGCCGCGGGCGATGTCCTTGCGGAGATCGAAACCGACAAGGCGACCATGGAGATCGAGGCCGTCGACGAAGGCGTGCTGGGTCGGATTCTCGTGACCGCGGGCAGCGCCGAGATCAAGGTGGGCACGCCAATTGCGCTCTTGCTGGAAGAGGGCGAGACCCTGCAAGAGGCCGCAATGGCGCAGACCGCAGCACCGCCTGCTTCTGAGACCGCTGAAGTGCAGACGTCCGCCGCAGGCCAACCGCCCGCCCCTGTCTCCACCCCAGCCCCAGCCTCCGGCCAGCCAATGGCGCAGCCCCCTGTCGCAGGCCCGACAGGGGCGCGTATCTTTGCGTCCCCCCTCGCGCGCCGTCTTGCAGAGCAGAACGGCATCGACCTTGGCGCGCTGACGGGCAGCGGTCCGCGGGGTCGCATCGTCAAGGCCGATGTCGACGCCGCGTTGGTCAGTTCAACCGCCCCCGCAGCCCGAACAACAGCCCCGCCTGTGCAGCCTCACGCCGAACCATCGGCACCCGCGCCAAGTGTCGCCTCGGCC
>JBELMB010000208.1:0-797 GCA_042088665.1 Sagittula sp.
CCTTTCTCAGCCCCTGTGTCTTGCCCATCGTGCCGCCCTATCTGGCCTTCATGTCGGGTGTCAGCATGGGCGAGGTGCAAGAGGGACGCGCGCGCGGCAAGGTCAGCTTGGCTGCGCTTTTCTTTGTGCTGGGGCTGTCCACGGTCTTTGTCGTGCTTGGCTTCACGGCCTCATGGCTGGGCATGTTCTTCTTGCAGAACCAGATCCTTCTGGCGCGGATCGCCGGGGTGGTGGTGATCGTCTTCGGTCTGCATTTCCTCGGGGTCTTCCGGATCGGCTTTCTGGATCGCGAAGCCCGGATGGAAGCAGGGGAAAGCGGCGGATCAGCCTTTGGTGCCTATATCCTCGGGCTTGCCTTTGCCTTTGGCTGGACGCCCTGCATCGGACCGCAACTCGGGGCGATCCTTTCGCTTGCGGCCACGGAGTCCTCCGTCGCGCGGGGGACGGTGCTGTTGGGGGTCTATGCGGCGGGGCTGGGCATTCCGTTCCTGCTGGCAGCGGTCTTCCTGACGCAGGCCATGGGCGTGATGAACCGGCTGAAGCGGCACATGGCGATGATCGAGAAGGTCATGGGCCTGTTGCTGGTGGCGGTTGGGTTGGCACTGGTGACGGGGGCGTTTTCGGCGCTGTCGTTCTGGCTGCTGGAGACCTTCCCTGCATTGGCGGTTTTGGGATGAGGCCCGGTCCGCGCAAGCGGCAAACCGTCCAGTGGACGGATTGAGGGCCGAACGGGCGCAGCCTCGCCCGGTCCGCGCAAGCGGCAAACCGTCCAGTGGACGGATTGAGGGCCGAACGGG
>JBELMB010000208.1:897-8976 GCA_042088665.1 Sagittula sp.
CGCAGCCTCGCCCGGTCCGCGCAAGCGGCAAACCTTCCAGTGGACGGATTGAGGGCCGAACGGGCGCAGCCCCACCCGGTCCGCGCAAGCGGCAAACCTTCCAGTGGACGGATTGAGGGCCGAACACGCGCAGCCCCGCCCGGTCCGCTTTTTACCCGGCATATCACCCAGGGGAGGTTTTGAAGGCCCCGCGGGCGAAGTCCCGTCCCCTGGCGCGAACGCCACTTCGAACTGTCCGGAAGTCGCATCGATTTTTTCTGTGTCCATGACAGACCAAAAACTGGGTCAAGGTTTCGCGGAGCCTGCAAGCGCGACTTCCCTGCCCAAACCAAGACCTCAAATCTCGACACAGCCTTTGCACGCCCGCACCTCGGACAGGTCATCGCCCCGACAAAGCACTTGGTAGCCCGCCTTACTCTTGCCTGAAATCTGCGCTAGGTTGCACGACAAAAGAGGTGACGCATGGCAGAGCAGGATTGCGCACAGACCCAAGGACCAAAGAAAACCGAACGCCTGCCACAGGATGTGGCGCGGCGACATGTGTTCTATATCCCGGGCTATGACCCCATCCATCCCAGACGATACCGCGAGTTGTTTCGCAAGGAGGGCGCGGCGCAGTCCGAGATTTCCGGTTACAGTCTGACCCTGTCGCCCAAACAGGGCGGTGGCCTCTATGGCTGGCACGCCCGCAGCGAGGTCAACGATCAGCACACGCAGGTGGATGTGGATGTGTTGGTCTGGTCTGATATCGTGCGCAACAGCATGTCGAACACCATCCCGGCCACATATGGGCAACTGGTGCGCACGGCATGGGAATACATCGCCACAGGGGCGCTGTTCCGGTTGATGCGTCTGCGCAAGGGGCCCGTGATTGCAGCGCTTTACCCGATCGGGGCACTGCTGGTGCAACTGCTGCTCGCCTGCCTTCTGGCCGGTCTGCTTTATGGTGTGGGCGCGGTCTTTGGCCCTTGGGGGCGCTTGGCGGGTGGGCTTGCCGGGCTTGGCGCCGGGGTGGCCCTGCTGCGATGGTTCAAGGCGAAGGATGGCAAGCTCTTTGCCTACTACCTGATGCATGACTATGCCTATTCAGCGCGCTACCGAGGCGCCAATCCGCCGGAACTGGAGGCGCGCATGGCTGAATTTGCCGGTATCATCGCGGCCGCCCTGCGCGACGATGTAGACGAGGTGCTGGTGGTCGGCCATTCCTCTGGCGCACATCTCGCGGTGTCGATCCTTGCGGACCTGATCCGAGAGGGCCGGGTGCCCGAAGACGGGCCGTCTCTGTCGTTCCTGAGCCTGGGCCAAGTGGTGCCCATGGTGTCTTTCCTGCGTGAGGCGCACAGGCTGCGGGCGGATCTGCATTACCTCAGCGCGCGCCGCGAACTGACCTGGGTGGATGTGACCGCCCCGGGGGATGGCTGCGCCTTTGCCTTGTGTGATCCGGTCAGTGTCTCGGGGGTTGCCCCAAAGGAAAAACTCTGGCCGCTGGTGTTTTCGGCCCAGTTCACGAAATCGCTCAGCCCGGAACGCTGGCAGGCATTGCGGTGGAAGTTCTTTCGCCTGCACTTCCAGTATCTCTGCGCGTTCGACCGACCGCTGGACTATGATTACTTCCTGATCACTGCCGGTCCACAAAGCCTTGGCGCGCGTTACGCGGCCCGTCCGCCGTCTGCCAGCCGCATCACCCGAGCCGTGTCCAAATTCACGAGCATGGCCGCATGATCCCGCCGAAACCGGCGGCGCGGCCTGACCGCGTGTCGCTCTGGCGGTACATGAAGCTCTTTCGCCAGGACATTCTCTCTGCCCAGCCGGCGCGCCTCTACAAGGCCAAGATGGCAGAGTTCCGCACGCCGTTCTTTCGGTCCTACCTGATGAACCAGCCGGAACTGGTCAAGACAGTGCTGAAGGACCGGCCGATGGATTTCCCGAAATCCGACCGGATCAGCGAGGGCTTGCGGCCATTGCTGGGCCGGTCGGTCTTTCTGACGAATGGCGCGGAATGGCAGCGGCAGCGTCGGATCATCGACCCGGCCTTCGAAGGCGGACGCCTGAAAGAGACCTACCCCGCGATCTGGGCCGCGGCGCAGGCAGCGCAAAAGCGATTGGCGTCACATGCCGGGCAGGCGGTGGAAATCGAGGAGATCACCAGCCACGCCGCAGCAGATGTGATCTTTCGCACGCTTTTCTCGATCCCCATCGAGGATGAGATCGCCTCGGAGGTGTTTCACGAGTTCCGCGCGTATCAGCGCAGCCAGCCGATCCTGAACCTTGCGGCCTTTGTGCCGGTGCCGCGCTGGATGCCCCGGTTCTTTCGGCGCGACACGCGGGCGGCAGCGAAACGGATCCGGCAGCTGATCACCCGGTTGACCGAAGAGCGTCAGCGCGCGATCGCTGCAGGCACTGCGCCGGACGATCTCGCGACCAAGATCATGACCACGCGGGACCCTGAAACAGGGGACCTCTTCGACGCGCAGGAGATGGTCGACCAGGTGGCGATATTCTTCCTCGCGGGCCACGAAACCAGCGCCAGCGCGCTGGCCTGGACGCTTTACCTGCTGGCCTGCAATCCCGATTGGCAGGAGAAGGTCGCTCAGGAAGCGCAGATCCTGCGGGATTGCGACTTTGCTGACGTGAGCAAGCTGCGTGTCAGCAGGGATGTGTTCCGCGAAGCGCTGCGCCTCTACCCTCCGGTGCCGATGATGGTGCGCGAAACCAAATGTCCCGAGCGGTTCCGCAAGCGCGAGGTGCCAAAGGGCGCGCAGCTTGTGCTCAGCCCCTGGCATCTGCATCGCCACGAAGACCTTTGGGAGGCCCCCGATGCCTTTGACCCGGCGCGCTGGCACACAGAAAATGGCAAGCGTTGTGGACGAGAGGCTTACCTTCCGTTCTCGGCCGGCCCGCGCGTCTGCACGGGCGCAGGCTTTGCCATGGTCGAAGGCGTCGTGCTGCTGTCACTGCTGATGCGGGATCTTGCGGTTGCCCCCATCCCGGATCGCGTCCCCGTACCCGAAGCGCACCTGACCGTCCGGGCGCGTGATGGCATCTGGCTGCAGGTGACGCGTCGTTCCGGCCCGGCGCGCGCAGCGGAGGGATCGGCTGTTTGAGTATTTTTGAAACAGAGAAACCTGCATGAGGTGCGCCTTTCACATGCCATTTTTGCGCCAAATCGGGGTTTCTCTGTTTTTCAAATACTCAAAACTGCGCTGCCTTCGCAATCAGTCTGCCGTTGGAATAAGGGCTTCGCGCCGCAGTTAGCGCAAACAGGCCGTCTCCCCTCTAGGCCCCTTGGCAATCCTGAGGTAACGCACACCTGAGATTTCAAGCCTCGAGAGGGTGACATGGCAACTGAGACGTTTCAAAAAATGGCCGCGGCGATGGCCGGTGGGCAGGGCTTTATTGCAGCTCTGGATCAATCCGGGGGCTCCACCCCCAAGGCACTGAAGCTGTATGGCGTGACAGAGGACATGTACGAGGGCGAGACCGCCATGTACGATGAGATCCACGCCATGCGCACGCGTATCATCACGGCACCGGATTTCACCTCCGCCAAAGTGATAGGTGCCATCCTTTTTGAGCGGACCATGCGCGGCCAGGTCGAAGGCAAGCCCACCTCTCTGGCGCTGTGGGAAGACCGTGGGATCGTTCCTTTCCTGAAGATCGACAAGGGGTTGGAGACCGAGGCAAACGGCGTGCAACTGATGAAGCCGATCCCGGGCCTCGAGGAGACCCTGAAGGAGGCGGCGGGCCTTGACGTTTTCGGGACCAAGGAGCGCTCTGTCGTGAATTCCGCCAACGCGGAAGGTGTTGCGGCCATCGTGGCGCAGCAATTCGACGTGGGGCGCAGGGTGTTGTCCTGCGGTCTCGTCCCGATCCTGGAGCCGGAAGTGAACATCCACTCCGACACCAAGGCCGAAGCCGAAGCCATGCTGAAGGCCGAGATCGCCAAGCATCTCGACACGCTGGAGGAGGGCCAGGACATCATGCTGAAGCTGTCGATCCCCTCCGAGGCCGGGCTTTATGACTCACTGGCGGATCATCCGCGGGTGCTCCGCGTGGTTGCGCTGTCGGGCGGCTATTCTACCGATGACGCCTGCGCGCGCCTTGCGCAGCAGCCCAAGATGATCGCTTCCTTCTCGCGCGCGCTGGCCGAGGGGCTCGTCAAGCAGCAATCCGACGCGGAGTTCAATGGCGCGCTCGGGGCCAATATCGACAAGATCTACCAGGCCTCGATCTGACGCGACCATCCAATGACCGGGGGCCAGGCCCCCGCGCTGCGCGTCCCACACCCGGGGCGCGCATTTTCATGTGAAGAGCACGCCAGGCATCGGCATGTCCCTGCGACGGCTTGCCAAACCCCGCGATGGTCTGGCATCCCTGCGGCAATGGGCTGCGCTGGGCAGTCCGGGGGAGGGCTTCACATGACCGGACGACAGTTGCTGACATCAGGAAAAAAGGTGTTCCCGATCGGCTTGGGCTGCATGAGTTTCGCCGGGTTCTACGGTGTCAGCAGCGAAGCGGAGGCGCATGCCACGCTCGACCGCGCGCGGGATCTGGGCATAGACCACATGGATACGGCCAATGTCTATGGTCTGGGCCGCTCCGAAGAGATCCTCGGGTCCTACATCGCGTCCCGCAAGCCCGGGTTTTCCATCGCGACAAAGGCGGGGATCTGGCGGGACAAGACACGCGGCAGCCTTGGCATCAACAACACGCCGGACCACTTGCGCGCAGAGTTGGAAGGGTCGTTGACGCGGCTGGGCGTGGAGCGGGTGGACCTGTACTACATCCATCGCCGTGACCCCGAGCTTGAGATCGAAGAGGTCATGGAGACGATGCTGGCGATGAAGGCCGAAGGCAAGATTGGCGGCATCGGGTTTTCCGAGATTGCGCCTGCCACGCTGCGCCGGGCCGCGGCGGTGGGGCCGGTGGACGCTGTGCAAAGCGAGTATTCGCTTTGGTCTCGTTTGCCCGATCTCGGCATGGTACAGGCCTGCGCCGAGTTGGACGTGGCTTTTGTCGCCTTTTCGCCGCTTGGTCGAGGCATGTTGTCCGACAGCCCGCCGGTGCCTGCAAATTTCACGGACGGGGACCTGCGCAAGACCAACCCGCGGTTCAAAGAGCCGAATTTCGGGTTCAACATTGCCCAGATCGCAGGGTTTCGCGACTATGCCCGCGACCATGGCGTGCCCACCTCGGCGCTGGCGCTTGCGTGGTGTCTTGCGCGTGGGCCGCATATCATCCCGATCCCGGGGACCCGCAACGCCGAGCATCTGGCGGAATTCGCGCAAGGCGCGCAGATCGAGATGACCGCGCAGATGATGGCAGAGATCGAGGCGCTTCTGCCCGTCGGCTGGGCCCATGGGGACCGCTATTCCAAGGCGCAGTGGACCACGCCAGAGGGCTATGCCTGACCGCCTGCGCCTGCGGGTTTGGCGCTATCCGGTGGCGTGGCCATGTCCGTTCGGGTGAACATGGCGCGATAGGCGCTGGGTGTCTGCCCCATGGCGCGTCGGAAACGCTTGGAGAAATAGGACGGATCGAGATGGCCCAGCCGGTAGCCTACTTCTGACACGGGCAATTGCGTGAAGGCGAGCAGGCGGCAGGCCTCTTCGATCACGCGCTGTTCGATGAAGCTGGCGGCACTTTGTCCCGTGGCGGCGCGGCACAAACGGCTCAGGTGTCCGGTGCTGAGCGACAGCGCGCGGGCGTATTGCGCGGCTGTCCAGCCCTCGGCCATATGCGTGGTGATCAGTTCTTGCAGGCGGGACAACCGTTGCGACGGAGGGCTGGTCGCATGGCTGTCCTTCGGGAATTCCGCCAGCAGGGCGAGCACGGATTGTGCCAGCCCGACCACCCGCTGGGCGCGAAAAGCGCTGTGGCCCGTGGCGGCTTCGCGCAAAAGGGTGACGTGTTGCGACAGTCCGGGCGTGATGCCTCCGCGCAGGGGGGCGGATGGTGCGGCGCGCGTCGCCGATCGTTCCGCGGCCGTTCCCAAACTGGTGGGAAAGGACACGACCGTGCCTTCCGGGCCGGGATCAAACGTGATGTCATGCACGCAGCGCTCTGGTATATATAGAAAATCCCCTGATGTCAGCAGGTGTCGAACGCCATCTGTCCGCGCCTCGGCCCGGCCGTGGTCGAGCACGAAAAGCTGCGCCATAAGGTCGTGGCGATGGGGCAGGATGCGCCAGTCATGGGAGGGTGCGCGGGCGGCGAAATCCTCCACATGCAGCACGTCGGGGAAGGGGCCTTGTTCTCCGTAGAGGCCGAAGGCGGGAATGGCATCTGGGTGGGTCATGTTCGAAAAGTACCAGAAGTCGCCGCCTTCGGCCACTCACGACAGGCCTGTGAACCGCTAGGGTCTTGCGGCGCAAGTTCATGTGCAAAGGCAAAGGAGACGCTCAGATGAAGACCGAAGTGGCCATCATTGGCGGGGGGCCGTCGGGTCTGTTGTTGTCGCAACTGTTGAACAAGGCCGGTGTTGCGACTGTCATCCTTGAGCGTGCCTCGCGACAGCGCGTTTTGTCGCGCATCCGGGCTGGTGTGCTCGAAGCCGGCACGGTCGAGATGCTGCGCGCCGCCGGCGTTGCAGAGCGGCTCGACCGCGAGGGACAACCCCATTCGGGGTGCTATCTGACCGACGATGACCTGATGGTGCACATCAATTTCGAAGAGCTGACCGGAACCCCGGTCATGGTCTATGGCCAGACCGAAGTGACCACGGATCTGTATGCGGCGCAGGGCGCCATGGGCACGGAGATCCTGCACGGGGTCGAGGACGTGGTGCTGAACGATGTGGACAGCAACAGCCCCTCCGTCAGTTTCATGCACGAGGGCCAGGCGCGCGTCCTGCACTGCGCCTATATCGCGGGCTGTGACGGATTTCACGGCGTCAGCCGTCGGACCATCCCCGAAGACCGCCGCCGCGAATTCGAGCGGGTCTATCCCTTTGGCTGGCTGGGGGTTCTGTCGCGTACCCCGCCCGCGCATCACGAACTGATCTATGCCAACTCGGGCAATGGTTTTGCGCTCGCCTCCATGCGCAACGCGGTGCTCAGCCGGTACTATGTGCAGGTGCCGCTGACGGATCGGGTCGAGGACTGGAGCGACCAGCGGTTCTGGGACAAGCTCGCCACCTGTCTGCCAAGCAGCGTCGCCGAGACGCTTGTCACGGGGCCCGCGATCGAAAAATCCATCGCGCCTTTGCGGTCCTTTGTCAGCGAACCGCTGCGGTGGGGGCGGCTGTTCCTCGTGGGGGATGCGGCGCATATCGTGCCGCCCACCGGGGCAAAGGGGCTGAACCTTGCGGTCTCTGATGTGCACTACCTGCACGGGGCGCTGATCTCAGCGGTGAAGGCGGGTCGGACCGAAGGCATCGACAGCTACTCGGACCGTGCGCTGACCCGGATCTGGAAGGCGATGCGGTTCAGTTGGCAGATGACGACCATGCTGCACCAGTTCGACGGCGAGGACAGCTTTGCCGCGCAGATGCGCAAGGCCACGCTGCAGCATCTCGCCAGTTCCGAGACCGCGCGCCGGGAATTGGCAGAGAACTACATCGGTCTGCCGTACTGATCAGCGCCGGTGCGGACTGGTTTGCGCTGGCGCGGTCTGGTTTGCGCTGCTGCGGTCTGGCCTGCGCTGGAGTGGTCTGATCAGCGCTGGAGTGGTCTGCCACGTCCCGACACACTCTGGCGCAGGCGGGCGTTTGCGCGCAGGATGGGCGCGGATCGGCATGTGACCGCGGGGAGGGACCGATGATCGACTGGGACGATGCTTTTGCCTGTATGGCCCATATCCCGGGGTCCGACGCCTTGCCGGCCGCCTGGCATGCCGATGCGCAGGCCTATCGCGACAGCCACAGGGTCGAGACGGATCTGCCCTATGGCGACGCCGCGCGCCAGCGGTTCGATCTGGTCTGGCCCGAAGGGGGCCCGCAGGGCAAGCCGCGGGGGCTGGTGGTCTTTGTGCATGGCGGGTTCTGGATGAAGCTCTCCAAGGACGCCTGGACGCAGTATGCCGAGGGTGCACGGGCAGCGGGCTGGGCGGTGGCGCTGCCCAGCTACACGGAAGAGCACA
>JBELMB010000002.1:0-131382 GCA_042088665.1 Sagittula sp.
GGAGATCAACATGCAACCGACCCACCCCATCCTCGTCATCGGCGCCACCGGCAAGACCGGCGCCCGCGTCACATCCCGGCTCGAAGCAGCAGGCCATGCAGTGCGCCGCGGCTCTCGCGCCGCAGTCATCCCGTTCGACTGGGAAGACCCGACCACATGGGTCCCCGCCCTGACCGGGATCAAGAAAGCCTATGTTACCTATTTCCCCGACCTCGCCTTCCCCGGCGCGGTGGAAAAGCTCTCTGCGCTGGTCGAGACCGCGCAAACCACGGGTCTGGAAAAGATCGTCCTTCTGTCCGGACGCGGCGAGCATTTTGCAAAGGCGGGCGAAGAGGTGGTGCGCGCGTCCGGCATGGACTTTACCCTCGTGCGGGCCGCGTGGTTTGCGCAGAACTTCTCCGAAGGGTATCTGCGCGACCCGGTGCTGTCCGGTGTCCTGCCGATGCCCGGCGGCATGATAGAGGAACCGATCATCGACATCGATGACATCGCCGATGTGGTCGTCGCAGCCCTGACTGAGGACCGCCACGCGAACACGCTCTACGAGGTGACAGGCCCGCGCCTGATGACATTTGCCGACATGGCGCAGGCCTTGGGCGCGGCGACAGGGCGCCCTGTGCACCACATCCCGATCACCTTCGAGGCCTTCCACGACAACATCGCCCGCACGGGTGGCGCTTTCGTGGCGGATGTCTTTACCGCCATCGCCCGCGAAGTGCTGGACGGTCGCAATGCGCAGGTCTGTGACGGGGTGGAGCGCGCCCTTGGCCGCCCGCCGCGTGACTTCACCGAATTTGCCGCGGCGGCGGCAGCGTCTGGCGCATGGTCCTCTGCCGCCTGACACCCCTTGGGGAGGCACATGCCTCCCCCTCCTCCCTCATTTTTCCAAGGAACCCGGATATGTCCGCTGTCTTCTTTACGCTCTCGCAACTCTCCATCCTCGCCTACGCCCTTCTGGGCGGTGTCTTTCTGGCCTTTTCCGACTTCATCATGCGCGCGCTGGCCCATACCGGCGGCATCGGTGGGGTCGAAGCGATGCAGGTCATCAACAAGGAGGTCTTTCGCTGGATCTTCATGACGCTCTTTATGGGTATGGCCATCGTGTCGATCGTGGTGGTCGGTCTTGGCGTCACCTCGATGAGCGGCACCGCCCGCACGCTGATCGTATCTGCCGGGCTGACGTATCTGGTCGGGTGCTTCGCGGTGACGGTCTTTTTCAACGTGCCGATGAACGAGACACTCGCGCGGATGGATCTCTCGGCCCCGGCGACACGTACCTATTGGACCGACGTGTACCTGCCGCGCTGGACCGCGTGGAATTCATTGCGTGCCTTTGCCTGTACGCTGGCGGCGGGGTTGCTGTTGGTGGGGCTTTTGATGGCGCGAACACCAGCGGCCTGACCGCCCGGAACACAAAGCCCGGTCGGGCGGCCTGCCCCCGAGACAGGACAGCGGTACGGGACCTGGCCTCAGCTCTCGTATCGGGTCGTTCCACGCCGGTGACTGTCCACTTTCAACACCATGTGCAGCGGCTGATGCGCCCGCTGCCCGCATTTTTGACGCGGGCAAGTGTGACAGCCGATGCCGATCCGGGCGTATATTCCCGGATCCTGAGCATTCAGCCCCCGCGCATAGGTGATCGCGGTCGCGTGCTCCGCGTCGCAGCCAAGCACCACGACCAGACGACGATCCTGCGTCCTTGACGAGAACACCGGGCGATCCGTGGTGCGTGCCACCGAAAAGAACCGCGCCCCATCCGGGGCTTCGATGAACTGTGGCAGGATCACGCTGGGCTGCTGAAAGGCGCGGTGGATGTTCCACACCGGGCAGGTGCCGCCACGCTCTGCCAGGGGTCCACCGGTGCCATTGTACCGTTTTGTCACGTTGCCCGCCCGGTCGAGGCGCAGAAAGAAAAACGGAACGCCCCGGTCGGCAGGGTCCTGCAGGGTCACCAGACGGTGGCAGACCTGCTCGAAACTGGTCCCGAACGCCGAGGCAATCCGGTCGATGTCGTGATGCGTCAGCCGGACCAGATTGATGAAGGGCTTGTAGGGCATCAGGATCGCCGCAGCGACATAGTTGAACAGCTCCACTTCCAGCTGTGCGGGTCCATCGGCGCTGGCCAGCCCGGCATCTGTCACGATCCGCTGCACCATCGCGCCGGTTTCGATCTGCGCCACCACGTGGGCAAGTTGAAAGTTGCGGTTGCTTTGGTCCAATGCCTCCGAGAGCAGAACCTGCCCTTCGCCCTCATCGAATTGCATCAGCGCATCCGGCATCTCTGACAGCTGCTTCAACGTGCTTTGCACGCCGTGTTCCAGCCGCAGGTGACGTTTCAGAAGCGCGTACATGTCGTCCTGGGTGCCGCCGATTCGTCCGCGGATCTCTGCGGCGGCCTGTTCAAGCGTGGGAAAATGCGTCTGGTTGGCCCGGAAAAAGGCGTCGACTTCCTGCTGCGGTGCAGCGGCGAGCGCCTCTCCGCTGGCGGCGGAGTGCTGCACGCGGTCGGCCAGCGCGCGGTAGTCCCGGTGCAGCTGAAGGAACTGCGCCACCAGCCGCGGTGCGTGGTCCAGCCCTGCGCGCATCTCTTGCAAGTCCGGCGCCTCGGCGGTGAAGATCGGGTCGCGTACCGCATCGCGCAGATCGGCCAAATGCGCCGCTTCGTCGGTCTGAACAAGGGTTTTGGCATCGATTCCATAGGCTTCGGAGAGCGACATCAACACCTGAACAGAGAGACTGCGCTGGTTGTTCTCCAACAGGTTGACATAGGCCGCGCTGACCCCCAGCCGGCGGGCCATTTCGGCCTGCGTGTGATTGTTCAGACGGCGCAACTGCCGCAATTTCGGGCCGATCAGTGTCTTGTGCATGATTAACAAGATTAACAAAAACGCGCCTTGTTGCAACAATTTTTGACACGTTTACTCGAAAGTAAACGAAATAATATTGCGCGCACCCTTCAAAAGCAGCAAAACCGCCCACATCGAATGCCACGACACGACAATTTGTCGCGACTTAATCACAATAATCTCACTGGGAGGTATAACATGCGTAACACTTTCACTCGCCGGGCCCTGATGGCTCTGACCACCGCTGCCATGGTTGTCGGCGCCCCCGCCTTTGCCGAAGGATGGAAGCCGCAGAAGCCCGTTGAAATGGTCATCATGGCCGGTCAGGGCGGTGGCGCAGACCGCATTGCACGCCTCTTTCAGTCGATCATCCAGAAAGAGCGCCTGTCCAACATGCCGATCCTGCCGATCAACAAGGGCGGCGGCTCCGGTGCAGAAGCCTTGCGCTACCTGAAGGACAAGGAAGGCGACGCGCATGTCATCATGGCGACCTTGAATTCCTACTACACCACGCCGCTGCGCACGGACATCGGTGTCGATATCGAAGAGTTCCAGCCGCTGGCCCGCATGGCCATGGACACCTTTGTTCTGTGGGTGAACGCCGACAGCGACATCCAGACCCTCGACGACTACGTCGCCGCCGTGAAGGCCGCGGGTGGGTCGTGGAAGATGGGCGGCACCGGCACCGGGCAGGAAGACAGCCTCGTGACCGCGATGCTGGAAAAGGAATTCGGCATCCAGCACGTCTATGTTCCCTTCAAGGGCGGCGGCACCGTGGCCAAGAACCTCGTCGGCGGCCACATCGACGCGACCGTGAACAACCCCGCAGAGCAGATGGGCTTTTGGCAGGCGGGCAAGGTGCGCCCGATCGTGGCCTTCACGCCGGAGCGTCTTGACGTCTTCCCCGACGTGCCGACCGCATCCGAGCTGGGCCATGACATCGTTTACTGGATGCAGCGGTCCTTTGTTGCGCCCAAGGACATGCCCGCCGAGGCCGTTGCCTATTACACGGACATGCTGATGAAGCTGTCCGAGACCGAGGAATGGCAGACCTACACCAAGGAAAAGGCGCTGGTCTCCGACATGCTGACCGGTGACGACCTGCAGTCCTACTTCCTCGAAGAGCGTGCCAAGCACGGCGTGATCCTGAACGAGATGGAAGCCAATTCCTGATCCGCGACAGCGATCAAGACACCGGGTCGGTCCTTCGGGACCGCCCCTTTTTTATGACCGGATGACTGGATGACGCCCAAACGGCGTTGAGGGGGAAAAGATGCTGACCGCGGATCGGATCATTGCCGGGGCCATCATGGCCTTTTCGTTGTACTTCATGTGGCATGCGGTGGCCTTGCCCATCGGATGGAACGGCGCATCGGGCGGCCCGGGGGGCGGGGCCTTCCCGTTCTGGCTGTCTCTTGTGATGCTGCTCTGCGCGGGCGGGATCCTGGCGCGCAGCTTTGCCGAGGATGCCAAGGCCAGCTTTTCCTTTGACCGCTCCATGCTCCTGCCCATCCTCAAGGTCTGCGGGGCGCTGATCGCGACGATCGCCCTGATGCCATATCTTGGCGCCTATGTGACGCTGGTGATGTTCCTGCTGTGGTACCTGAAGGTCTACGGCGGCCATGGCTGGGTGCTGACCCTGTCGATCACCACCGCGGTACCCGTGTTCCTGTTTTTCTTCTTTGAGGCCACGTTGAAAATTCTTTTGCCCAAAGGGGTGACGGAGCCGTGGTTCTTCCCGCTTTATGCAATGTTTTTCTGAGAGGTTTGCCTGATGGATACGCTCGCGCTTCTGGCAGATGGGTTTGCAACCTCCCTGTCCCCGCTGAACCTGATGATTGTGATCCTCGGCGTGACCGCCGGTCTGTTTATCGGCGCCATGCCGGGTCTTGGCTCGGTCAACGGGGTGGCCATCGTGTTGCCGCTGACCTTTGTGGTGCCGCCCTCCTCTGCGATCATCCTGCTGGCCGCCATCTATTATGGCGCCATGTACGGCGGCGCGGTCTCTTCGGTGCTGCTGGGCATTCCCGGCGCCTCGACCGCGGTCGCCACGACCTTTGACGGACGGCCCATGGCCCAGCAGGGCAAGGCCGGGCTGGCGCTGATCGCCGCCGCGGTCGCCTCTTTTGTGGGGGGCACGATCTCTGTGGTGCTGTTCACCGCCTTTGCGGCACCCCTGGCCGATGTGGCGCTGGCCTTTGGTCCGGCCGAAGAATTCGCACTGGTGTTGCTGGCCTTCACGACCTTCGTGGGACTGGGCGGCGATGATGTCCTGAAGACGATCGTGATGATCTGCCTCGGGCTGGTGTTGTCGACCGTGGGTCTTGACCTGATATCCGGCCAGCCGCGGCTGATCTTTGGCGATATGCCCGGGTTCTATTCGGGCATCTCCTTTCTTGTGCTCGCCATCGGCGTCTATGGCGTCGGCGAAGTGCTCTATACCATCGAAACCTCGAAGGCCGCGCCGCAGGTCACACCCGCGCGCATCACCTTCCGAGAGTTGGGCGCTGGCCTGAAGGCGATGAACCGCCTCTGGAAGACCATGAGCCTTGGCTCTCTCATGGGTTTCTTCGTGGGCATGCTGCCCGCGGCGGGTGCCACGCCCGCGTCGCTCATGGCTTACGGCATGGCCAAGCAGACCTCTGACAAGCCCGAAAGCTTTGGCCGTGGCAATATCGAGGGCGTGGCCGCACCGGAGACCGCCAACAACGCCGCCTCTACCGGGTCGCTCTTGCCGATGCTCACGCTTGGCATTCCGGGCTCGCCCACGACGGCACTCTTGCTGGGCGGCATGGTGATGTGGGGCCTCGTGCCCGGACCGATGCTGTTCATTGAACAGCCGGACTTCGTCTGGGGCCTGATTTCCTCGCTCTATACAGCGAATTTCGCCGCGGTCGTGATCAACATCGCGCTGATCCCGCTGTTCGTCTGGGCGCTGCGGATGCCCTTTACCGTGCTCTGCGCGCTGGTTTTGGTGCTCTGCATCGTGGGCGGTTTTGCACCCTCGCAGAAACTTCACGACGTCTGGTTGATTGCCGGGTTCGGTATTGCGGGCTATCTGTTGCGCAAGGCTGACTATCCGCTGGCGCCGCTGGTGCTGGCGCTGGTGCTTGGCCCGCTGATGGAAAAGAGTTTTCGTCAGACGCTTATCGCTGAACAAGGGAACGTCATGGCCTTTTTCGAACGTCCGCTGTCTGCCGCGTTTTTGGCGATTGCCGCACTGTTCTTTGTCTTGCCCTTGCTGAAGCACCTGCGCAGCTCGTACCGTGAAGATGTCACGCCTGCGGAGTGACGATGGCCGCGTGCCCCTGGCTGGCTGGTGTTCACCGACAACCGTCGGGACGACACAGGACAGATATCGACAGTTGGACAACGCCAGCCAGACGGCTCCCGCCAGCAACGACCCAAACCTAGGAAGACCACCATGCTGACCGTGAAAGACCTGATCGCCTCCCACCCGGCCGAGGCGCCTGCATTGGGCGCGCCCTCGAAATCCTGGCTGAGCTATGGCGCGTTGCGAGACCTGTCCACAACCGTCGAAGGCCAGCTGCGCGCCGCTGGCATTGGCGCGCAGGACCGCGTGGCGATCGTCTTGCCGAACGGTGCCGCGATGGCGTCCGCCTTTGTCACCGTGGCGCAGGCGGCCACGACGGCGCCGTTGAACCCGGCGTACCGCGAAGACGAATACATCTTTTACCTTGAGGATCTCAAAGCCAAGGCCATCGTGCTGGAGGCAGGCTATGACGGTCCCGCGCTCGCCGCGGCGCGCCGGTCCGAGTTGAAGGTGCTCTGGCTGCATCAGGATCCCGAGATCGCCGCGGCGTTTCGGCTGGAGGCAGAAGGCACGTTCGACGCGGCCCCCACAGGCACGCCCACACCCGGTGACGTGGCGCTGATCCTGCACACCTCCGGCACCACCTCCCGGCCAAAGATCGTGCCGCTGTTGCAGTCGAACGTGGCGGCCTCTGCTCAGCACATCGCGCACAGCCTTGCGCTGACGCCTGCGGACCGCTGCATGAACGTGATGCCCCTGTTTCACATCCACGGACTGCTGGCGGCGGTTTCGGCCTCCTTGTCGGCGGGCGGATCGATCTTTTGCACCGGTGGATTCAACGCGCTGAACTTCTTTTCGATGCTGAGCGAGAGCAAGCCAAGCTGGTACACCGCTGTGCCCACCATGCACCAGGCGATCCTGTCACGGGCCGCGCGCAATGCCGAGGTGATCGCTGCGACGCCGCTGCGGTTCCTGCGTTCGTCTTCGGCCTCGCTGCCTGCGCAGGTCATGGAGCAATTGAACACAGCCTTTGGCGCGCCCGTGGTCGAAGCTTACGGAATGACCGAGGCCGCGCACCAGATGTGCTGCAACCGACTTGATCTGCAAAAGCCGGGCTCTGTCGGCGTGGCCGCGGGTCCCGAAGTCCGGATCGCCCATGAGACCGAGAACCACTTGATGGATGGCACGGGCGAAGTTGTCATTTCCGGGCCGAACGTGACCCCGGGCTATGAGAGCAACCCGGATGCCAATGCAAAGAACTTCTTTGACGCGGAGGGCAAGCGCTGGTTCCGCACCGGGGACCAGGGCGCCTTTGATGCGGATGGCTTCCTGAGTTTGACCGGTCGCCTCAAGGAGATCATCAACCGTGGCGGCGAAAAGGTGTCGCCGCTGGAGGTAGACGGGGTTCTGATGGACCACCCGGCGGTGGCGCAGGTGGTCACCTTTGCCCTGCCTCATCCGAAGCTGGGCGAAGAAGTCGCCGCGGCAGTGGTGCTGCGGGACGGACAGGATGCATCCGAACGGGATATCCGCGACTTTGCCGCCTCGCGCATGGCCGATTTCAAGGTGCCGCGCCGGGTCGTGGTGCTGGACGAGATCCCAAAGGGCGCCACGGGCAAGATGCAGCGCATCGGCATGGCCGAGAAACTGGGCCTTGTGGAACCGGCGTGATCCTGTTCCTGCGGTGGCGCTGGCCGAACGGGTCGGACGCCTCCGGCGGGAGTATTTCTGAAACAGAGAAGACCTGGGTCGGGCCCTTTTGGCCTGACGGGAGGACGATATGAAAATCTGTGTCTTTGGCGCAGGGGCCATTGGTGGCTACATGGGCGTGAAGCTGGCCAAGGCCGGTGCCGATGTAAGCCTCGTGGCGCGCGGCCCGCATCTGGCGGCCATGAAGGAAAACGGGCTGCGGCTGATCGAAGAGAGCGGAGAGACGACGGTTTCCGTGACGGCCTCGGACAACCCCGAGGACCTTGGTCCGCAGGACTATGTGATCGTCACGCTGAAGGCGCATTCAGTGCCGCCAGTGGTGGGGAAGATGGCGCCTTTGATTGGCGAGAACACCACCATCGTGAGCGGTGTGAATGGTGTGCCGTGGTGGTATTTTCACAAGATCGGCGGGCCGCTTGAGGGCACACGGCTGGCCTCTGTCGATCCCGGTGACGCGCAATGGAACGGCTTTGGCCCGGACCGGGTGCTGGGCTGTGTTGTCTATCCCGCGGCCGAAGTGATCGAACCAGGTGTGATCAAGCACATCGAGGGCAACCGGTTTTCCCTTGGGGAGCCGTCGGGGGAGAAGTCCGAGCGCGCGGTGGCTTTGTCCAAGGCATTGGGTGCCGCGGGGCTGAAAGCGCCGGTGCGGCCAAATTTGCGTGACGAGATCTGGGTAAAGCTTTGGGGGAACCTGTCTTTCAACCCGATTTCCGCCCTGACCCATGCGACGCTGGATGTCCTGTGCACCGATCCGGGAACGCGGGCCGTGGCCCGTGGCATGATGCTGGAAGCACAGGAAATCGCGGAAAAGCTGGGGGTGAAGTTCCCGATCGACGTGGAGCGCCGCATCGACGGGGGCGCCGCGGTGGGTGCGCACCGTACCTCCATGTGGCAGGATCTGGATCAGGGGCGGCCGATGGAAATCGATGCGCTTGTCGGCTCGGTGCAGGAGTTGGGCCGGTTGACCGAAACGCCCACGCCCACGGTCGACACGGTGCTGGCGCTTGTGCAGCTTCGGGCCCGCAGCGCGGGGCTCTACGGAGGGTGACTGCGACCACGCGCCAATCCTTAGCAAAACAATCAGGCCTACACATGTGCGGGCTGCTCCCGTAAGACTGCCTGCGACGGAAACCTGAGGGGCGGCATCGGCATGGACAGACGGGTGATCTCGGCGCTGGCGCTATTGGTGGTGGTGGTCTGTCTGCTGCCGATCCTGGGTGTCGTGGCCGCGGCATTGATGGGTACTCTGGACACCCTGCTGCAACTGGCCGATTCCGTGCTGTGGCGGTATACGTGGACGACGCTGGCGCTGGTGGTCAGTGTCGCCACCGGGAGCATTCTGATCGGGTCGGTCACCGCCTGGCTGGTGGTCACGTCGGAGTTTCGCGGACGCAAGTTCTTTGAGGTGGCGCTGGTCATTCCGCTGGCCTTTCCGGCCTATGTCCTTGCCTATGCCTATACGGATGTGCTGGACCATCCCGGGATCGTGCAATCCACGTTGAGGCATGTGATGGGCTGGGGGCCGCGCGACTACTGGTTCCCGGAGATCCGATCGCTTGGCGGCGCGGCGGCAATGCTGACGCTGGTCTTGTACCCCTATGTGTACCTGTTGGCGCGGGCGGCCTTTCGGATGCAGGCGGCGACGCCGTTCTATGCGGCGCGCTCGCTTGGGTCCTCGCCCGTAGCGGCCTTTCTGCGGGTGTCGCTGCCCATGGCGCGACCCGCCATCGCCGCCGGAACCCTGCTGGTGGTGATGGAGACCATCGCGGATTTCGGCACGGTGGCGCATTTCAGCGTGCAGACCTTTGCCACCGGGATATACACGAGCTGGTTCGGGCTGGGCGACCGGGGGGCGGCGGCGCAGCTGGCGCTGGGATTGCTGGCTTTTGCCTTGCTGGTCGCAGCGCTGGAACAACACAACCGTGGCGCTGCAACCTATGCGATGAAGGGACGGCAGGAACCTTTCGTCCGCTTCCCGCTTGACGGGCGCAAGGCGCTTGGGGCGCAGATCGCCTGCGCCTTGCCGGTCTTGCTGGGGGTGATCGTACCCACGGTGGCGTTGCTTTTGATGGGGCTGCGGTCGGAGCAGGACATCCTTAGCCCGCGCTACATCCGCTTTGTGCAAAACTCGCTGTACCTTGCGGGGATTGCGGCGGTGGTCACGGTCGGGGCTGCGGTGCTTTTGGGGACGTTCAACCGGGTTCTGCCCAACCGCACCTCAAAGCTGTCGCTGTTTGTCGGGCGGTTGGGCTATGCGGTGCCCGGCGGCGTCATCGCCGTGGGGCTGATGGTGCCTTTTGCGCAATTCGACAATTGGCTGGATGCCCGGATGGAGACATGGTTCGACATCTCCACGGGGCTGCTGATCACCGGATCGATCTGGCTGATGATTGCCGCCTACATGGTCCGCTTTCTCGCCGCCGCCATTGGCGCCTATGACAGCGGTCTGTCCACGGTGACGACGAATACCGACGCCGCCGCGCGGGTATTGGGGCGCAGCACATGGGCCACAGTGCGTGAGATCCACCTGCCGATCCTGCGGCCCAGCCTGTTGACCGCGCTGCTGATCGTCTTTGTCGACACGGTCAAGGAACTGCCTGCGACGCTGATCCTGCGGCCCTTCAACCACGACACGCTGGCCGTACACGCCTTTCGGCTGGCGTCGGATGAGCGTCTCGAAGGTGCTGCGGTGCCCAGCCTGATGATCGCGGCGATCGGGCTGATCCCCGTCATGCTGTTGTGTCTTCAGGTCAGTGACTGGCGCAAGAAGACCCGGATGCAAACAAGGCGCGCCTGATCCGCGCGCCTTGTCCTGTCTTGGGCCGTTTTGCGTCAGCCTTGGTCGAGGCAGATGCCCGCGGCGTCTACTTCCAACCTGCAGCGTTCAGCACGCGCTGCGCGGCGCCAATGTTCTGGGCAATGTCAGACAGCGGGATCGCGTCGGGACGAAAGATCCCAAGCGCGGCCACCGACGGCGCGAGACCGACACCCGGAACCGCCGGGTACTCGTCATTTCCGGCAGAGAAATACTGCTGCGCCTGCTCGGAGGCGAGGTATTCCATGAATTTGATTGCATTGTCGCGGTTGGGGGCATTCACCGCCACGCCCGCGCCAGAGATGTTCATATGCGCGCCAATGTCGTCCTGGTTGGGAAACACCCAGCCGACCATGTCGAGGCTGTCGCTCAACCCGCTGACATCACGGCGGATCGCCCGGGCAAAGTAGTAGGTGTTCGACATCGACACATCACATTCCCCTGACACGATGCCCCGCAACTGATCCGTGTCACCGCCCTGCGGATTGCGGGCAAAATTGTCCACTACGGCCTTTGCCCAATCGGCGACAGCCTCTTCGCCCAGATGGGAGATCAGCGCAGCCACGATGTTCTGCGTGTAGACGTTGGAAGACGAACGGATGCAGACCTGGCCTGCGTATTCCGGCTTTGCGAGATCCTGATAGGTCAGCGGCGGGTTCGCCACATCGGCCTTGTCATAGAACAGGATCCGCGCGCGCTGCGAAAAGGCAAACCACTGGTTGTCGTCATCGCGCAGATAGGCGGGAATGCTGCGTTCCAGCACGTCGCTTTCGATCGACTGGAGCAGGCCCAATTCCTTGGCGCGGGTGATGCGCACCGTGTCCACGGTCAGAAAGACATCGACCGGCGAATTCCGGCCTTCTGCGGACATGCGCGCGATCAGCTCGTCGGCCTTGCCTTCGATCCGGTTGATGGTGATCCCCGTCGCCTCGGTGAAATCGGAATACAGCCGTTCGTCGGTGTCGTAGTGACGCGATGAATACAGGTTCACTTCGCCCTCGGCGAAGGCCCCCGTTGCCGTTGCGGCAATCACCAAGGCAAGGATCGAGGTTTTTGCGGTCATGTCAGTCTCCAGCATATCTTAAATCTTACTGTTTCACTCAATTACAGAGAAGCCGACAAGGATCAAGCCTTTCTGACAAAAACACTCTGGTACACATCTCTGCTCGATTACACCGCGATTTCCCGTCGATGCCCCGAAACGGGGCGTTTCGTGTCTTGACCCGGACGGGTCGTCCAATAAACGTGTCTGCCAGACGGTTCCGCGCAGTACATGTGACTCGACGGATAAAAGGGAACACGGTGAGGTCGGGCCTGCCCGCATCAAATCCGCGACTGCCCCCGCAACTGTGAGCGGCGAGCGACCCCGGAAAAACCACTGAACCCAAGGGTTTGGGAAGGTCCGGGGAAAGCAGCGACCCGCGAGTCAGGAGACCTGCCGTCTTGGGCGTCCTCGGGCGCCTGTCCAATCAACGAAACCGGACGGGGTGTTCCGGCAGGAGGTCCAAGACATGGCACAAGCGGGTCAACCCGTGTTCAGAACTGGTCCCTTCCGCCCCCGCGTCAGCGGAGGCCTCGATGGGTTTGAACATTTTTCTATCCGGCCGTGAGACGGGTCTGATCGCCCTGCCCCGCAACACGGCGCCGCTATGACCGCGGCGACGCTTGCCACCACGAACGTCAGCTGGGCACCGCGGCGGTTCGACGAACCCATCCTGCACCACACCAGTTTCGCCATTCAGGCGGGGCGCGTGCTGGGCGTGCTGGGCCCCAACGGTGCGGGCAAATCCTCCCTTTTGCGACTGCTCTATCGGTTTACCAAACCGTCCACCGGCCGGATCGAAGTCAATGGCCTCGACCTGTGGAAGATGACCGCGAGAGACGCCGCGCGCATGATTGCCGCCGTGCTGCAAGAACAGCCCACCGATTTCGCCCTCACCGTGCGCGAGATCGTGGCGCTGGGCCGCACACCGCATCGCAAGGGCTTTGGCGGCGCGCCCGGCGCGCGCGACGCAGAGATTGTCGACAGCGCATTGGCCCGGATGGATCTGGGCGGGTTTGCGCAGCGGTCTCTGAGCACGCTCTCCGGCGGAGAGCGCCAGAGGGTCATGGTGGCCCGCGCACTGGCGCAAGAGCCCCGGATCCTGATCCTTGACGAGCCGACCAACCATCTCGACATCCGTCATCAGTTGGAAATTCTCGCATTGATCCGCGACCTGCCGCTGACCATCGTGACCTCACTGCACGATCTGAACATGGCGGCGACGCTCTGCGACGAGGTGCTCTTGCTCAAGGGCGGACGCACCCTCGGCTTTGGCCCACCCGAAGAGGTGCTCTCCGAGACCGCGGTGTCAGAAGCATTTCACGTTCATGCCCGGCGCGACCATCTGAGCATGAGCAACACGCCCTACCTGACCTTCCACCTCCCGAACAACAGGACGCAACGATGAAGCAAACCCTGACCTGCGGCCTTGCGCTTATGTGCTCAACAGGCCTCGCCCTCGCTGACGTGACCGTGCAAAGCTGCGGGCGCGACGTGACCTTCGAGGCCACGCCGGAACGCGCGATCTCCAACGACGTCAACCTGACAGAGATGATGCTGGTGCTTGGCCTTGCGGATCGCATGGTCGGATACACCGGCATCTCTGGCTGGAAGACCCTCGACGAGGAGATGCGCGGGGGTGTCGAGGCGCTGCCTGAACTCTCCGCCAAGTACCCCTCAAGAGAGGTTCTGGTGGGCGCCGATGCGGATTTCTTCTTTGCCGGGTGGAACTACGGCATGAAGGTCGGCGGCGAGGTCACGCCTGACACGCTGGCCCCCTTTGGCATCAAGGTCTACGAATTGACCGAAAGTTGCAGCCATATCATGGACAGGCCCAAGGCCAGCCTTGAGGACATGTACACCGACCTGCGCAACCTCGGCCGGATCTTTGATGTAGAGGCCAAGGCCGAAGACCTGATCACCAGCTACTCTGCCGATCTCGAAGCGTTCCTCGCCGGGTTTGAACCGGCCGAGACCCCGCTGCGGGCGTTCGTCTACGACAGCGGCGAGGATGCGCCCTTTACCGCCGGGCGCTACGCCATGCCCACCGCCCTGATCGAAGCCGCCGGTGGCGTGAACATCATGGACGATTTCGAAAAGAGCTGGGCAAACGTCACATGGGAAGAAGTGGTCGAGCGCAATCCCGAGGCCATCGTCATCGTGAACTATGGCGAAGTCACCGCGGCGCAAAAGCGTGAGTTCATGATGACCAACCCCGCCTTTGCCGAGATGGACGCGGTCAGGAATGACCGTTTCGTCACGCTGGCTTACGTCGAGGCCACCCCCGGCCCGCGCAACATCAAGGCGGTCAAGACCCTCGCCGAAGGCTTCTGGGGCGAATAACCGATGCGCGAGACCGCCGCCCGCCTGCACATGAGCCGGCTGTCCCTGACAGTGTCGGCCTGTCTGGCCGTGCTGGCGGTCTCGCTGTCGTTCGCGATTTCCGTGGGCGCCGTTGCGGTGCCCGCGGGCACGGTCTGGGGCGTTCTGGCCAACAAGATCTGGCCGGACGCCGTTCCCGCGACATGGTCAAAGGGCCGCGAGGCCATCGTCTGGAACATCCGGTTCCCGCGCGCGCTGCTGGCGATGATGGTGGGGGCCGGGCTGGCGATGGTGGGGGCCTCCCTGCAGGCGGTCACGCGCAACCCGCTGGCCGATCCGCACCTATTGGGGATCTCTTCCGGCGGCGCCTTTGGCGCGATCCTCGCGCTGTTGCATACCGGGCTGTTCATCGGGCTGCTGACCGTGCCTTTGCTGGCCTTCCTTGGGGCGCTGATGTCCACGGCCATCGTGCTGAGCGTTTCGCATCTCGCCAATGCAACCAGTGCAGACCGTCTGGTTCTGGCTGGTGTGGCCGTGTCCTTCATCGTGATGGCCGGTGCCAATGTGTTGATCTTTCTGGGCGATCCCCGCGCGACCCATACGGTTGTCTTCTGGATGCTGGGGGGGCTGGGGCTCGCGCAGTGGGACCAGTTGGTCTACCCGCTGGTCATCCTGCTTGCCTGCGGGGCCTGGCTGATGAGCCGCGCCGCTGCGCTCAACGCGATGACCGTCGGGGATGAAACCGCCGCCACCCTTGGCATCGCGGTGGCGCGCTTTCGCCTCATCGTCTTTGTCGTTGGCGCCTTGATCACCGGCGTCATGGTCGCGTTTTCGGGCATCATCGGCTTTGTCGGCCTGATGGTCCCCCACATCGTCCGCATGCTGGTGGGCGGCGACTACACCCGAGTTCTGCCCACGTCCGCGCTGATCGGCGCGATCTTCCTGCTTTGGGCCGACATCGTCGCCCGCACCATCATGGCCCCCGAGGACATGCCCATCGGGATCGTCACGGGGCTGGTGGGCGGGCTCTTCTTCGTCTGGCTTCTGGGACGCAGACAAACATGACATCAACACCTGCCGGAGTGTCCAAGTGACCGAACATTTTGCCCCCGCCCTGACCAGCCCCTGCACCGGCGTCTGCCGGCTTGACCGGGTGCATGGCTGGTGCCTCGGCTGCGCACGCACCGGCGAAGAGATCGCCCGTTGGGGCCGCGCCCCCGCCCTCTGGCGGGATGCCGTCTGGGCGCAGATCCCGGCACGGCTGGCGCGGCTTGGCGTGTCGTTCCGCCGCCTGCCGCTGGACACCCGGACGCTGCGCGCGATGGTGGCGGACCGGTTGGCCTCAGGGAAGGGGCGCTGGGTCATGGGGCCACCCGGGGCTCGGACCGTGTTCGAACCCCGTGCCGGTGAAGCCGTCGACATTGGCATGGAGGCGGACGCCGTGACCGCGCGCACCCCCGGCGGCGCGCTGCGGATCCGCATAAACGAGGCCTCGCGCCCGATCACATGGGCCGGACCGGATGTCCCGGCCGAGCGCGCGCCCCTTGTGCTGGCGGTGAAGCGCGAGGCAGGCCGACCGCCCCTTGCCCCTTGCGGCGCTGATCTTGGCCCGGACAAGGGCGCGCTGCTTGGCGGCGCATCGGACCCTTGGGTCGATCTCGGCCTCGGGCGCAAGGCGGCGCGCCTGAGCCTGCGAGCGCCAAGCGACCAGTGCGACTTGGCCCTCACAAACCGCGCGCGCGGCGACCTTTGTGCAAGTTTGCATGACCTGTCGGGCATCGTCGTGATGGAAACCCCTCTGGGCCGCATGGAGGTCGCGCTGACACCCGGCACCGCCCCCCAGATCAGACCAAACCTGACCGGACAAAACCTGACCGGACCACACCTGACCGGATCACACCTGACCGGACCGCGGTTGAACCTGTCAGACCCAGTTGGACCCACCGGTCGCGATCTGCCCGAGGGCATGGACCTGCCCGCCGCCTATCTGCCCGGCGCGCTGTTCCTGCCCGAAGGCACCGATTGAAAGACAGCGATCATTCCGCCGCAACGCGGGTTTCGGGTTCCCCGGCCAGCAAGGCCGCATTGCCCCCTGCCGCGGTTGTGTCCACGCAAAGATGACGTTCCAGACAGGCATGGGCCTTGTCCGGGTGCCCGGTGATCAGCGGTACGATGGCCCCGGGCCGCGCCGCCAAAGCCTGCGCATAGGTGCGGGCGACGTCCTTCGATCCCCACCAGATCAGCCCCCCGAATGATGGCAAGCTGTGCAGGGATGCGGCGGTCAGCAGGCCATCGACAACAACAGCCCGCCCACCCAGCGCCTCGACCGCCGCTTGTTGGGCTTGTGCCACGTCGCGGCCCGGACCGGCGCAGATCAGGGGCGGTCGCGGCAAGGTACCAAGCCGGTTCAGCTCTCCGGTGGGGCCGGGAAGGCGCGTTGTCTCTGCCTGCACAGGGCGCTCAGCCACGGCCAACAGGGATTTGGCCACAACCTCTGCATCGGCCACGCGGGTGTCGGCCACGACCTGCCGCGGCGCCTCGTGATGCACGAAGCGCGCAAGGTAGTGTGGTCCACCTGCCTTTGGCCCCGTTCCGGACAGCCCCTCCCCCCCGAACGGCTGACTGCCGACAATCGCGCCGATCTGGTTGCGGTTGGCGTAGACATTGCCCGCGGTCACCGCCTCGGCCACGGCCTGCACACGGTCGTCAATGCGGCTGTGCACTCCGAAGGTCAGCCCATACCCGGTGGCATTCACATCGGCGATGACCTTGTTCAGCTCTGACGCAGGGAACTGCGCCACGTGCAGGATCGGACCAAAGACCTCTTCTTTCAGTTCTGCGATGCCGGTGACACCGATCAGCGCGGGGGCCACAAAAGCCCCCTGTCCCGGTGCGTTCAACCGGTGCAACACGCGCCCCTCGGCCTCTGCCGCATCGACATAAGCGGTGATCGCATCCGCCGCCTGCGGGGTGATGATCGGACCGACATCGGTCTCCAATTGCCATGGATCGCCAAGAGTCAGCTCATCCATTGCGCCCCTCAGCAGGTCGAGGAAGGCAGGCGCGATGTCCTCCTGCACATAAAGACACCGCAAGGCAGAGCAACGCTGGCCCGCGCTTTGAAAAGCCGAGACGGTGATATCGCGAATGGCCTGTTCAGGCAGCGCGGTGGAATCCACCAGCATCGCGTTCAGCCCGCCGGTCTCGGCAATCAGGGGTGTGCCGGGCGCGCAGGCCATTGCCATGGCGCTCTGAATGGCACGCGCGGTCGCTGTCGACCCGGTGAAGGCCACGCCGTTCACCCGCGCGTCAGACGTGAGGCGCGCGCCCACCACCGCGCCTTCGCCTGGCAATAGCTGCAAGGCACTGTGCGGAACACCTGCGGCATGCAGATGCGCAACGGCCCAAGCGGCGATGGCTGGCGTGGTTTCTGCCGGTTTGGCAAGCACTGCATTCCCCGCGGCAAGGGCGGCCGCCACTTGCCCGGTGAAGATCGCCAGCGGGAAATTCCACGGGCTGATACAGGCAAACCGCCCCCGCGGCGCCCCGGACAACCCCCGCGACTGCGCCGCGTAGTAGCGCAGGAAATCCACCGCCTCGCGCAGTTCCGCCACCGCATCGGCCAATGTCTTCCCGGCCTCTTGTGCGAGCAGGGCAAAGGCCTCGCCAAATCCGGTTTCGAAAAGGTCGGCGGCGCGGGACAGGATTTCTGCCCGCGCTTCTGGCGCGGCGTCCCACGGTTGGGCCGCGTCCAGCGCATGATCCACATCGGCGGCGCTCGCCCATGTCACCCAGCCAAGCCTCTCGCCGGTGGTCGGGTTCTTTATGGGGGCACGGCGCGCGCCCGCGTGATCCATTTCAGCCGGGCAGGCCAGCAAGGGCACGACCTCCAGCCCTGAGACCGCAGTCCGACGGGCCATGACATGCGCCAACTCGATGCGGTCAAACAGGTCGAACCCTTGGGCGTTTTCCCGCTCTGGCGCAAAAAGCTGCGGCCCGGTGCGCAGGTCTGATGCCTCTGCCGTCATGGCGGTGTCAAAGGGGCAGCACGCGACCTCGGCAGCAGGCACTTCCTTGTCGACGATCCGGTTCACGAAAGACGAATTCGCTCCGTTCTCCAGCAGCCGCCGCACAAGATAGGCCAGCAAGTCCCGGTGGGCGCCAACAGGGGCATATATGCGGCAGCGCGTGCCCTCGCTTGCAAGAACAATGTCATGCAGCGCGTCGCCCATGCCATGCAGGCGCTGGAATTCGAACGCGGAGCGCGGCAGATCCCGCGCCATTTCCAGCACCGCAGCGACGGAATGCGCATTATGCGTGGCGAACTGCGGGTAAATCCGGTCAGTCATCGTCAAGAGCTTGCGCACTAGCGCGATGTAGCTGACATCCGTGGCAGATTTGCGCGTGAACACCGGGAAATCCCGCAGGCCCGCAACTTGTGCGTGCTTGATCTCGGTGTCCCAATAGGCCCCCTTCACCAATCGCACCATGATCCTGCGGTCCATCCGCGTGGCCATGTCGTGCAGCCCGTCGATCACGTCACCGGCGCGGCGGCCATAGGCCTGAACCACAACCCCAAACCCATCCCACCCCGCCAGTGCAGGGTCCGACAGGACCGCTTCGATCACTTCCATAGACAGCGCGAGGCGGTCCGCTTCCTCTGCATCGATGTTGAACCCCATGCCTGCTGCCGCTGCCTGCCGCGCCAGATCCCGGACCACCGGGACAAGCTCGCCTAACACACGGCGCGACTGGGCAACCTCGTAGCGCGGATGCAAGGCCGACAGCTTGACCGAAATGCCCGGGTTCGCGGTCATGTCCCCCGAGGTGCAGCCTGTGGCAATCGCCGAGATCGCCGCAGCGTCAGACGCCGCATAACGGGACGCATCGGTGCGGGTCATCGCGGCTTCGCCCAGCATGTCGTAGGAATAGGTAAACCCCTCGGCCTCTTTGCCACGCGCGCGCAGCATGGCCGCAGCGATGTCCTCTCCGAGCACGAATTGCCGTCCCATCTGGCGGATTGCCGCCCCGACGGCGGTGCGAATGACCGGCTCTCCGAGGCGGCGGATCATCGTGGTCAGCGTCCCCGCGATCCCCGGCGCGCCGGTGTCCAGCACCCGCCCGGTCAGCAACAACCCCCAGGTGGAGGCATTGACCAGCGGCGAACTGGACTGCCCCAGATGCGCCGACCAGTCGGACGGGGCAATCTTGTCTTCGATCAGTGCATCAATGGTGGCCGCATCCGGCACGCGCAGCAGCGCCTCCGCAAGGCACATCAGGGCGACGCCCTCATCGGTCGACAGGCCATATTCCGCGAGGAAAACTTCCATCAGGCCGGGATGTGCCCGGGCGCGGATCTGCGACACCAAATCGGTGGCGCGCTCCACGATCGCCCTGCGGGCCGCAGCATCCAGATCCGCCGCGGCGATCAGGTCCTGCAGCAGTTCCGCCTCGTCCCGGCGTTTGTTCCGATCCCAAGTGCCAACACGTTCAGACATGGTCTGCCTCCTTGCGCCAATGCGCTCAGGATAGGCCTTTTCGCGAGGTCAGATTTCCCGTACTCGTGGAATCCAAAGACGAACCGACCAAAATTCTACCGCTCAATAGGCCATTTGAATGGAAAGCAGTTCAGAGCTCGACTCGATCGACCATCGGATCCTTGCGGTGCTCGCCACGCAGGGACGCATTTCAATGACCGCGCTTGGACAGCAGGTTGGCTTGTCAAAGACGCCCGTGACAGCGCGTGTGAAACGCATGGAGGCGCTGGGGATCATCACTGGTTACCGGGCCGAATTTTCTGCCGCGAAACTCGGGCGTGAGCATGTCGCCTTCCTCGAAGTCAAGCTCACCGACACACGCGAACAGTCGCTTGCAGCTTTCAACGCCGCAATCCGGAATATTCCGGAGGTCGAATCCTGCCACATGATTGCCGGTGGCTTTGACTATCTGGTGAAAGTGCGCACCCGTGACATTCGCGATTATCGCAGGGTGCTGGGCGAACAGATCTCGCGTCTGCCCAACCTTGCGTCCACCTCGACATATGTCTCCATGGAGAGCGTGCGCGACCACGGGGTTGTCAGCGTCTAGTCCCGTTCACCGCCGGGCGCGCTCTGCCCGAGGCCTGCTTGCCCCACGGCCGGGTCAGCCAGAGACTGTCAGCGTCGCCGCGGCGGCTGCCCGGTCCGCGTTGCGCCACAGGACGATCTCCGCCATGACGGATACCGCGATCTCTTGTGGGTCGATCCCGCCCAGATCCAGCCCTGCCGGGGATTTCAACCGCGCAAGGCGGTCCGCGGGCACGCCCTGCGCTGACAGCTTGGCGACAAGCGCCTCTGCCTTGCGCTGGGAGGCCACCATGGACACCCGCACCGCCGGGCTGTCCAGCGCCGCCTTGAGACTGGCGAGATCCTGCGCGCCCTGGCTGGCCACCACGACAAAATCGGTCGGTTGCAGATCCAGCCCGGCCAGATCCTGCCCGTCAAAGACCTGCGCCGCACCGTCAAACCCGAGATCCTGATGCACGACCACGCGGTACCCCGCCAAGACACCATGCCCCGCGAGCGCCCGGCTGATCGGTGTTGTGCCAAAGACCACAAGCCGCGGCGGCAAGGTATAGGGCTCGATCAGCACGTCGACCGTCCCGCCTGAGGGGCAGCCGCTTTTGAACACCTGCGCGCCGTCGTCATCGACCATGGTCACGACCTTGTCCGACGGCTTGACCCGGATCATCCGTGTCTCGCCACAGGCCAGCGCCGCTTGTCCCGCCGCAACCACGGCACGGCGCACGCAGGCCCCACCAAGGTGCCCGATGATCTCGCCCTGTGCAGTCACAGCGGCCTTGGCCCCCGCCTTGGCCGAGGTCACATCCGCCGTCCGCACCACGGTCGCCACGCAAAACGGCGCGCCCGTTCGGCGCAGGTCGTCAATGCTGTCGAAGATGTCAAAGCGTCCCATGGGTGTCCTCACAATTTCGCAAATTCAGGCTCCAGCGCGGCCAGAGCCTCTATGGTGTTGGCGGGCAGATGCGCATCCAGATGCGGCAGCGCAGCGGATATCGCCCCCGCGACGGGCGCGTACCCTGCCCAGCCCATCAAGGGGTTCAGCCAGATGATGCGCGGCGCGGTCTTGCGGATCCGCGCCAACCCTTCGGCGAGCGCCTCGGGGCGCCCGGTGCAATAGCCATCGCTCAGCACGATGACAACGCTGCGTCCGTTCAGAACGCGCCCGGCATGCTGATCGCAAAACTGCCGCAGCGCACCGCCAATGTCGGTGCCGCCTCCGAACCCTTCTGCCATCAGGCTCAGACGCCCCGCCGCACGCAGAGTGTCATGATCCTTCAGCGCAGAGGTGATCCGCATCAGCCGCGTGTGAAACAAGAACGCCTCGGCTTCGGTATCCGCGGAAACGAGGCCTTTGACAAAGGCAAGAAACACCCGCGCATAGGCGGTCATGGAGCCGCTGACATCTGCCAGAACCACGATCCGCATGGGCCGCTCAGGCCGTTTGAGTCGGTACAGATCCAGCGGCTCCCCCCCACGCGCAAGCGAGGCGCGCAGGATCCGCCGCATGTCCAGATCCCGCCCCCGCCGCGCCCGCTTGCGCCGCCGGGACCGCCGGTCGCGCAGGGCCCGCGCCAGAAGCTCCGCCGCACGTTCCGCGGCGCGCAGGCTCTCTTCGTCCATCAACTCGCGCAGATCACGTTTGCGCAAACTGTCTGACCGTGTGGCGATCAGACGCCCGTCAGTGCCCTCTGCATCGCCATCGCCGTCACCCGGCATCTGTTCCGCCGGACTGTCCCCATCGGAGCCGCTGTCGTCGTCAAAGTGCTGCTGCCATAGCTTGGGCCGCGCGGCCTGACGGCGCACATTCGCCTGCGCCTTGTCCACCCGCGTCTTGCCCGCGTTGAACCAATAGGCATCGAACAGATCGTCGAACCCGCGCCAGACCTCCTGATCGGGGCACAGCAAAACCTTCAGCGCAAGGCGCGTCTCGCTTGGGTCACTGGCTTGTACAGCGCCCAGCGCCTCCAGCGCGGCGCGTGTCTCGGCAGGCCCCACGCGCAGGCCATTGCCCCGCAGATGCGCGATAAACCCCGCCAACCGATCCGCCACCCCGTCGGCACGGGAAGGAAAGCGCGTGACCTGCATCAGGCCACTTTCCCCACCAGCCGGTCCATGACCTCAGGCGGGGTTGCCGCGCGGTCGGCGGCGGTCTTGAGCAGGCAGACCAGCGTCGCCTGCAAAGCGAATCGGTCCTCGGTCAGGTCATTCACCCCAAGACCGGACAGCGCCGCGGCCCAATCCAGCATCTCAGCCACGCCGGGCTTCTTCTCAAGGTCCTCACGCCGAAGCGCCTGCACGACACCAACAATCTGACGTGCCAGCCGCGGTGCCAGCCCGGGTGCCCGCGCCTCAAGGATCGCCAGTTCCGCCGCCATGTCCGGATAATCCACATGGACATACAGACACCGCCGTCGCAGCGCGTCCGACAGATCCCGCGTGCCGTTGGCCGTCAGGATCACCACGGGACGCGACACAGCCTTGACCGTGCCAAGCTCGGGTATCGTGATCTGGTACTCCGACAGGATCTCCAACAGATAGGCCTCGAACTCCTCATCTGCCCGGTCGATCTCATCGATCAGCAAAACCGGCGGCGCGCTCTGCGAAATCGCCTCAAGCAGCGGACGCCTCAGCAGATACGCTTCGGAAAACAAGGCCTCTTCGCGCACACCCTCAGCCCGGATCGCAAGCAGTTGCCGCTGATAGTTCCACTCGTAGATGGCCTGCCCGGCGTCCAACCCCTCATAGCACTGCAAGCGGATCAACCGTGCGTCCTCTGCCGACGCAAGCGCCTTGGCGATCTCTGTCTTGCCAACGCCCGCAGGTCCCTCGATCAGCAAAGGCCGCCCCAGCGTCAACGCAAGATGCAGCGCCATCGCCAGATCATCACCCGCCACATATCCCTGCGCCGCCAACCGCGCTTTCACGTCTTCAAAAGCCATCTGCCGCTTCTTTGTTTCAAAAATACTCTGGAGGGGGCGTGGGGGAGGCAAAGCCTCCACCACCAAAACCAAAAGGTCGGGGAGGGCAACGCCCTCCCCGGCAGGTCAAGGCGCGCTTGCGCGCCAGCACCGCATCCTCAGCCGTGCATCCCCAGCCCATCGGCAATCTTCCAGATCCGCCAGTGGTCATGCGGCATATGGCTTTGCACCAGCCCGAACGCGCGAAAGGCATCATGCACCGCGTTGGAAAACGCCGGCACAGACCCCACGTTGGGGCTTTCGCCAACACCCTTGGCACCGATCGGATGGTGCGGCGAGGGTGTCACCGTGTGATCGGTGGTGAAATGCGGCGTCTCCCAGGACGTCGGCAAGAAGAAATCCATCAACGTAGAGGACATGTTGTTGCCCATCTCGTCATAGGCGATCTCCTGCCCCATCGCGATGGCATATCCCTCTGTGGCCCCCCCATGCACCTGGCCCTCGATGATCATCGGATTGATCCGCGTGCCACAATCGTCCAGTGCATAGAACGACCGCACATCGTGCTCGCCCGTGTCCACGTCGATCTCCATGACGCAGATATAGGCGCCGAAAGGAAAGGTCATGTTCGGCGGATCGTAGTAGCTCACCGCCTCCAGACCCGGCTCCAGCCCCGGGATCGCCTGATTGTAGGCGGCAAATGCGATCTCCTTCATGGTCTTGAACCGCTCCGGCGCGCCCTTGACCGAAAAGCGATCCACGTCCCATTCAACGTCGTTGTCATGCACTTCCATCAGGTAGGCCGCGATCATCTGCGCCTTTGCCCGGATCTTGCGCGCCGCCATGGCGGTGGCCGCCCCGGCAACGGGCGTAGACCGCGAACCATAGGTGCCCAGGCCATAAGGCGCGGTATCCGTGTCGCCTTCTTCCAGCGTGATGTCATCCGCCGGCAGACCGATTTCAGAGGCAATGATCTGCGCAAAGGTCGTCGCATGCCCCTGCCCCTGGCTGATCGTGCCCAGCCGCGCAATCGCAGAGCCCGTCGGGTGAATGCGGATCTCGCAACTGTCGAACATGCCCAAACCAAGGATGTCACAGTTCTTCACCGGCCCCGCGCCCACGATCTCCGTGAAATGCGTCAGTCCGATCCCCAGAAGCTTGCGCGTCTTGCCGGCCTTGAAATCCTCGACCCGCTGCGCCTGTTCTGCCCGCAGCGCATCATAGCCAACGGCGGTCAGCGCCTTGTCCCAGGCAGTGTGATAATCCCCTGAATCGTATTCCCAGCCAAGAGCCGACTGGTAGGGGAACTGCTCTTTCTTGATGAAGTTGATCCGGCGCAGTTCTGCTGCATCCATGTCCAGCTTGATCGCGAGCACCTCGATCATGCGCTCGATGAAATAGGCCGCTTCGGTGACCCGGAACGAACAGCGATAGGCCACACCGCCCGGCGCCTTGTTGGTATAGACACCATCCACCGCCAGATAGGCGGTCGGGATGTCATAGGACCCCGTGCAGATGTTCATGAACCCGGCGGGAAACTTCGTCGGATCAGCGCAGGCGTCAAATCCACCGTGATCCGCCGTGGTGTGGCACCAGAGCCCGGTGATCTTGCCCTCCTTGGTGGCCGCGATCTTGCCCTGCATCCAGTAGTCGCGCGCAAAAGCGGTCGACAGCAGGTTCTCCTGCCGGTCCTCCACCCATTTCACCGGCTTGCCCGTCACGATCGACGCCACGACGGAACAGACGTAGCCCGCATAGGCCCCCACCTTGTTGCCAAAGCCACCGCCAATATCCGGAGAGATCACCCGGATGTTGTGCTCTGCAATACCAGAGATCAGCGAGACCACCGTGCGGATCGCGTGCGGTGCCTGGAACGTGCCGTACAGCGTCAGCTTGCCCGTCACCTTGTCCATCGACGCAACGCAGCCGCAGGTCTCCAGCGGACAGGGATGGGTGCGATGGTAGTAGATCATCTCTTCGGCAACCACATCGGCCCCGGACATCACCGCCTCGGTGGCCTCCTTGTCGCCCGCTTCCCAGGTAAAGATGTGGTTGGGGTGCCGCACCGGACCATGCGCGCCTTCAGTGCGGTCCTTGATGTCCTCGCGCAGGATCGGCGCATCATCTTCGAGCGCCTTGAAGGGATCGACCACAACAGGCAGATCGTCGTATTCGACCACGACCGCCTCGACGCCATCCGCTGCCGCGTAGCGATCCGTCGCCACGACATAGGCCACTTCCTGCCCCTGAAACAGGACCTTGCCGTCCGCAAGAACCATCTGCTTGTCACCGGCCAGCGTCGGCATCCAGTGCAGGCCAAGCGGCTCAAGATCCGCAGCGGTCAGCACGGCCAACACGCCGGGCACTTTCAACGCCGCTTCAGTGTCGATGCTGACCACCCGCGCATGCGCATAAGGCGACCGGACGAAGTCACCGAACAGCATGCCGTCCAGCTTGATGTCATCGACGTAATTGCCCTTGCCCTGGGTGAACCGGACATCCTCGACGCGCTTGCGCGAGGTGCCCATGCCCTTCAGCTTGGCGGCACGGTCTTCGGGGGTTTGAACCTCGTCCTTCATTCCGCAGCCTCCTTTTGCGCATTGAGCTGATCTGCCGAAGCGAGGATCGCCTTGACGATGTTCTGATAGCCGGTGCACCGGCACAGGTTGCCCGCCATGCCAAACCGGACCTCCTGTTCGGTGGGGGTCGGGTTCTCCTGCAGCAGCCGGTGCGCGCGGGTGATCATCCCCGGCGTGCAAAAACCGCACTGCAGCCCGTGGTGTTCGCGAAACATCTCCTGGATCACACCCAGAGAGCCGTCTTCGTTGACCAGCCCCTCCACCGTGGTGACATCCGCGCCATTGGCCTGGGCCACAAAGACCGTACAGGATTTCACCGATTTGCCATCCATGTCCACCGTGCAGGCCCCGCAATGCGAGGTCTCGCAACCGATGTGCGGCCCGGTGACATTCAGGTTCTCCCGCAGAAAATGGATCAACAGGGTGCGCGGCTCTGCCAGACCCTCGACGTCCTGCCCGTTCAGCTTCAGTTTGACGTGCATCTTGCTCATGCCGACCGCTCCTGTGCGCGTGCAATGGCGCGGCGCAGAACCACTGCGGCCACGTGTTTCTTGAAGGCGATGGGCCCCTTCATGTCGTCCTGCGGGTCAATGGCTCCCATGACCGCGGTGACACAGCCCTCAACATCGCCCGAGGCCAGCGCCTCACCCGCCGCGGCCGACCAGACCGGTGTGTCCGACAGGTTCGTCATCGCAACAGATGCCTGCCCGCCACCGATCAGGACAGCCGCCGCCGCAGTGGCATAGTCACCGATCTTGCGCTTCTGCTTTTCATAGGCGTAGCCCGCCATGCCGGACATCGCGCCGGTCAACGGCAGCGTGATCCGGGTCAGGATCTCCTCGTCCGAACGCGCCGTGAAATAGGCTGCCTCGTAAAACGACCGCGCCTTCACCTCGCGCGTGCCCTCAGGCCCCTCCAGCGTATAGCTGGCATCAAGGCACTGCATGAGACCGGGCATGTCATTGCCCGGATCGCCATTGGCCACATTGCCGCCAATCGTGCCGACATAGCGCACTTGCGGGTCCGCGATCTGCAAGGAGGCCTCGCGGATCAAGGGCACTTTCGCACCAAGCCCGGCATGCGTGATCAACGCGTGCTGCGTGGTCATGGCACCGATGGTTACGGCCTCCGCGCCCACCTCGATGCCCTGCAGGCCAGCGATGTCCTGCAAATCGATCAAATGCCCCAGATCCGTCATGCGCAGCTTCATCATCGGGATCAGGCTGTGACCGCCTGCGATGACGCGCGCGTCGTCTCCATGTGCTTGCAGAATGGCGAGTGCCGACGCGACGTCGGCGGGTCGATGGTACTCGAACCCGGCTGGTATCATGATGTCCTCCCTTGCCACGCCGTTTTGGGGCGCAGTTTCACACGCCACGCCGTCTCCGGGCGCGGTCTTGACGACAGGGTGTGACAGCCCGCCGCAGCAACCAACCCAAGAGCCATGAAAAACAGGCCTGCGTGCACGAAATGCGAATAGGCTGCACGAGTTGCGACGACCCCAATTCATCAACACCCGACCTCAAGGCCCGTCGAACACCCAAGGCACCTTTCCCCTGCTTCTTTGTTTCAGAAATACTCCACGGGGGCGTGGGGGTGTGAAACCCCCACTGGATCGCCGGGCATTGGGCACCGCGATCTCATGGACGGCACACACCGCTCCAGACCAGCCAAGGCGCAGACCTCAGACACGGGCCGCCAACACCTCCAAGAAACCTCAAAGGCATCGAGGGCGACAGCATCAACTCACACGCCGAGAGCGTCCCGCACCTGCGGCAGGCGGGACCGGCTGACCGGCACTTTGGCCAAGGCCTCTACCCCGTCGAAATAGCACGCCCCCGTGTCCTTGGTGCGCTTGAACTCGGTCACATAGGCCGGGTTGATCAGGTAGCTGCGGTGCGCCCGGATGAAATGCCCCGTGCACAAACGGGTTTCGGCCTCTGATATCGACCAGGGGCAAAACAGCTTGTCCGGTCCACTGTACAGGATGGTGTAGTGCCCTTCTGCCCGCACTGCCGCAATGGCGCCCCGATCAAGGAACTGGGTGCGCCCTTCCTTCTCGAAGGGCACCGTTAACGCATCGGGCAGGGGAGGGTCATGAGGATCTGCAGCCTCGTTTGCTGCGACGCCCTCTGCCTGATCGCCGGATCCTTTGCGCACTGGCTCATGAGACAGGTCGCCGTAGGGAAGGCTCGCCTCGCCAAAGGCCTGCGGAGCAACAGCAGATGTTTCGGCAGGCCCGATAAAGGTGACACCCGTCAACAAGAACGCGCCGCTGATGAGAAAGGCGGCGACCGTCACCCCCATCGCGAGCACTTCGTTCGACAGCGTCGGCCCTGCGGCGCTGACAACATCGAGCGGCTCGAACCCGGTCCCCGCCATGGCGATGAAATGCACCGCCCAGACCGAAAGGCCGAAACACACGGTTCCCAGCAGGATATTGCCCCGTGTCCGCGCTCCATAGGCGATCACGACAGCGAGGATCGACAACGCAATCGCGGCCACCAGCGCCACCGCAATGCCAAAGCCGGAAAACACCGGTCGGCACAATTCCATCCCAAGCATCCCCACGTAGTGCATCGCAACGATGCCCAACCCCACCGCGGAGCCGGCGGCAGCCATGCTCAGCCGCGTGCGGGCGCGGAAATGCAGGATCAAAAGGGCCAGTCCCACCATCAGGATGGCGATCAGGGCCGAAACCAGCGTCACCAACCCGTCGTAGTAAAACAGGATCGGCAGTTGCAGGCCCAACATGGCGACGAAATGCATCGACCAGATGCCGCCCCCCAGCACCACGGCGGCCAGAGCCACGGTCATCTTGCGTTGCGCCAAGCCCTGGCTCGAGGCCCCCCGCGTCAGGGACAGCCCGGTAAATCCCGCCATGAGCGCAATGGCCAGTGCCGCCGCCACAAGGGCAGCGTTGTGCGAAAACTCCAACACCCTGCGGCCCTCCCCTCCGTAAGGTCGCTTGGTGATAGCAAGTCCCGGCCCGGTTTCAAACCTCCCGATGTGCCAGCGTCAGAGCATCGTCACGCATATTTGACGGTTGAACCTGTCAATTTCACAGGTCACCGGCGGGATATGTTCCGTGGTCACGAAGCGCGGCGCCCCAGTCAGCCCCAGTCGGCCCCAGTCGGCCCCGTTCAATCGGGATCAAGACCACGGCCCACCGGACGGGGCGCTCAACCGTGCTTTGTCGGTCAGGCTGCTTCGGACGTCCGCACCCCGTTCATCCAGCCGTCCAGCGCGTTGATCTCTTCGGCGCTCATGCGCAGTCCCAGTTTGCTGCGCCGCCAGACGACATCCTCCGCGGACCGCGCATATTCATGGCTCATGAGCCAGCGCACCTCTGCCTCGCTCAGTGTTGCGCCAAACATCTGGCCAAGGCCGGCCTCGCTCTGCGCATCCCCCAGAACCACGTGCGCCTCAGTCCCGTAAGCCCGCACGAGGCGCTGCGCCCAGACGCGTGTCAGGAACGGATAGCGGGTCAACAGCCCTTCCAGCAGATCAGGCACCCCATCGACGGGAAAATCCCCCCCCGGCAGCGGCACACCGGCGGTCCAGTCGCCCTTTTTCACCGACAGCTGCTCTGCGATCTGTTCCATCGCGCTTTCAGCAAGCCGACGATAGGTGGTGATCTTGCCGCCAAAGACGCTGAGCAAAGGCGCGCCCTGCGCGTCCACCTTCAACACATAGTCCCGCGTCGCAGCCGAGGCATTCTCTGCCCCGTCATCATACAGAGGCCGTACGCCGGAATACCGCCAGACAACATCCTGCGCTGTCACCGGTTCTGCAAAGTACCGGTTGGCGAAATCGAGAAGATAAGCCTCTTCTTCCGGGGTGCACTCCGGCTTGCTATCCGGCGCGCTGTGATCGGCATCCGTGGTGCCGATCAGGGTGAACTCTCCCTCGTAGGGAATGGCAAAGATGATGCGCCCATCAGTGCCCTGAAAGAAATAGCACTTGTCGTGATCGTAATGCTTGCGCACCACGATGTGCGAGCCGCGCACAAGCCGCACGCCTTCGCGCGCGTTCACGCCGATCCGGCTTTGCAAGACATCGCCAACCCAGGGGCCCGCCGCATTCACCAGCATCCGCGCCGCGTGCTGACGCTCTTCTCCGGTTTCGGCATCGCGCGTGGTGATCTGCCAAAGATCCCCATCCCGCCGCGCCGACAGCACTTCGGTCCGTGTCATCACCTGCGCGCCACGCGCCTCCGCGTCCCGCGCGTTCAGCACCACAAGGCGGGAATCCTCGACCCAGCAGTCGGAATACTCGAACGCCGTCTCGAAACGATCCTGAAGCGGCGCGCCTTCCGGACTGCCTTTCAGCTGAACCGTGGTGGTGCCGGGCAATATCTTTCTGCCCCCCAGATGGTCATAAAGGAACAGGCCAAAGCGGATCAGCCACGCGGGTCGCCGCCCTTTCATCCACGGCATGACACGCCCGAGAATGCGCGACGTCGGCGTGTTCGATTCAAACCGCATGTCCTTGTGATACGGCAGCACAAAGCGCATCGGCCAACTGATATGCGGCATCGCGCGCAGCAGGACTTCGCGTTCGATCAACGCCTCACGCACAAGCCGGATCTCGAAATACTCGAGATAGCGCAGCCCGCCGTGAAACAGTTTGGTCGACGAAGACGAGGTCGCCCAGGCAAGATCGGCCTTCTCTGCCAAGGTCACCGAAAGCCCCCGCCCGGCTGCATCCCGCGCGATGCCACAGCCATTGATGCCGCCACCGATGATGAAAAGGTCACTGACGTCCTGCGTCATGGCTGAGTCTCCTTCGTTTTCACGCGCGTTTTGCCAGAATTCGCGCATTTTCGCAAGCGATGTGCTTTCGATTATGCGCGAACCCACGTATCATCGATGTAGAACCCGCCAAAACCGAGCATCCCCTTGTCCCAAAGCATCCGCCATCCGGAAATCCTCGCCCTTGCCCGCCGCGAAGGCCAGGTCAGCGTCGAAGATCTGGCGCAACACTTCGGCGTCACCCTGCAAACCATCCGCCGCGATCTGAGCGATCTGGCAGAGGCCGGACGGCTGGAGCGGGTGCATGGCGGCGCGGTGCTGCCCTCGGGCACCGCCAACATCGCCTACGAGGCCCGCCGCGCCCTGAACATCGGCGCAAAGACCGCCATCGCGCGGGCCTGCGCCGCGCGCATCCCGGCGGACAGCGCCGTCTTTCTCAACATCGGCACCAGCACAGAGGCGGTGGCGCAGGCGCTCTTGTCACATGACCCGCTGATGGTTGTGACCAACAACATGAACGTCGCGCAGATCCTCGCCGCGCACCCGGGGTGCGCGGTGACCCTGACCGGCGGCACGCTGCGGCGGGCTGATGGTGGATTGGTCGGGCCGCTTGCCGTGGAAACGATCCGCCAGTTCAAGTTCGACCTCGCCGTGATCGGCTGCTCGGCGCTGGATGCAGAGGGCGACGTGCTCGACTATGACATGCAGGAGGTCAGCGTGAGCCAGGCCTTGCTGCGCCATGCACGCCGCGCCATCCTTGTGGCCGACCAGTCCAAGCTGCAGCGCACCGCGCCTGTGCGGGTGGCCTCGCTGTCACAAATCGACCTGCTGATCACGGATGCGCCCCTGCCAGAGCAACTGGCCCGGGCCTGCAACGACTGGCAGACAGAGGTCGAAATCGTCAACGTCCAAGCGCCGTCTGTCTAGGATACAAAGACCACACCTTGGCCGGATCCCTCTCTGCACTAACTCCGGGGTATGACTGATTGGCGACAGATCCTCGGACTTGTGCTCACGCTCAGCGCCCCGCACGGCGCTGCGGCCTGGACGTTTTCACCGACCCCCATCTGCACGATTGAACAGATCGAGGCAGAGATCGCAGTAACCGTCACTTACGATCCGGGCAGCAAGGACTACGCCATCACCCTCACCCGGCCCGGCACCCCATGGGCACCCGCGCCCGTGTTCGCCATCGCCTTCGCACCCAACGGCCCCACCATTTCCACACCACGCCACCAGATAGACGGCGCGCGCGTGTCCGTGACGGACAGCGGCTTTGGCAATGTGCTGAACGGTCTGCAATACAATGCAACGGCGACGGCCATTCTGGGCGCCCAGCAGATCACGTTCGACCTTGCAGCTGCCGCACCCGCAGTCGAAGCTTTCCGCGCCTGCGCCGAGACAGCGCCCATCGCCAGACTGCACCACGATGGGCGGGTGACAAGAACCTCTCAACCTGCGCAACCGACGTAGCGCGGGGTTCACCCCGCGCGCCCGGACAGCGCCGTCTAGTGCAACCCGTCCAACCCGTGCTTCAGGATGACCGGCACGATCAGGTCCTCCTCATCGGCGAGGTGCCGCAAGAGAAGCCCTTCGAACCCGGCAAGGTCTTCTCGGAACGCGCCTGCCTCACCGGTCCCGCGCAAGACCCCGTTTGCGCCTTCGGCAAACCGCGCCAGCAGGCCATCCATCGCGTGATGGTCCCGGTCGAGGATCGCAAAGCCACGCGCCAGTGCCGGATCCCGCGTCTTCAGGATGGGAAAGTAATGCATGTCCTCGATCTGGTGATGCCCGTGCAACTCCTGCACCAGCATGTTCCCGTAGCGACCAAGCCGCGCCTGCATCTGTTCAGGCGCAATCGTGCCATCCGCCGCTGCTTCGGCATCGCGGCGCAGAACCTCGCAGATCCTGCGAAATCCGGCGTGACGCTCCAGCCAGAAGGCCACAAGCCCGCCAAACTCTGGATGCGCCTCCCATGCGTCGCGCGGGATCTCTTCCACCAGCACCCGCAGCGTTTCGGGCAGACCCGCCCGTCGGTTCAGATCAAGAGTGTTGTCCATGGCACAAACCTGCCTCGGAACGGCGCAATGTCAACGCGGGACCCGCCCCCAAGCACCTGAAACCCGGGCCTGCCCATGGCTCTCACCACAACTGAACCTGTCTCCAGACGAACGGCCCATCGCGGATCCCCCTCAGATACCGCCAACGCGCGCCGCGCTCTCGCCGAAGACCCGCCACAATGGTTCCACAATCCAAACGTAAACGTTGCAAATCGGTGACAGAAGGTCTCTGCCCCTGCGATCCTGCCGTCAGAACGACGTCCAGAGATCGAGCCCCGCCCGGCAATTTTTGCCCGTGATGCGGCCCGCCCGGAGCCCCCGGCACAGCAGACGACCTTGAGGATGTGTGACATGCGCTACCTGATCGCAGAAACCGACTGGACCCTGATGACACTGGCCGCAGAACTGGCCTCCAACGGGACGCTGATGTCCCGCACGGATTGTGTCGAGGACATTCCCTATTTCATACGACACGCCGGGGCCGACCTTCTGGTGATGGGCGCCGACCAGCTGGGCGACAAGGCGTTGTCTCTCTCCAGTCTGCGTCGCCTGTGCCCGGAGCTTCCGATCGCCCTCGTCGCGCAGGCCCCCACCCCGGAACAGACCGTGACATGGCTGAACACCGGTGCGGATTCCGTGATCGACGGCACGATGCCGCCCGAAGAGGCCATCGTGATTCTCGAGGCCGTGACACGCCGTTCGCATGGCCTTGGCCGTCCGCAGATCGTCTACGGGCCGCTCCGCATCGACCTGCACACCCGCAAGGCCTATATGCTCAGCTGTCCCATGAAACTCAGCCCCAAGCTATACGAACTGCTGGAATATCTCGCGCTGCGCCCGAGCCAGTTGGTCACGCGGGCCGAGCTTCTGGGCCATATGTATGGCCTCGAAGACGAGCCCGACGCACGGGTGTTTGACGTCTATGTCTGCAACCTGCGCGCCTGCCTGCAAGCCTCCGACGGGGCGGTGGACATCGAAACCGTGCGCGGCGCAGGCTTTCGCTTTGTCGCGGCCGAGATGGGCGATTCCGTCGCCGCCTGACGCGCAGCCCGCCCGAGGTCCGTGCGAACTCGGGACGAACATGGCGAGGTCACCAACCGACGTCAGTCAGTCACTTCTTCTTCGCAGAGCACCCTCTCGAAGGCACCGCTCACCCCGTTGGATGACTGCTGGTTGCAGGCCCGCCCGTTGCAGACCCATTGTGCGCCGTCATGTCGTCACAGCGCAGCCTGGCGCGGAAATCCTTTCACCGATGCCCTTGCGGGCGATGGGCAATACAGGTTCGCACGGCGTCCACGTTCAGCACAAAGGCAACACACCCCGATTGCCCTGAGACAAAAGCGTCATCTGCCGATGGCCATGCACCAAACAGATCCTGACAATTGTCTGGACTTGTTTCGAAAAGGGGCAGAACCACCTCAAGGGCTCGCGGAAATGGTGATCCGGGGCATGAGATCTCCCCTGTTTTGGAAAGTTTGCCTTGGACCCCGCCCCGGGGGACGAAATCCGCGCGCCTCCCCGTGACCGATGCTCCCCGGTGCGCCGGTTTCTCAGAGGCTGCCTGTGGAAAACCTTGACAGCGCGACTGCCGTTACGACACATGAATGACAAACAAAGCAGTGGCGCCAATGTAGCGCCGGACAAGAACAGGACGCACAAAGCCCATGACGAGCACGGCCCGTATCGAAGAATCCATGCGTGAAACCATCATTTCTCGCCCGGATCTGATCCTGGACGACAAAGACGTGATGCAGGCACTGATCGCCGCGAACGAACGCGCGATGGGCGGCAATATCGTCGACCTGCGCGGCATTGCCATGGAACGGCTGGAGGCGCGGCTGGACCGGCTTGAGGACACGCACCGCAGTGTCATCGCTGCGGCTTATGAAAATCTCGCAGGCACCAACCAGATCCACCGCGCGATCCTGCGCATGCTCGACCCGCTGGAGTTCGAGCCCTTCCTGAAGGATCTCGGCGGCGAGGTCGCCCAGATCCTGCGCGTCGATGTGGTCAAGCTGGTGCTGGAATCGGCGCAAAACGACAGCGCCCCGGTTGTCAGCCGGTTGGGCGAGGTTCTGTCCGTGGCAGAGCCCGGTTTTGTCGAAGATTACATCGCCAACGGTCGCGAAGCGCCTCTGCGCCCGGTGACCCTGCGCCAACTCAGCCAGGGTGATGGCCGCGTCTATGGTGCACGTGCGGAATGGATCCGCTCCGAGGCCTGTCTCAAACTCGATTTCGGGCCGGGCCGTCTGCCCGGGCTTCTGGTCATGGGGTCCGAAGACCCGCATCAGTTTACGCCGCAGCAAGGCACGGATCTGCTGGCATTCTTTGCCGGCGTGTTCGAGCGCGCAATGCGGCGCTGGCTGGGGTGAGTTTCGCGCCCTGCCCTTGCAGCCGCGCGCGACAGTCACGGGTGCCGCCTCTGACGTGCTTTCAAGGTATGCGCCTTGTGTGCGCCTTGGACTTTCCATTCGATCCGACGGGGGCGTTGCATCGTGACGCTTGAAATCTCTCCCGCGGCGCGCGATGCGCTGGCGACCTGGCTTGATCAGGCGCGTGCCCTGAAGGCCCAGTCTGAGAACACGATCCAAGCCTATCGCACGGATGTTCTGGACTTCATCTCATTTCTGACCGCGCATCACGCAGAGCCACAGGGACTGGCCCCACTGGCCCGCGTCACGACCTCGGACATGCGCGCATGGATGGCCCATTTGCGGCGTGGTGAAGTCGCGCACAGATCCGTTGCGCGCAAGCTCTCTGCTGTCAAAAGTTTTTACCGCTGGCTGGCGGAGCGCGAAGGGTTCGAGCCAACGGCTGTCATCTCAACAAGATCGCCAAAATTCCAGAAGAAGCTCCCCCGCCCGCTGTCAGAAGACGCGGCACGCGCGATGATCGACACGGTGGAACTGCAAAGCCAGGACAGCTGGGTCGGCGCGCGGGACGCGGCTGTTGTCACGCTGCTTTACGGGTGCGGGTTGCGGATCTCGGAGGCGCTGTCGCTGCGCGGGCGCGATGCGCCGCTCGGTGACACGCTGCGCATTCTCGGCAAGGGCAGCAAGGAACGCATCGTCCCTGTTCTGCCTGTCGCAAAGCGCGCGGTGGCCGCCTATGCGGCGCTGTGCCCGCATCCTCTGACCGCGGGCGAGGCGCTGTTTCGCGGCGTGCGCGGCGGGCCCTTGAACCCGCGTCAGATCGCCAAGACCACCGAACAGGCGCGCCTGCAACTGGGCCTGCCATCCACGGCCACGCCCCACGCCCTGCGCCACAGCTTTGCCACGCATCTGCTGGCCGCTGGCGGCGACCTCCGTGCGATTCAGGATCTGCTGGGCCATGCCTCGCTGTCCACCACCCAGGCCTATACCGCGGTGGATCAGGTCCACCTCATGCAGGTCTACGAGGCCTGCCATCCCAAGGCCTCCGGCGCCTGACCGCTCCGCCCTTGCGCCCCCGGGCGAAGGCTGGTCTGCTGCGCGCATACCTCAACTGGTCACCCCGGGAGTGCCGTCATGCAACTGCTCAAATCCGATCCGTCGCCCTTTGTCCGCCTCGTCCTCGTGACGCTGCACGAAACCAACCAATGGGATGACGTGGAAAAGACCGATGTCGCGGCCTCGCCACTGGTCCCTGATTCGACGCTGGTCGCGGCGAACCCCATGGGCAAGATCCCCGCGCTGGTCCGCGACGACGGTCCGACGCTATACGACAGCCGCGTGATCTGCCGCTTTCTCGACGCGCGCGCAAAGGCAGGGCTGTACCCGGAGGCCGGGCTCTGGGACACGCTGACGCTCGAAGCGACTGGCCACGGCGTGATGGAAGCGGCCGTTCTGATGATCTACGAAAAGCGTTTCAAACCCGCGGAAAAGGTCTCTGACGAATGGATCGAAGGCCAGTGGGGCAAGGCATCCCGCGCCCTCGATGCCCTGAACACGCGCTGGATGAGCCACCTGCACGGACGTCTCGACATGGGCCATATCGCCGTGGCCTGCGCGCTGGGGTATCTGGATTTCCGCCACGACGACCGTCAGTGGCGCAAGGGGCGTGATTCCCTGGCGGCATGGTACGCCAGCTTCGCAGAACGCGACTCGATGCAGGCCACCATCCCGAGCGGCTGACTCCGAACCGCCGGCGGGGACCATGTGTTCTCCGGCCCCGGGCAACACAGGTAGCGCGGGGTTGACCCCGCGCCCTTCGCCCAATCAGGCGCAACTTCAAAAGTTGAGAGAGATCCCGACGTTCAGCGCATTGGTCTTGATATCGGTTTCAAAGGTGCCGCCACCTTCGAATTCGCCTTCGTTCACAGAGTAGGTGAACTGATATTCGCCAAAGATCGAGAACCGGTCATTGATCGGATAAGTCGCGCCGGCTGTCAGCCGCGCCGCGGGTCCCGTGACCTGAAACCCATAAGTGTCGGATCCGCTGCTGTGCTCCGCATCCACATGCGGAAATGCAATTCCGAGGCCGCCCCCGACGTAGGGCGTCATGCCGCCCCACTGTTCGGGCCAGCGCCGCATCACGTTGGCTGTCAGCAGATTATGCCCGTCAGTGAATTCCAGCTTGGAAAACCCCAACGCCGCGATTTCGTTTGACGGCGCATAGGCCTTTGCATGGGTGTATTCCACGCCGAACCCCAAGGTCGGGCTGCGCCACCATGTGGCCCGGGCGCCATAATAGGGCGGCATTTCAAAGGAATTGCCGTCCCAGCCGATCAGGGCGTCATAACTTCCGCCGCCACCGGGCAGATCGCCGGAAATCCGACTGTGGGGCAAAGTCTGCCATCCGGTATAGAACGACAGCTCAGTCTCTGCCGCAGCAGATGCCGCGAGACCGATCATCATAACCGTGCTCAATACCAGATGCCGCATGGCAGCGTCTCCCATGTGTTGGGTGTCACATAAGCACTGCACAGGGGAGGTTTCAACCGCGACACATGCGCCCGAAGCACGACCTGCGGCTTTTGTGTCCTTTACCACCCTATAGGTGCCCGCTAGATACCCCTCTGAATGCGCGCGAGAGTCGGCTATCCACCCCCGCGCGGTGCATTTTACTGGCCTGAGGGGCTCTCCTCCGGCACCGAAACAGGGAGCGAAAGTCTTGTCACACGCAGACGATCACGAAGCCACCCGCAGGGACTTCCTCTATTACGCCACGGTTGGCGCCGGGGTCGTCACAACGGGTGCGGCGGTTTGGCCGCTTGTCAATCAAATGAACCCCTCCGCCGATGTGCGCGCGATGTCGACGATCCGCGTCGATGTCTCCGGCGTGCTTCCTGGCACACAGCTGACGGTGAAATGGCTGGGCAAGCCGGTCTTCATCCGCCACCGCACCGGGGTCGAGATCACCGAAGCACAAGAGCAGAACGCCGATTTCGAAGCGGGCAATGCCGTGATCGATCCCTTGGCGCGCAACTCCAACCTCGGCGATGACAGCGCCCCGGCCAGCGACGCCAACCGCACAATGCCCTCCCCCGAAGGCGAGGGCGAAGGGGCATGGCTCGTTCAGATGGGTGTCTGCACCCACCTCGGCTGCGTGCCGCTGGGCGATGCCGGCGAATACAAAGGCTGGTTTTGCCCCTGCCACGGGTCGCACTATGATCTTGCGGGCCGGATCCGCAAAGGTCCCGCACCAGAGAACCTTCCCGTTCCGCCGGCCCAGTGGGTCGATGATTCAACCATCCTGCTGGGATAAGGAGCTATAGAAATGGCTGGAATTCCGCACGATCATTACGAACCGAAGTCCGGTGGCGAAAAATGGCTGCATTCGCGCCTGCCCATCGTGGGACTTCTATACGACACCATCATGATCCCCACCCCCAAGAACCTGAACTGGATGTGGATCTGGGGCATCATCCTGACCTTCTGCCTCGTGTTGCAGATCGTCACCGGCATCATCCTTGTGATGCACTACACCCCGCACGTTGACCTGGCCTTCGCCAGCGTCGAGCACATCATGCGCAACGTGAACGGCGGTCACTTCATCCGCTACCTGCACATGAACGGCGCGTCGCTGTTCTTTGTTGCCGTGTACGCGCACATCTTCCGCGGACTTTACTACGGCTCGTACAAGGCCCCGCGCGAAGTGACATGGATCATCGGCATGCTGATCTACCTGTGCATGATGGGCACCGCCTTCATGGGCTACGTGCTGCCTTGGGGGCAGATGTCCTTCTGGGGTGCAACCGTGATCACCGGCCTCTTCGGCGCCATCCCGTTTGTCGGAGAAGCGCTGCAGACTTGGCTGCTGGGCGGACCGGCCGTGGACAACGCCACGCTCAACCGCTTCTTCTCGCTGCACTATCTCCTGCCCTTCGTGATCGCCGCCCTCGTTGCGCTGCACATCTGGGCCTTCCACACCACGGGCAACAACAACCCCACCGGTGTTGAAGTGCGCCGCGGCTCCAAGGCCGAGGCAGAGAAAGACACGGTTCCGTTCTGGCCCTACTACGTGATCAAGGACCTGTTCGCCCTCGCGGTGATCCTTGCGGTCTTCTTCGCGATCGTGGGCTTCATGCCGAACTACCTCGGCCACCCCGACAACTACATCGAGGCGAACCCGCTGGTCACCCCGGCCCACATCGTTCCGGAATGGTACTTCCTGCCCTTCTACGCGATCCTGCGCGCCTTCACGGCGGATGTCTGGCTGGTTCAACTGTCCTCCTTCCTCACCGCGGGCATCATCGACGCAAAGTTCTTTGGCGTGCTCGCCATGTTCGGCGCAATCGTGGTGATGGCGCTGGCACCTTGGCTCGACACGTCGTCGGTGCGCTCGGGCCGGTATCGCCCGATGTTCAAATGGTGGTTCTGGCTGCTGGTCATCGACTTCTTCGCGCTGATGTGGCTGGGTGCCATGCCCGCGGAAGAGCCCTACGCGACCTTCTCGCTGATCGCGTCGGCTTATTGGTTCGCTTACTTCCTGGTGATCCTGCCGCTGCTGGGCGTCATCGAAAAGCCGCTGCCACAGCCCACCACGATCGAAGAAGACTTCGACTCGCATTACCCCCCCAAGGGCGATGCATCCGGGTCCACGGCTCCGACCCCGGCCGAGTAAAGAAAAGGACGAAACGTGATGTTCAAGAAACTCACCCTCGCGGCCGCTCTGGCCCTTGGACTGGCCTCCGGCGCACATGCCGCCGGTGGCGAGTCCCACGTAGAAGATTTCGCCTTCTCCTTCGAAGGCCCCTTCGGCACCTATGACCAGATGCAGCTGCAACGCGGCCTGAAGGTCTACACGGAAATCTGCTCCGCCTGCCACGGCATGCAGTATGTCCCCCTGCGCGATCTCGAAGCGCTGGGGTACACCGAGGAGCAAGTGATTGCCTACGCCGAACAGTTCGAAGTCTGGGACCCGACCCTGCTCGACGGTGAAGGGGACTTCCGCCCCTCCAAGCCGACAGATCACTTCCCGCATGTAACCTCCGCCGGTGCACCGGACCTCTCGCTCATGGCGAAGGCCCGCGCCGGTTTCCACGGCCCCTACGGCCTTGGCCTGAACCAGTTGTTCAAGGGTATGGGCGGCGCGGAATACATCGCCTCCCTCCTCAGCGGCTACACCGGCGAGGAAAAGGAAGAAGCAGGCACCATCCTCTACGAGAACACCGCCTTCCCGGGCGGCTGGATCTCCATGGCGCCGCCGCTCTACGGCGAGGATGTGGACTTTGACGACGGTCACTCCAACTCGCTGCACCACATCTCCGAAGACGTGTCCGCCTTCCTGATGTGGGCGGCGGAACCGAAGATGATGCAGCGCAAAGAAGCTGGCTTTGTTGGCTTCTTCTTCCTGGTCGTGCTGGCTGCCCTGCTGTTCCTCGTGAACAAACGCCTCTGGGCCCCGATCAAGCGCAAGCCGACAGCCTGATCGAGCCCCGCAGTACAAGGAAAAGCCCCGCGCATGTCGCGGGGCTTTTTCGTTGCTCAGACCCCATGAAGCTCTCAAACCACGTCACAGGCGACATCCTCAGTCGGGTGACACGTGCCAAATCAACATGCGCCGCCGATGTAGCTCGGGGTTCACCCCGAGCGGCCCATGTAGGTCAGGTAGGCCTTTGGCGGCACTTCGAAAAATGCACCCACGGGCACGGGTGGGGAGGCGATGCCATCCGACACCAGAACCACCTCCTGGGCAAATTGCCGGGCGTCTTCCGGGTCATGTGTCACAAGGAGGGTCAGCGCCCCAAGGCTGTCGGCGACGTCGCGCACCACACCCAACATCTCGCGCTTGAGCCCGGGACCCAGCGCGGCAAAGGGCTCGTCCAACAGCAGGATCGGCCGCGCCATCAGCAAGACGCGCGCCAGCGCGGCCCTGCTCTGCTGACCGCCTGACAAATTCCCCGGCTTTCTGGCCTCCATCCCGGCCAATCCAACCCGGTACAAGGCCCCGGCAATACGCTCCCGCGTCTCCGCATCCGGTCGGCGCCCATCGGGATAAAGCGCCAAGCCAAGGTTTCGCGTCAAATCCAGATGCGGAAAGAGATTGCTGTCCTGAAACAGGATCGAGACCGGGCGCGCATCCGGACCAAGCGCCGTCAGATCACCGCCGGCCCAATGCACCCCCCCTGACAAAGGCGTCAGGAAACCGGCAATCACATCCAGCAAGGTGGATTTCCCCGCACCCGATGGCCCCAGCACCGCAACGCGCCGCGCCGGAGCAATGGCCAGATCCGCCGCCAGCCCCCCGCGGTCCGCGGCCATGCGCACGCCCTCAAGTTTCAGCACCGCCACCTCCCCGGTCACACACCACGAAAATCCCCAGGCTCAAACCGAGCAACAAAAGCGCCGCCCCGGCGGCGGCTTCCATCTGGTAGGAGCCCATCAAACGATAGACCTGCAAGGGCAAGGTCGCCCGATCCGGATCGGCAAACAGCGCAATCACCCCAAGGTCACCCATCGCAAGCGCCCCGACCAGACCCGCCGCAAACCCCAAAGGCCGCCGCAGCCGCGGCAACCAGACCAGCCACAACCACGCCCATGGCGTCATCCGCAGGCTCACCGCCAACCGCCCGTAGTCAAAGACAACAGCCTCTGCCTGCGGGACAATCACGCGTAGCGCAAAAGGCAGCCCCATCAGCGCATTGACCAGCGTCGTCACGGGCAAGGCCATGTCAAATGGGTTCACAAAGGGCCGCAGGATCAGGAAAAGCCCCGTCCCCAGCACCAGCGGAGAGACCGCAATCGCCGACAAGGCAAGGAGCGCCCCCCGCCGTGTCGCCAAGGCCACGGCCCAGACCATGCACAAGACGGTCGATGCCAGTGCCACCATCAGCGAATGCCCGGCCGCCTGCAGCGTGTCCGCGCTGATCAACACCAGCCCCGGCGCCCCGCGGACCACCACGGCGCCCAGCGGCACCAGCAGGAAACCTGCCGCCAGCGTGATCCAGCCCAGATCCCAGACGCGCGCGGCCCCTTGCCCGTCGCGCCGAAGCTCGGGTCGGTCGCGCCCGGCGCCATAGCCTTCGTTCAAGGCAAGGCGAAACGCCAGCAGCCCGGCCCCCAGCCCCAATGCCAGTTGAACCAACGCCAGACTGGCAGCGCGGGCCAGATCGAAGTCAAACCGCATGGCCTGATAGATCGCCAATTCCACGGTCGTCGCGCGCGGACCACCGCCCAGCGTCAGGGCCACCGCGAAAGACGTCAGGCAGATCACGAAAACCACCGCGAACGCCCCCGGCGCCACGCGCTTGATCACCGGCCAGTCGACGACCCGCCAATAGGCGCCACGCGTCAAACCAAGCGACGCCGCAAGGCGCAACTGTTCGCCCGGCAGCGCTTGCCAACCGGTCAGGAACAACCGCACCGCGAGCGGCAGGTTGAAAAAGACATGTGCCAGCACCACGCCGTGCAGGCCATAGATGTCGAGCCGCGGCAGGCCGAGCCCACTCAGCACAACGTTGACCAGCCCGGATTGACCAAACACCGCAATCAACCCCATCACGGCCACGATCACAGGCAAAATGAACGGCGCGCCCATCAATGCCACCAGAACGCGCCGTCCCGGAAATCTTTGCCGAACCAGTGCCTTGGCGACCGGCACCGCGAGGACAACGCTGAAGGCCGCAGACAGGAACGACTGCCACAGCGTGAACCGCACGGCCTGAAAATCTCCGGGCCCGAGGGCACCCAGCCCCCCGGCCCAAAGCAACACCACAGCCAATGGCCCCAGGGTTAGTATCCCCAGGGCCAGAGCCGCGATTATTGCGAGAGCGCGCGCCGCCATGCCTCGATGGCCTCCCCGCGCAACGCAGCCGCCTCATCTTCGCTGTAGAACAGAACGGTCTCCGGCAGGTCGAGCGCCTGGAAGCCTTCGGGCCAGCCATCCTTTGGCAAGGCTGCCGGGATCGACCAGTTGCCCGTGGCGATCATCGACTGGAACGCCTCCGACAGGATAAACCCAAGGAACGCATCTGCCAGCTCTGGTTGGTCCGTCCCAGCCAGTTTCGCGGCCAGTTCCACCATGAAGTAATGACCTTCGGGGAAGATCGCGGCCTTCTTGGTGAAATCCTCTTCGGCGATCATGTGATAGGCGGGCGAGGTGGTGTAACTCAGCACCATATCCGCTTCGCCGTCGGTAAACAGACCGTAGCTTTCGGACCATCCCTTGGTCACTGTCACGATCTTTGGCGCCAGCTTGGCCCAGGCCGCTTCGGCCCCATCCCCAAAGACCGCCTGCACCCAAAGCACGAGCGCAAGACCGGATATCGAGGTGCGCGGATCCTGAATCACCAGACGGATGTCATCCGCCTCCAGCAGCGCCTCGAAAGAAGCGGGCGCCGTGACCTTTGTCTCGTCATAGACAAAGGCCGTGTGACCGTAGTTGAACGGCAAGAAGACCGTGTCGGTCCAGTCCAGCGGCAAGGTCAGGGGGCCAAGATCCTGACCGTGAGGGGCAAACAGGCCCGAGGCCCGCGCCGTTTGGGTCACATCCGTGTTCAGACCGATGACCGCATCGGCCTCTGTCCGCGCTCCTTCGAGCAGGAGCCGCGGCAGCAGATCACCGGGCTTGAACTGCAGATCGCAGGAACAATCTGCCTCGAACAGTTCTTCGATCTTGGGGCCCGGCCCCCATTCAGAGACAAAATAGTCCGGGGCGTAGACAGTCAGAACAGGGGTCTCCGCCAGCGCCATGCTGGCTGAAAAAAGTCCCGCTGCAAACAAGAAGGGTTTCATTCCCAATCCTCCATACTTGACATGCGAGAGGGCAAGCGTGGAGTCATAGTGGACCGCACCTTCCCTCCGCCGGTGCTAACCGGTTCAGGTTCAACGGGTTCGCCTGTCATACAGACATCTCAGATGGGTTGCGCCCACCACCCCGAGGTGCTGCTGACCCTAGGACCAAGTCCCCGGAACATCAAGATTAATTCGTGCATTTTCGCGCGGGGTATGCTATACGTATGCTATACAGAAATTTCAGGAGAAAGGAGGCGCCCTTGGGAGAACGCGTATACTGATCTTATGCCTTGAGCTGGTGGCGATCTGGCTCATCTACTTGTGTTTTGGATGGCTTACGAGTTTCGAAATGCCGCTTTGGCTGTCGACGATGATCGTGATCATTGTGGATCGCGCCACCTCGAGTGTGGCGGAACTGGCCAAACAGCGGCGCGAGACCTTGGATTAGGCTTGGCATCCCGCGGCGCGCGTCGTATCCCGCCCGACAGAAGGGAGCCCGCGCATGAGCCTGAACACCTTTGGACATCTGTTTCGTGTGACGACCTGGGGCGAAAGCCACGGGCCAGCCTTGGGCTGCACTGTGGACGGCATCCCACCCGGCGTCCCGCTGGAGGCAGCGACGCTTCAGCACTGGCTGGACCGTCGCAAGCCCGGGCAGAACAAATACACGACCCAGCGTCGAGAACCTGACGCAGTCAAGATACTCTCAGGCGTGTTTGACGGGCAGACCACGGGCACCTCGCTGCAGCTGATGATCGAGAACACTGATCAGCGGTCAAAGGATTATTCCGAGATCGCGCAGAAATTTCGGCCCGGCCATGCGGACATCACCTATTTCCAGAAATATGGCCTGCGGGACTACCGTGGCGGTGGGCGCTCTTCTGCGCGCGAAACCGCAGCGCGGGTGGCCGCTGGAGGCGTTGCTCGGGCCGCGCTGGCGCAGCTGGTGCCCGGGTTGGAGATCCGCGGCTACATGGTGCAGATGGGCCCGCACCGGGCAGACCCTGCGCGTTATGATGACGCTCAGATCGAAGCGAACCCGTTCTGGTGCCCCGATCCCGAAGCCGCAGACGAATGGGCCACCGCGCTCGACAGCCTGCGCAAGTCAGGTGACAGCGTCGGCGCCGTGATCGAAGTGGTCGCCCGCAACGCACCCGCAGGGCTGGGCGCGCCGATCTATGGCAAGCTCGACACTGATCTGGCGGCGGCGATGATGTCCATCAACGCCGTCAAGGGCGTCGAGATCGGCGATGGCATGGCCGCCGCGACGCTGACCGGCACGCAAAACGCCGATGAGATCACCATGGGCAACGAGGGCCCCCGCTACAGTTCGAACCATGCCGGGGGCATTCTTGGCGGGATTTCCACGGGGCAAGAGATCGTGGTGCGATTCGCGGTAAAGCCGACCTCGTCGATCCTGACCCCGCGCAAGACCATCACGCTCAGCGGCGAAGAGACCGAAATTGTCACCAAGGGCCGCCATGATCCCTGCGTCGGTATCCGCGCCGTCCCCGTGGGAGAAGCCATGATGGCCTGTGTCCTGCTCGACCATTTCCTGCTGCACAGGGGACAGGTCGGTGATGCCGGGGGGCGCATCGGCGCCTGATCCCGGCTTGCCCTTTGCCTGAACCCGGCCTGTCGCCCTAGAAATCGTCCCAGGCGTCATCATCCGTACCGGTGGCCGCGAGGCGCACAGGACGGTCGTTGGTGCCCGTGTCATGCGGGGGTTCCATCGGTAGCGGGTCGGGATCATCCATCTCCGCCGCCCATGTTCCATGCACGAGGGTCTCCCGCGTGACAGCGTCCATCTCGGCCTCCTGATCCGCATCAAACGCAGTCAGGCTGTCCATGGGGTCCAATGCAGGCTCGTCAGGGGCGGCTGCCCCCCCTCCCGGTGCAATATCGCTGAAACCGGATGTGGCGGGCGCCATATCGGCAAAGCCAACGTCCTCCGCATCCCCGAACAGTTCTGGCATGCCGCCATCGGCCAAGGCGGCCACTGGCGCCGCCGAGACGCCGGTAAACCGTACCAGAAGGTCCGAAAGCCGCGTAGCCTCCACCGTCAACTGCTGGCTGGCAGAGCTGGTTTCACCCACCATCGCCGCATTCTGTTGAGTGACCTTGTCCAACTCACCCACGCCAACGTTGATCTCCTTGACGCCATTGGCCTGTTCCTGCGCCTGCCTCGCAATGCCAGCGACCATGTCGGACACCTCCGTCACGCTGTCCACGATGTGGGTGAGCGTCTCGCTGGTTTCCTTCACCAATCGCTCGCCATCCTCGACCTGGGCCACACTGTTGAGCACCAGATCCTTGATCTCGTTTGCCGACTCAGAGGCACGTTGCGCCAAGCCGCGCACTTCGGACGCCACAACGGAAAAGCCTTTCCCGGATTCGCCCGCGCGCGCGGCCTCCACCCCGGCGTTCAGGGCAAGCAAGTTGGTCTGGAACGCAATGTCGTCGATCACCGTGATGATCTGGGAAATCTGGTCAGAGGATTTGGCAATGGACGTCATGGCATCCAGCGCCCGGGCCATGACCTCGCCACCCTGTTCCGCCCGTTGACGCCCCGCCACGACCTTGTTGTCAGCCTCTTGCGCCTTTTGCGCGGCGGACTGGACGCTGGCTGACAGTTCATCCAGAGCCGCGGCGGATTCCTCCAGCGTGGCGGCCTGAACTTCGGACCGGCGGGACATCTCGTCCGACATTCCCGAAAGCTCCGTCGCGTTGGCCTGGACCGTCTGGGTACTGGACCGAAGCGATGCAACCAATTGCTGCAGGGTCTCCGCTAGCCCGTTGAAGTCATTGCAAAGCTTGACGTAGCTCTCTCCCAGATCGTGCCATTCACCAGCGTCGATGCGGCTGTCCAGCGCGCCGTTCTGCAGTTGCGTCATCGCATGCGTCAGTGCCTGAAACAATTCGATCCGCTGCGCGTTCTCCCGCTTGGCCTGCGCCTGATCCTGCCCGGCCTTGGACAATTGCGTACGCAGATCCTCGACGCTGCGCGCGATCATCCCCACCTCGTCGCGGCGGTCCTGATCCGGGATCTCGTGATCATAATCCTGGTTCGTCAGCGCGGCGATGGCCGTCCGGGCCCGCTCGATCGGCGTGGCAAGGTAACGACCAAAGAGGAAGGCCAGCAACAACCCGAACAAGGTGACCGACCCATTGCTCACCAACGAGCTGATATTTGCAAAACGCGCCGTTTCCTGCGCGTGTGTTTCCACCTCTGCCAGTTCCAGCCGCGCATGGTCGCGCAACACGGCCACCTCGACGAGGACCGCGTTCAGGGCGGGCAAGATGGCATCGTTGATTGTGTCGAGTTGCCCGAACTCACCTTCGCTTTGCGCCGCTTCGAAATGGGCTTCCAAACCTGACAGCTGGGCTGTCAATTGCTCCAGCTGCGCCGCGACAGGCGCGCCGATTTCGCCGAGATCGGCAAACAGAGACGCCGCGCGTTCCGTCCCGGCCACGGCCTGTGCCATCTTGTCGGTGAAAGCTGACCATTCGTTTTCCGGATCGGTCGCGTAAAGCAGGACCGCGATCTCAGCCGCGTCGATACGTTCCTGCACAGAAACAAGCGCCTGGTCCCTTTGCACAACTTCGGCAGAGTGTCGGATTACCACGCCAAGGTCCTGCTGGGTTTTCCAGGCCATACCGGAAACAAAAAGCAGCGCCACGATAAAGGCGCCGGCCAGCAGGAAGACCTGGATGCGAATGGAGAACCTGCTCATGGTGTACCTCGTTCAATTCGGGAAGAGGGACGTTCTGTGCCCAACTGATTGCAAGCGACAGTAGGGTGAGCCGGTAAAGAAAGGTTAGCACCGCGGTGGGCGGAGTGCCTTGCTTTTCAATCTCATTTTAAGCGCTCGAGGCAAGACGCCGGACTAAGGGCACAAAGATTGCTCCCGGGAACAGGCCGAAAACCCGGGCCCACGAAACGGGCCCATACCAAGGACCAAAGCCCAGTATCAGCGGCGATCCGGCGCGTTGGCAGGCAATTTCGCCAATTGCACGGCGAGGATACCCGCCGCGATCACCGCCACCCCCAGAACGTCCAGCGCCCGCAGGTGTTCGCCCAGCAACATGGCGGCAAATGCCACGCCGAGAAACGGATTGAGGAAATGGAAAGTGGCAGCCCGCACCGTGCCAATACGGTTCACCAGCAAGACCCAGACAAAGGTCGCCGCCAACCCCGGTACGATCGTGGTATAAGTGAAGGCCGCAACCAACTCCCACGACCAGGTCACTTCGGGCGTCTCCAGCGCAAGCGCCGGCACCCAGAGCACCGCACTGCCGACCAGCATTTGCAAACCCACGACCATCATGAAGTTCCCACCCGAAGTGGCCCCCCGCAGCGCCAACGTCGCCACTGTCAGCGCAATCACGCCCAGAACGCAAAGCAAGACCCCGTTCATATCCAGCCCACCACCGAACCGCGCGCCCATGATGATGGCCACGCCCGCGATCCCGGCAAGCAAACCGACCAGCGCCATGGGCTTCAGCCGCTCTCCGAGAAAGCCCCAGCCCGCCAGAGCCACCAGCAAAGGCATGGTCGAGGCGATGATCGCCGCAAGAGAGGCCTCAACCGTTTGCATCGCCACGAAATTCAGGCCGAGGTACAGGGCGTTCTGGCAAATCCCGAAGACAATCGTCGCCCGCCATTGCGCCGGGGTCAGCTTCCAGCTTTGCCCAAGCGCCCGGGCAATCAACACCGCGATCAGCCCCGAGATCAGGAACCGCAGCGCCAGAGCGCTCAGCGGAGGCGCGGCCGCCACGATGATCCGCGCGGAAGAAAACGCAGAGGACCACATGGCCGCAAAGGCCAGTCCCATCACAATTGCGCGGAGATCCATTCGGGGGGTCCTTCTTACACGCCGCGCAGAGGCGGCTGAGCGGTGAACGTAGACCAATCCCGGCAAAGCGGCTAGGCTACACAGGCCGTTTCATTCTGCAAAACAGGAAGACCTGCATGTCTATCAAATCATTTCTATTTGCGCTGCCCTTGTGCCTCCCTATTGCCGCAGCCGCGCAACCATTGCTTGACGCAAAGGATGCCTTTCGCCTCGCGGGCCTGATCCGCTCCGAAGGGTATCCCGTCGAAGTCACCACGGATTCGCTGGGCGACCCGATGATCGAGGGCAAGATCAGCGGTGGTCCCTTCTTTGTCTTTTTCTACGACTGCAAGGACAATGCCAATTGCCTGACCGTGCAGTTCAAGACCGCCTATGACATGACCTCGCCCATGTCGATGACCATGGTTAACGACTTCAACGCCAGCAAGCGTTACGTCTCCGTTCACCTCGACGACGAGGGGGATCCGCACCTGACAATGGACATGAACATCGACTACGGTGTGACAGAGGAAAACTTCGTCGACAATTTCAAGATCTGGGTCAGCGTCCAGGACGACTTTGAAAAGTTCATCGACTGGTAAAACACCCGTCAGGCACCAGTCGTCCCCTGTGGCGGGGACACGGCCATGTCCACTGGAACGACGGCTCGTAGGGCGGGGTTGACCCCGCCCTCTCGGGAATCTGCGTTTCCCGAAGTATTTGGGCGTCTCAGACGGCCAGAACTCGTTTGCTCATCAAAATCAGTGGCGTCCGGGCGACACCGTCATGTCCAGTGTCGGCGCTTGAATCGGCAGGTGACCCGTCTTCACGTAGATCAGGCAGCCTTCATCCGACCAGGGATTATGCTCTGACATATGCGGACTGCGCAGCCAGGTGCCCGCGGGATACGACCCGTGTTCATCCTGAAATGTGCCTTCGATGACAAAGATCTCTTCTCCGCCCCAATGACGATGTGCGCTGAATCGTGTGCCCGGCGCCCAGCGCACAAGCGCCACGTTTTCTCCCGCCACTTGGTGCAACGGCAGCACGCTCAATCCGGGCACCGCGCCGGGCCTGAAGGAGTCCGCCTTTGTCTCGACCACCGTCTGCGCGCGGTCTGCCGCATCGAACTGGTGCAGCTTGACGAGGATCGTTGCCCCTTCGGGACCGATATGGGGCGTATGAGCCGTGCCGATGGGATTGCGCACATAGGTGCCCGCCGGGTAATCCGCATGTTCGTCCGAAAACACCCCCTCGAGCACCAGAAACTCTTCGCCGCCACCATGGGTATGCGCATCGAACTGGCTGTTCGGAGCAAAGCGCACGATGGTTGTCGCCCGGGCCACTTCGTCTCCGATCCGGTCCAGCATCATCCGGTCGACGCCCGCCGCCGGGGATCTCCGCCATTCATAATCCTCGGGGCGCACAACTTCGCGCTGCGAAAAATCCGATCTCAATTCCATCAGGGTTGCTCCGTTTCCAGCACCGCCACCGCGGCATCAAACAGTTTCATGTCCTTGGCAGCGAATGCCGTCAGCTGCGCGCCTTCCAGCAGCGCAAACACACTGGCCGCCGGAAGGTCTGCGGGCGTCGCGCGCGTCTCGATCCAAGCCAGGACCATGGTGCGAAATGCATCCACCTCTTGCATGACCTCCGCCGACAGCTTCTCTCTCGCGGCGCTGAACGCGACGCAAAGGCACAAGGTCTGCCCCTCACGCAAAGCCGCCCGGTAAAGCGCCACAAGATCGCGCAACGAAGTGGCCTGTGCCAAATGCGCAGCGAACTCCGCCCGGTATCGTGACATCAACACCAGCGCGAGCCGGTCTTTCGTGGCAAAGTGATGGTGCACGCTGGCCTTGCGGATGCCCGCGGCCTGCGCAAGATCGGCAAAGCTGAAGGCCGAGAAACCCCTTTCCCGTGCAAATGTCTCTGCATGAGAGAGCAGTATGTCTGAGGTGGTCATCGCGGGGGCTCCTCTCGCTTGCCTACCAACTAGTAGGTAGATAGCCGTTGCGCAAGCCCACCATCGTTCACACCCCAGTGAGGTCCGACGCCGCAGGACCCGCCAAGGTCAAAAAAAACCCCGCTTGCAGGGCAAGCGGGGTCAGGTATGTGCCCGTGGATCGCCACGTGGCACCGGCGGTGTCCGTAATGTGCTGAGGGAAAACGAAAACCTGTTACCGCATTTCGGCGCGCACTTGCTGGCGCAGCACATCGATCGGGACTGTCTTTCCATCCCGACGAAAGTGCCAATACGTCCAGCCATTGCACGAGGGCGCGCCTTCCAACTTGGCGCCCACCTGGTGGATCGAGCCGGTCACACCGTCTCCCACCAATGTTCCGTCTGCACGCACCTTGGCCATCTGGCCGCGCGTGTTGACGAGCATCTCTCCCGGTCGCAGCATCCCGCGCTCGACCAGTTGGCCAAAAGGCACGCGAGGCTCAGAGCGTTTCGATACACTGACCTCCAACGCACTGGCCTCAAAAGGCCGGATGTCCGCGATCCGCTTGGCGGCCACTTCGCGGTAGCCCGCTTCCCGTTCGATCCCGATCCAGTCACGGCCCAACATCTTGGCCACCGCACCCGTCGTGCCCGTGCCGAAGAATGGATCCAGCACAACGTCCCCCGGGCGCGAACTGCCCACGATCACGCGGTGCAGCAACGACATGGGCTTTTGCGTCGGATGCGCCTTGTCGCCTTTGGCGTCCTTCAGCCGTTCACCGCCATTGCAGATCGGCAGCACCCAGTCAGATCGCATCTGGATGCCTTCGTTCAGGGCCTTGAGCGCCTCGTAGTTGAAGGTATATTTGGCGCCTTCACGCTTCGACGCCCAGATCATCGTCTCATGCGCATTGGTGAACCGCTTGCCGCGAAAATTCGGCATCGGGTTGGCCTTGCGCCAGATCACATCGTTCAGGATCCAGTAGCCCGCGTCCTGAAGCGCGGCACCGACCCGAAAGATGTTGTGATAAGAACCGATTACCCAGATCGCCCCGTCGGGCTTGAGCAATCGGCGCGCCGCACGCAGCCAGTCTTGGGTAAAGGCGTCATAGGCGGCAAAGTTACTGAATTGGTCCCAATGGTCATCCACCGCGTCAACCCGGCTGTTGTCGGGGCGATGCAGATCGCCCTTCAGCTGAAGGTTATAGGGTGGGTCGGCAAAGATCAGATCAACCGAGTCCTCTGGCAGGCTCTGCATGACTTCGATGCAGTCGCCAGACAAAATGGTATTGATCGGGAGCACCGGCGCGCTCTTCGTCTTGGTCATCGTTCGTGTCTCTGCCTCTGTCCCCGGCGCATTTTGCGCTCAGTTGTTGAGCAAAAGATGAGTCATGAGCGATTCGCGGTCAAATATTTTATTGAATCAATCACTTGAGTTTTTCTCTTGCCACAAGATATCGCGCACCGGCCGAAACGAACGTCTATGAAGTGGGGTGACGCCCAAATCTCGGAGGGCTTTTTTGTGACACTTTGTCGGATATCCCGCGTTGGTTTCCCATCCGTAACCCGGGAACTGTGTCGCCGCCTTTTTCATGACATCGTCGCGCCAGATTTTCGCCACAATCGAAGCCGCCGCGATGGAGGGTGATTTGGCATCTCCCCCCACGATGCAGGTCGCAGGACAGGGCAAATCAGTCGGCAACTTGTTCCCATCGATCAGCGCGTGGTCGGGTTGAGCGGCCAATCCTGCAACCGCGCGGGACATGGCCAGCAGGCTCGCCTGCAGAATATTAATCCTGTCGATCTCTTCGACGCTGGCGACGCCAATGGCCACGTCAGCGCTTTGCCACAACAAGGGGGCCAGAAAAGCGCGGCGCCGCGCGGTCAGTTTCTTGGAATCGTTCAAACCGTCTGGAATGGACTCGCGATTCAATATCACCGCCGCCGCAACCACAGGGCCCGCCAGGGGGCCACGCCCCACTTCATCGACACCAACCACATGCATGAGGCCCTGCGCCCTGAGCGCGTCTTCCAGATCCATCTTCATGAAGGTTAGAAACCGCAGCAGGCCCGTCGCGGCAAGCCGAATTCTTGCAAAGAATTCGGTCCGGAATTTTCGAAAAATTCCGGCACGTCCCACCCCCTTTCGCATTCTGTCATATCGCCCTATAGCGGCGGCAGATCTCGAGAGGCTGCGCCATGTCCCATCCCCTGCTCTTTGTGTACGGCACGCTGCTGGCCGTGGCGGAACATCCAATGGGGCGCTTGTTGCAACAAAACGGGCGCCTTCTTGGCGAAGGTTTCATTCGCGCGCGGCTGTACATGATCGACGACCCAGACGCCCCGGGCGAGAACCGTTACCCGGGCGCACTGCCCTCGCCCGCGCCCAGTGACCGCGTCTACGGTGAAGTGCACGAGATCCACGCGCCTGACATCCTTTTCCCTGCCTTTGACGATTTCGAGGCCTGCGGTCCGAACTGGCCGGAACCCCATGAGTTCCTGAGGCGTCAGGTCGATGTCACGCTCACAAAGGGCGGCGTCATCGCAGCAACCAGCTATCTTTATACCTGGGACGTGTCGGACGCCGAACGGCTCTTGTCGGGCCGTTTCAAAGAGGTTTCAACCCACGTGCGGTGAGCCTTGATCAGACAACGCCGTCGATCAGCGACAACACCGCCACTTCGTCGTCGACCCCGGTCTTGGATGTCCACATTTCCAGCCGCGCCCGTTCTTCCGTGGACAGCTGCACGAGGATAGGCCGACTGCGCGACGGCTCCACCGGCGTGTCCCATCCCTTTTCCTGATCGAGCGCGCGCCGCAGCGCCTGACGCGCCAGATAGGCAAGCGGCAGGTACTGTTCTGACGAGGCCACCAACCGCTTGCGCAGGTTGTCCGGCAGATGCAGTTCGAGGGCTTTTCTCCCGTCGCGGCGGCTCATATCACTTCCTTGTTTTCAGCGTCGTTCCGCAAGGCACGGCGCGAACCTGATGACAATGTGGCGCGCGCAGCGCCACACACCAACAAGATAACGCAAAAAACGACCAAGAATTTTTCCAAAAGGCACCACTTTGCCGTGCCAGACAGCGCAGGAGATCAACCGAGCTGTGCAGGAAACCATATGACCCAAAAGTATTCAGAGACGCCCAAACCCCTTGTTGAGGACGCAGCCGTGACGCCGTCCGGATCATTTGTGGCCCAAGACGGGCACAAGGCCCCGAAGCGCCGGACACGACGCATGAAGCTGGCCCTTGCGCTGGACGCACTGGCCCGGGAAGGCATCATTGGCGCGCATGCCTATGCCCCGGCCCTGCGCGGGCTTGCTCGGATGGGTCTGATCGTGAAGCCGTTGTTTTTCTGGCACCCGGTTCTGCTGTTCGTTTTCAGCCTTGTGATGTTCACGACGATCTTTGTCACGACCCTTGTGGCCTGCCTCATTCTGGGCGTTATGCCACGCCCGCTTGTCGCCATGGTCGAGGCGGGGCCAATGGTCTTTTTGGGAATGATGGCAATTCTGTCGCTGGTGTTCACCGGATACCACGCGGTCAAGGCCCGTGGCGCCGGATTGCCGCGCTGGCAGGAGCTTTGAACACCGGCACATGATATGAGAAAGGCGCCCGAGGGGGCGCCTTTCCGAGATGAGTGCGGGGCCACTCCGGAGAAATCTGGCCGTGACCAGACAATCCAAAGCGGCGAGACCGAATTCCCTTTGGGAATTGGTCTTACATCATGCCGCCCATGCCGCCCATGTCGGGCATGCCGCCGCCTGATGCTGCACCTTCTTTGGCGGGCTTGTCGGCCACCATGGCTTCGGTGGTGATCAGCAGGCCTGCCACGGAAGACGCGTCTTCCAGAGCGGTGCGGACCACTTTGGCCGGGTCGATGACGCCAAAGGCAAACATGTCACCGTATTCGTCGGTCTGTGCGTTGTAACCAAACTTCGCATCGTCCGACTCGCGGATCTTGCCGGCCACAACCGAACCGTCCACACCGGCGTTCTCGGCGATCTGACGCAGCGGGCTTTCCAGCGCGGTGCGCACGATCGTGATACCGCGGTCCTGGTCGGAGTTCGCACCCTTCAGGCCTTCGAGCACCTTGCCACCCTGAACCAGAGCAACACCACCGCCGACGACAACGCCTTCCTGCACAGCTGCGCGGGTTGCGTTCAGAGCATCGTCCACACGGTCCTTGCGCTCTTTGACTTCGACTTCGGTCATGCCACCGACGCGGATGACGGCCACGCCGCCTGCCAGCTTCGCAACACGCTCCTGGAGCTTTTCGCGGTCGTAGTCGGAGGTGGTCTCTTCGATCTGAGTACGGATCTGGCTGACCCGTGCTTCGATCTCTGCCTTGTCACCGGCGCCGTCCACAACAGTGGTTTCGTCCTTGGTGATGGAGACCTTCTTGGCGGTGCCAAGCATGTCCATGGTCACGGACTCGAGCTTCATGCCGAGGTCTTCGGAGATGACCTGACCACCGGTCAGGATCGCGATGTCCTGCAGCATGGCCTTGCGGCGGTCGCCGAAGCCCGGTGCCTTGACGGCTGCGATCTTGAGGCCGCCGCGCAGCTTGTTGACCACGAGGGTCGCCAGCGCTTCGCCTTCGACGTCTTCCGCGATGATCAGCAGCGGCTTTTGCGACTGGATCACGGACTCGAGCAGCGGGACCATCGGCTGCAGCGACGAGAGCTTCTTCTCGTGCAGCAGAATCATGCAGTCTTCGAGGTCTGCAATCATCTTGTCCGGGTTGGTCACGAAGTAGGGGCTCAGGTAGCCACGGTCGAACTGCATGCCCTCGACAACATCGGTCTCGGTCTCGAGGCCTTTGTTCTCTTCGACGGTGATCACGCCTTCGTTGCCGACTTTCTGCATCGCGTCAGCAATCTGACGACCGATCTCTTCTTCGCCATTGGCGGAGATGGTGCCGACCTGCGCCACTTCGTCGGAGTTTTCGACGGTGCGGGCTGCGTCCTTGATGGCCTGAACGACCTTGGACGTCGCGAGGTCGATGCCGCGCTTGAGGTCCATGGGGTTCATGCCGGCGGCAACCGCCTTCATGCCTTCCTTGACGATGGCCTGGGCCAGAACCGTCGCAGTGGTGGTGCCGTCGCCGGCCTCATCGTTGGTGCGGGAAGCAACTTCCTTCACCATCTGGGCGCCCATGTTCTCGAACTTGTCTTCCAGTTCGATTTCCTTCGCCACGGACACGCCGTCCTTGGTGATGCGCGGTGCGCCGAAGGATTTGTCGAGGACCACGTTGCGGCCTTTCGGGCCCAGGGTCACCTTGACAGCATCGGCGAGGATGTTGACACCGTTGAGCATACGGCTACGGGCGTCGGTGTTGAACTTGACGTCTTTTGCAGACATGCGTGTTCTCCAATCTGAATATGACTTGGATGATCGCGCGGTGCGCCTCAGGCGCCACCGTGGATCAGTGAGGGTGTTCAGGCAGCAGCAGCCGCGGCGTCATCGGTGATGATGCCCAGAATGTCGCTTTCCTTCATGATCAGCAGCTCTTCGCCACCCACGGTGACTTCGGTGCCGGACCACTTGCCGAACAGGACGCGGTCGCCTGCGGACACGCCCATCTCGATCAGCTCGCCGCTGTCCTTACGTGCGCCATCGCCACACGAGACAACCACGCCTTCAGCCGGCTTTTCCTTGGCGCTATCGGGGATGATAAGGCCACCAGCAGTTTTTTCATCGCTTTCGGTACGACGAACCAGCACGCGGTCATGAAGCGGTTTAAATGCCATCTTCGAGTCTCCTTGCTCAAAGTTTCTCCCAAGGCCCTTCCGCAGAAGGGCATTAGCACTCGAACTGACCGAGTGCTAACAGCGCTGAGATAGGCAACGTGTTGCAAGCTGTCAACACGCCGATCTGAAAATATCGAAAGGTCGCAAAAGTCGCAAAGATCCGCCGCCGTCCGGCAAGGCGCGCTGCATTTGTCGGGGACGCAGGATGCGGCGGCCAACCTGCGTGCCGCTCGTTTGCAAAACACTGCGACTGGCGCATTGACCGGCGGCTCACCCGTTTCCTAGCCAAAAAATACAGACTTCATATACCTTTGCGCAGGTTTTGCACCGATGAGACAGGCCCGGCGGATTGTGCCCGAAGGCGCCTGTTCGTAGGACAACGCAAGCAACGCCGATACGGATCGCGCCGCCCCTCCCGGCCTTGAATGGCACGGGTCATTCAGGGCCGGGACGCGCAGACAGGGTGGCGGGGCACGGTGCTTGGTGAATGGGTGGAGGCACATATGGACGAGTATGACATGCAGGGCGTCTGGGCTGACCAGACAACACGCGCATTCGAGGCCTTTCTCAGGACCATCGAATCCCTTCCCGAAGCAAAGCGTGGCCCGCACGGGCTTCACTACGCGGCCCTGTTGGTGGAAAGCGCAGCCTTTGATCTGCGCCGCGGCAGCTTCACGCTAGGCGTCACCGACCTCGTCTTGCTCGCCGATCAGCTTGATGCCCGCGCGATCACCTCCCTGCAAGAAGCGGTCAACGCCCCCGAGGTGTAACCAGAGGCGTCGCCCCCATTGGTCCAAAGCCATTGATCCGCGCCAATTGCAGCCGCGTCATGACACCTATTTGCAGTCACGCAATTGCACCCTAAGGTGCGCCTATGCCCTTGCCTCAGGCCGCCCCCGCGCGCCATGCCCCCGCTCCGAACCGCCCTACCCAGAATCTCCGTGGCCTTGTGCTCATGGCGCTCGGCTTCTTTTCATTTGCCGCCTGCGACGTGCTGGCAAAGGTCCTCACCTCGGATCTGCACCCGGCGCAAATCGTCTGGTTCCGGCAGCTGGGGCTCTTTGCCGGTGTGCTGGTCCTGTTCGGGATACACGGCACCGCGCTGCTGGCCTCGCGCCTGCCGTTGATACAGGTGGCCCGCGGCGTGACAGCGGTCGCCTCGGCGATCTGCTTCGTGATCGGCGTGACCTATGTCCCGCTTGCCGATGCTGTGGCCGTCACCTTTATAGCGCCCTTTCTGGTGACCCTGATGGGGGCGTTGTTCTTGCGCGAACCCGTCGGTCTGCACCGCTGGGCCGCCATCGCCGTCGGATTCGGTGGCATGCTCATCGTGATCCGGCCCGGGCTGGGTGTGTTCCACCCTGCGATTTTCTTCACCGTGGCGGCGGCGCTGCTCTTTTCCCTGCGTCAGATCCTCTCGCGGAGCCTCTCCGGCGCAGATCCTGTGACCACCACCGTGGCCTATACCTCGCTGACCGGCACGGCGCTGTTGTCGCTCACCCTGCCGTTCGTCTGGCAAACACCAGAGACGCTGCGCCTCTGGCTGGTGATTCTCGGCCTCGCCGTGACCGCCGGAGTGGGAGAGATCCTCGTCATTCGCGCCCTCGACATCGCCCATGCCGTGGTGCTGGCGCCTGTGCATTACTCGATCATCCTGTGGTCGACCTTTTACGGCTTCGTCGTCTTTGCCGACCTGCCGGACCAATGGACAGTGCTCGGCTGCGCAGTGATCATGGCCTCCGGGCTCTACACCCTCCACCGGGAGCGTCTGGCCACACAGCGCAAGACCGCGGCGGGCGACACGTCCTGAACCAGCCGCGCGCGGCCCCGTAGCGCGGGGTTACACCCCGCGCTCCTCCTCCCATGAATAGGCCCAGTGCTTGAGCCCCTCGCGCCCCTCCTGCGTGATCCGGTAGACACCGACCTCGACCTTTTCGAACCAACCGTAGTGGTTGTCCCGCATCACCGTCGTTGCGCGCCCCACGCCCGTGGCCGCAGCCACGTCACGCCCCCGCGATGGCCCCTGTTCCACAAGATAGGTCGCACAGGCCAATGCATCCTGACGGTACGCCGTCACGATCCCATGCCGCGTCGCCCCACCTTCATTTGGGTCGCCGCGCAGCGCATGAAACTCCCGCAAAAGCCGCGCCGTCCGATGCTTGCTCTTGCGGGGCGCATAGGGCCCGGGGTCACAAAGGACCTCGACCCGGCCATCCGCCAACACCACCATGAACCCGATCCCGAGACGCCGGCACATCATACGGTTCTCTGCCAGCGCCCGCCGCGCCACCTTCCCCTTGGGTTTCGGCACGGCGATGTAGACATGGTCCGTCATCCGCAGGCGTGCGCAGGCCTGATGGTAGAGCGCCAGCGTGATCCGCAGCTTCAACTCCACGATCACCGGGGGCTCCTCGCCGCGCAAGGCGACCAGATCCGCCGCGCCGACCTCTCCCTTGACGGTATACCCCTGCGCCTCCAGCACCCGCTTCACAGGTCCGTACAGATCGCTTTCCCGCTCCATATGCCGCTTGCCTCTCTTGCCCGATGCCTCGACACTACCGGCAATCGGAGGATCCCGCATGACCCGTTTGCTGATTGCCCTGCTTCTTGCCCTCGGGTTGGCCCCCGCCGCCTTCGCCACCTGCAACGGCACCGACCTTGGCCCTCGTTTGACCGCGGCCGAACAGGCCAGCCTCGACGCGCGCCTCGACGCGACCCCCTTTGCGCAGGGCAACCACTGGATCGCCCGGCGCGGCACATCGCGCCTGCACCTTGTCGGCACGCTGCATCTGAGCGACCCGCGTCTCGACGCGCCCTTCGCCCGGCTGTCTCAAGTCGTCAAGGACGCAGACCTCCTGCTGCTGGAGATGACCGCCACCGAACAGGCGCAACTGGAAAGCAAGATCACCGACGACCCGACGATGGTTCTGCTGGATGGCACAACCCTGCCCGAACTCATGCCAGAGGACGACTGGACCCTGCTTGCAGAGGCCATGCGCGCGCGCGGCCTGCCACCCTTCATGGGGGCAAGGATGCAGCCATGGTATGTCTCCATGCTGCTGGCCGTGCCCCCCTGCCTGCAAACGCAACTCGCGGCACGAAGCGGTCTCGACGCCCGTCTCGAAGAGGCCGCGGCCCTCGCCGGTGTGCCCGTGCGCGCGCTTGAGGCTTTCGACACGGGCATTTCGCTCTTTGCGCAGACCACGCTGGAAACCCAACTCTTGATGATCCGCGCCTCCCTTGCGCCCCCAGACGTGAACGAAGATCTCTTCGAGACCCTGCTCGCCGCCTATTTCGCCGAGGATCACGCCCGCAGCCAGATCACCCTCGAAGTGGTCTCCCCCCGTTTGACTGCGCTCACACAGGCGCAAAGCGACATGGTGTTCCGCGCCTTCGACGACCTGCTTCTGGAAACGCGCAACAAGGCGTGGATCCCGGTGCTGCTGGACGCCCTCGACACCAGCGAGGGCCCGGTGGTCGCAGCCTTTGGTGCCGCGCATCTTGGCGGCACCAGCGGTATCTTGCAGCTCTTGCAGGACGAAGGGTTCACGCTGGAGCGCGCGCCCTTCTAGTCCTCGCCGCCCTCGCTCAGGCCGCCAGCCCGCGGCCCTTCAACAGCGCCTCGACCCCCGGCATCCGTCCGCGAAAACTGGTGTACAGCGTCTCCGCCTCTTCTGAACCACCGCGCGACAGGATCGTGCTTTCCAGCCGCTTCGCGATCTCCGGATCAAAGGCATCCCCCGCCTCCTCGAACGCGGCAAAGGCATCCGCGTCCATCACTTCGGACCACATGTAGCTGTAGTACCCCGAGGAATAGCCGTCCCCGGCAAAGACATGGGCAAAATGCGGCGTCGCGTGGCGCATGGTGATCGCATGGGGCAGTCCGATGTCCTCAAGCACCTGCGCCTGCTTCTGCATCGGGTCGCTGGCGGCGGGGCCGGAGTGGAACTCCAGATCCACCAAGGCGGAGTCCACGTATTCCACCGTCTGGAACCCCATGTCAAAGGTCGCGGCGGCCAGCACTTTCTCAAGAAGGGCCTCCGGCATCGGCTCCCCGGTGTCGGCATGGGTGGCAAATTCGCTCAGCACCTGCGGCACTTCGAGCCAGTGTTCGTACAACTGGCTGGGCAGTTCGACGAAATCCCGTGCCACCGAGGTGCCGGAGACCGACCCGAAGGACACATCCGACAGGATCTGGTGCAGCGCGTGACCGAATTCATGGAACAGCGTGCGAGCATCATCATATGACAACAGCGCCGGTTTGCCCGCAGACGGCTTGGCAAAGTTGCAGACGTTGACGACGATCGGCGTCTTGACCTCTGGCCGCCGCGCCTGATCGCGGAAGGTCGAACACCAGGCGCCGGACCGCTTTGAGGCACGCGCGAAGTAGTCCCCGACAAACACGGCCAGATGCGCACCGTCGCGGCGCACTTCCCATGCGCGACAGTCGCCGTGGTACAAAGGCACATCCAGCGCAACGAATTCCAGTCCGAAGAGCCGCGTGGCGCAGTCAAAGACCGCTTCGATCATCCGGTCGAGTTGCAGGTAGGGTTTCAGCTCGGCCTCGTCGAGATCATGCAGCGCCTTGCGCCGCTTCTCCGCGTAATAGCGCCAATCCCATGGTTCCAGCGGGGCCGAGAGACCGTCTGCCTTCAGCATCTCTTCCATTTCGGCGGCGTCCCGGTCGGCGGCCGCCCGCGCCGGGGTCCACACCGCCATCAGCAGATCACGCACCCGGTCCGGTGTCGCCGCCATTTCTGTTTCCAGCTTGAAATGCGCAAAATCCGGGTACCCCAGAAGCTTTGCCCGTGCCTCGCGCAGGCGCAGCACTTCTGCTGTGATACCACGGTTGTCGGTCTCGCCCCCGTTCTCACCGCGCATCGACCAGGCGCGCCAGGCCTTCTCGCGCAGGTCACGCCGTGGCGAAAACTGCAGGAACGGCGTGATGAGCGAGCGCGACAGGGTCACGACCGGCCCCGGCGCTCCTGCGGCCTCGCCCGCGGCACGGGCCGCGTCGACGACAAAACCCGGCAGCCCGTCGAGATCAGCCTCGGCCAACGGCATGGACCAGGCGGATTCGTCCTTCAGCAGGTTTTGCATGAATTGCGTGCCCAGCACGGCGAGCCGTTCCTTGACGGATTTCATCTGCTCGGCCTCCGCGCCTTCCAGCGCCGCCCCGGCCCGGACAAACCCGCGGTGCGTCAGGTAAAGCACGCGCGCCTCTTCGTCCGACAGGTCCAGATCGTCCTTGCGCGCCCAAAGATCCGTGATCCGGTCAAACAGCGCCCGATTGGCATAGATCGCAGAGCTATGCGCCGACAGGCGGGGCGAAAAATCCCGCTGCAGCGCCTGCCGCGTGTCGTTGCTGTCCGCGCCCGCGAGATTGTAGAATACCCCCAACACCTGATCGAGCAAGCCGCCCGCGCCTTCCAGTGCCTCGACCGTGTTGGCAAAACTGGCCGGTTCGGGGTTCTGCGCGATGGCATCGATCTCTTCGAGGTTCGCCGCCAGCGCGGCCTCGAACGCGGGGGCGAAATCCTCGTCTGAGATCTCTGCAAAGGGGGCCACACCGAAAGGCGTCTCCCAGGTGGCCAAAAGCGGATTGGTCATCGTGCTCTCCTTGAAGCTTGGAACAGAAGCTAGGGCCCCGCCAAAGGCGCTGCAATGGCTGTCACAACTGGAAATGGATGTGATCGTCATGCCGCGCGGCGCGACAGCCCTGAAACCGCAGCTTTGGATGACCAAGGCCGAGGTCCAGCAGCAGCAGCGGCAGTCTGTGCGGTCTGCGCCATCTCAGGCGTCACGAAGTGGCGCAGCGAGGCACAATAGAGCAACGATTGCATGCGCAGGGTCTCGCCCCGACAGGGCAGAGGCTCCCGCCCGGCCAGCGGCGCCGCCAGAATCGCGAGGCCCCAAAGACCCGCTTAGACAATTGGAAAGCCGAGCCAGCGCCGCCCAAGGGCGATGGCCAACAGCCAGGCCAGCCCGCCCACCTGGGTCAGAAGGGTCAAAAGCACCACAAGCGCTGCATGTCCCGTCAGGCGCAGCCAGAGGCGCGCCCTCATGCCTGCGGTGAGCCGCAGGCCGGACAGGCCGCGCGGCGTTTCAGCGTGATCTTGCGCGTCTCGCCCCAAAGCGCATCGTAGATCATCATCTCGCCGCGCAGCGGCTGGCCTGCGCCCGAGATCAGCTTGATGCATTCCACGGCCATCATCGTTCCGATCACGCCGGGCAAGGGCCCCAGCACGCCGGCCTCTGCGCAGGATGGCGCCAGTTCCGGCGCAGGCGCCTGCGGAAAGATGCATTGGTAACAGGGCGCCCCGAACGCGGGATCAAAGACGCTGATCTGCCCTTCCCACTGGCTCAATGCACCGGAAATCAGAGGCTTGGCCGCCTTGACCGCCGCTGCATTCACCAGATAGCGCGTGGCAAAATTATCCGTCCCGTCGAGCACCAGATCGTACTCTTCCAGAAGTGTTGCCGCGCTTTCTGCGTCCAGCCGACGCTTGTAGGGACGCACCTCGATGTAGGGGTTGATCGCCTCCATGGCGGTCTGGGCAGAGAACACCTTGGGCATGCCGATCCGCGCATCCGTGTGGATCACCTGACGCTGCAGGTTGCCGCTGTCGACCACGTCATCGTCCACCACGCCGATGGTCCCGACCCCCGCGGACGCAAGATAGAGCAGCGCGGGCGAGCCAAGCCCACCGGCGCCGATCACCAGCACCTTGGCCTGTTTCAGACGCGTCTGCCCCGGTCCGCCCAATTCGCGCAGGACGATGTGGCGGGCATAGCGTTCCAACTCGCCCTCGCGATACTTCGATGGATCGGGTTTGGGAGCCTCGGCAGCGGCGGCCTCTTCCTTGGCTTCGGCCCGGCTGCGCAGGCGCCGCAAAACCAAGACATAGCCGACAACCAGCGCCCCCGCGCCCCCGATGATCAGCCAAAGTGCTGCGCTTTCACCGGTGGCCAGGCGCAAGGGGTGTCCGGCGGGCAGAACCACATGCACGATCAGGACCGCCACATACAGCAGCCCGATCATCAGGAAACGCGCCTGACGCGGCGCACCCATCAGGTGACCCACACCCCAGATCACCGCCACAAGGCCAAGAACCAGTCCCATCAGTTTTGCCCCGTCGATCCAAATCCGCCCGACCCGCGCTGCGTTGCGGGCAGGGATGCGGCTTCGGCAAACGCTGCACGCACCACCGGGGCCACAACCATCTGCGCAATGCGCATCCCATGCGCGATGACAAATGGGGCATCCCCGGCATTCATCAAGATCACCCCGAGCGGCCCGCGGTAGTCGCTGTCGATGGTGCCCGGCGCATTGGGCACCAGGATCCCGTGCTTCAGCGCCAGACCGGAGCGCGCGCGGATCTGCACCTCAAATCCGTCGGGGATGGCAAGGCGCAGCCCCGTGGGCACCAGCGCCCGCGCGCCCACCTCCAGAACGATGTCGGCACCGCCGGGCAGGTTCGCGCGCAGATCCGCCCCGGCGGCCCCCGCTGTCGCGTAGTGCGGCACCCCAAGCGCGCGGTCCGCTTCTGGCTCCCATGCAAAGGAAATCAGAACTTCGGCAGGGCCAAGAACGGGCTCACCCGTCGCCTCACCCGTCGTGTCATCCGTCATGCAGAGTCGCCCCCGCCAGCGGTCCTGTCTGCGCTCAGCGCAGTGGCGATGCGCTCCGCCAATTGGCGGGCCACCACCTGCTTGCTGGCGCGCGGCCAGGGCTCTGCCCCGGTGTCAGAGATCAGCACAACGGCGTTCTCGGACCCGCCCATGATCCCGGTCTCGGGAGAGACATCATTGGCGAGGATCCAATCGCAGCCCTTGCGCAACCGCTTGGCAGTGGCATGCGCCACCACGTCATCGGTTTCCGCCGCAAATCCGACGACAAGCTCCGGACGCCCCTCGGTCATCCGCGACACCGTCGCGAGAATGTCAGGGTTCTCCTGAAAGGACAGCGTCGGCAAGGCACCGCCTTCTTTCTTGATCTTGCTGGACGACACGGAGGCCACCCGCCAATCCGCCACCGCCGCGGCAAAGACCCCAGCCGCAACCGGCAGTGCATCCATCACCGCCTCCAGCATCTCTTGCGCGGTCTCGACCTCGACGATCTCGGTGCCATCGGGGCGCGGTGCCTCTGCCGGTCCAGTGACAAAGACCACCTGCGCGCCCAGATCGCGCAAGGCTTCGGCAATCGCGGTGCCCTGCGCGCCGGATGACCGGTTGGCGATGTAGCGCACCGGATCGATCGGCTCATGCGTGGGGCCGGAGGTCACCAGCACACGCTGTCCCGCCAGTGGCCCCTTGGCAAAGGCCTGTTCCAGCGCCGCGACGATCTCCAGCGGTTCGGACATGCGGCCGGGGCCGTACTCGCCACAGGCCATGTCGCCACTGTTGGGCCCGACCACGCGGATCCCGTCGCCTTGCAAGACACCAAGGTTGCGTTGGGTCGCGGGATGGTCCCACATCCGCACGTTCATCGCGGGTGCTATCATCACCGGCGTGTCGGTCGCCATCAGCAGCGTCGTGGCCAGATCCCCGGCCAGCCCGCCCGCCATCTTGGCCATCAGATCCGCCGTACAGGGCGCCACCAGCACCATGTCAGCCACGCGCGACAGCTGGATATGGCCCATCTGCGCTTCCTTTGTCAGGTCAAAGAGATCGCGGTGTACCTCTTCGCCCGCCAAGGCAGAGACACTGAGCGGGGTCACGAACGCCTCCGCGGCGCGCGTCATGACGGGTGTGACATCGGCTCCGCGCTCACGCAGACGTCGGATCAGATCGAGCGATTTATACGCCGCGATCCCGCCGCCGATGATGAGCAAAACGCGTTTTCCGCTGAGCCTGCCGGTGATCATGTACCGCCCTCCCCTGTCGCGCCGACCCTAGCCGCAGCGCGACGGCAATCACAAGTCTTGCCAAGGGGCTGCGCGGCTATTGCGACTTGCGAAACGCGGCGCAGGGGTCGTCACGCGCCACGGGTGGTGCGCTTTCCACGAGATCAAAACCGCCTCCCGGCGCGGCGTTTCCATCTTCGCCCTGCGCGATGGAAAAGATCCGTACCTCGGGCGCGGCCAGAGCCAGCGCCGCCGGCGCGCCCCAGTCAAGCCGCGCATGCCCGTTTCCGGTGATCACCGCCACAGGCCCACCCGTTGTGCGAAATGCCTCCAGCGCCGCAGCGGCGATGCGCGCGTCGCGCAACCGCTGGATGTCCACCATCATCGGCAGCATCTCTCGTGGCAGGGCATCACAATGAGCGGCAAACTGCATCGCCTCACGCGCCTCTTGCTGCCCCTCGGGCAAATCAAGATCCAGCCCGAACATGGCTGCATCTGCGCCAAAAGCCTCTGTCAGCGGCTGCCCCATGACGGCGCGTGCCGCACCCCTTGGCAGGGCGGCACCGAAATGCGCGCTGTCGGCGGTGGCCGCAAAAATCGGGTAGTACATGGCAAAATCGGGCCAGCCGCTGTCCGCCCATGACAGCGTTTCAGCAAGTGCTGCCTCATCGCGCACCAGATCCGACGTGACCTTCTCGGCCTGCGCCTCTGTCAGCATCTCCCAGACCACTGCGGACGGGACGATCCGCGTCACCAGTTCGGCTTGTCGGGCGTGATGCGCGGGGTTGTCATGGACCTCCCCGAGAAAGACCACATCCGCACCCGTGACATCCTGCCCCCAGCTCATGCCGGGCAACAGGAGGCCGATCACCATACAAAGATATCTCATGCGAGGAAGTGTTGGACTTCTCCGCTCTGCGCTTCAAGTGCCTTGCGCATCTTGCCAAAAGCCGCGGCCTCCAGCTGGCGCACCCGCTCCTTGGACAACCCAAGCTCTTGCCCGAGGCTTTCCAGCGTGCGCGGCTCATCGCGCAGCTTGCGCTCGCGCACGATGAACCGCTCGCGGTCGTTCAGCGCGGTCATGGCCCTGACCAGCCAGTTGCGCAATTGTGCCGTATCGTGCGAATTCTCGACAATCTCGGAGGCCTGCGCACCTTCGTCCTCGATGGTGTCGATCCACTCGCGGCCCTCGTCCTCTACCGACTGTGTCGCATTGAGCGAATAGTCGGAGCCGGACAACCGCCCCTCCATCATTTCCACGTCACGCAGAGGCACACCAATCTCGGTGGCGATCATGTGACGCAATTGGTAGCCGTCCAGTTCCTGACCAGATGACGCGGCCTCACGCTCCAGCCGGGCCTGAACGCGGCGCATGTTGAAGAACAGGGATTTCTGCGAAGAGGTCGACCCGGTCCGGACCATCGACCAGTTGCGCATCACGTAATCCTGGATCGAGGCCTTGATCCACCAGACGGCGTAGGTGGAAAACCGCACCCCACGGTCCGGATCGAACTTGTCAGCCGCCTTCATCAACCCCAGACCCGCTTCCTGGATCAGGTCATTCATCGGGGCGCCATATCGCTTGAACTTTGCCGCCATGGAAATCGCCAATCGCATGTAGGCCTGGATCAACCGGTGCAGCGCCGCCTCGTCGCGCTGGTCGCGCCAGGCATAGGCGAGACGCAATTCGGTCTCTGCATCCAGCAGTTCTGCTTTCATTGCGCGGCGGGACAGGGTCTGATCGTCAAAACCGTCAAGTGCCATGGTCGCTTCCCCTTGGTGACATGCCCTTGTCTTGGTGGGCTATTGAACTTTCTACGCAACACATCCCGCCCCGGTTCATTCATCCTTGAGTTTTTTTTCGAAACCCCCGCCACAAGCCATGCAGAACTGTGATGACATCGCTCACAAATACCTATTTCCAATGGGTTTTCGGATTGGGTAGCTTGCAAACCAGAACGTCAAGGAGGCCGCCATGACAGGTACGCTTTTCATCGGAGATCGCTGCTATTCCAGCTGGTCGCTGCGCGGTTGGCTGCTGTTCGACCGTTTTGACCTGCCCGTCACGGTCACACCGGTGGACTTCATGGCCGACAGCGTGGCCGCGCAAATGGCGGCGCATCCACCGGCACGCACCGTGCCCACCTTTGTCGATGCAGATGGCACCGTGATCTGGGACAGCCTCGCCATCGCCGAAGAACTCGCGCAGCGCGCACCAGAGGCCGGACACTGGCCCGCCGATCCGGCCCTGCGCGCCATGGCCCGCGCCCTTGCCTGCGAGATGCACGCCAGCTACCACGCCCTGCGCGAAGACTGCCCCATGAACCTGAACACGGCCTATTCCGACGTCACGCCGTCCGAGGCCGTGCGCAGCGATCTCGACCGCATCGACACGCTCTGGCAATTCGCGCTGGACCGCTCCGGCGGACCATGGCTTGGTGGCACATACTCCGTGGCCGACGTCTTCTTTGCGCCTGTGGCGGCCCGCATCGCGGGCTATGGCCTTGCCATGAGCGACAGGTCACAGGACTACGTGGCAAGACATCTCGCCGATCCGGCCTTCCGTCGCTGGCGCGCGATGGGTCTGGCCACGGGCCAGGAGCTGCCGTGGTATACCCGGGGTTTTGCCCAACGCCCCTGGCCCGGCCCCACACCCCGCCCGGCGCAGGCCCTTGACAGCGGCACCCCGGAAAACGACACCTGCCCCTATTCCGGCAAGCCCGTCACACATCTGCTCGAAGTGGACGGCCGCACCTTTGGGGTCTGCAACCCCACCTGCCAGGCCAAAACCATTGCCGACCCGGACGCCTGGCCAAAATTCGCGGCCCTGCTCTGACGAGACCCGGCAATCCGCTGCCCCGGGTTTCTCTGTTTCCAAAATACTCCGGGGGGCCCAAAGGGCGGGGGCAGCGCCCCCTGCCACCTGTCAAACCTCGACGACATCAGGATCGGTGGTCGAACGGATCCAGCGACGCCATCGTCACGCTCGGGGGGATTGAAATTAGGGGCAACGCTGGGCCCCTCCCCCATCAGCCAGCCAGCCGCGCCCCTTCGCACAATGCGCCCAGCTTGGCATAGGCGATCTCCGGATCGACAGCGCCGAACCCGGCAAAAGTGCCAAAACCGCAATCGCTGCCTGCAATCACCCGCTCCGCGCCGACGATCTCGACAAAGCGCGCGATCCGTTGCGACACCAGTTCCGGATGTTCGACAAAATTGGTCGTCGTATCCACGACGCCGGGCACCAGCACCTTGTCCTCCGGGATATCCGCCTTGCGGTCCCGAAACACCGACCACTCATGCCCATGCCTTGGGTTCGAGGTCTCGAACAGGACGTACCGCGCCTTCGTGGACATCAAGGTGTCGAACATCTTGGCCATGGGGATGTCGCAGACATGCGGACCCTCGTAGTTGCCCCAACAGATATGCACCCGCACCTTCTCCGCCGGGACATCGCTCAGGGCATGGTTCAGCGCCTCGACATGGCTTGCCGCGACTTTCACGAAATCCTCGTCTGACAGATCGCTGAACAACATGTGCCGCGACAGCGCGAGGTCCGGGCAATCCAGCTGAAGATCCAGACCCGCGGCAACAATCGTCTCGTATTCCGCTTTCATGGCATCGGCCAGCGCCGCCAGATAGGCCTCCCGCGTCGGGTAAAAGTCGTTCTGCAGGAACAGGGAAATCACCCCGGGGGACGCCGCGTTCATAAAGCCCCGCTCGACTCCCTCTGCCGCCATCCCTGCCTTGAGGTTGGCGATGTCTTTCTCCAACTCACCCTGCCCTTTTGACCGGACCTCTCCGACACACATGGGCCGCGCATACTGCGGTGTGCCGCCATCGTCTGCAAGCCGCTGCAAAAACGTGGGAAACATCTTCAGATCGGCGGGCGCATTGCGCGGGCTGTCGCCGTCAAAGCCGGTGTAGCGATCCTTTACATAGGTGGCGTAGCTGATCTTGGAGGTCTCACCGTCCGAAACAATATCCACCCCGGCCTTCGCCTGTCGCGCCACGGTGTCGGCCACGGCCTGCGTCATGCAGGCATCAAAACCCGCCTCATCGTAGGGCTCGGCCCGCTCACGGGCAAAGATGTAGTCCACCACCTCCTGCGAGCGCGGCAAGGAGCCAACGTGGGTTGTATAAATCTTGGTCATGGAATCCTCTCCCGCGGGTCTTTCTTTTCTTGGGGTGTTGTCCCCGCTTGACCGAGGATTGTCCTACCCCTGCCAGCATGGCAACACTCAAGGGGTATTTATCCAGTATATTGACAGAGATCCCAATGGCATTTTCAAAAACAAACACCGAGCACATGAAGGCCCTGAAAGCGGGCCTTGACCACATCAAACCCGCAGATTTTGTCCTCACCAACAGCGGCACCTTTGCCAATCAGGCGGTGCGCGTGGTGTCGGACACGGACTACGGCCATGCCCTCCTGTACATGGGCAGGATCTATCGCAAGGATGCCTTTCTGGAACTGCCCATCATGCTGCATGCGCCCAGCGAGATCTTCAATCACGACGGCTGCTCAAAGGCCGCGTTTGTCCAGGGCAAACGACTGAGCGACAAGCAACGCAGCGCCATCGTCGACTACGCCAAATCCTACTACGAGGCCAAGAAGGACAGCTCTGTAAGGTCATACGACATCGTCGGCACGGGCTATCAGGCCGCCGCGAAACTGGCCGTCACGACGGCCACGACCTTCAACCCGGCGCTGAAGCTGCTCAACGACCGCGCAGAGCAGGAGTTGACCGCCCTTGCCAACGTGCCTCTCACGTTCCGCAACGAGCTCTTCAGCTTCCTGAGCGATCATCCTTCGGTCAATTGCGCCGGGCTGATCACATGGTGCCATGCCAAAGCCGACCACATCATCGACGAGGCAAAACTGAGCCGCCCGCACACCAGCTCTCCAAAGCAGCTGTGGGAAGCGGTCAAAGCCCATCCGGGGCGCTATGACGCGCAGACATATCACTTTGACTGACAGGGCGCGTCAGACCCGCCGTGCCATCAGCACCGAATGTCGCCCACAATCGGGATCCTCCGCCAGATAGGCCGTCAGACGCATGCCGCAGGCCTCAAGATGGGTGGCGTATTCCGCGGGTGACAACGAGGCGTGAAAGACCGTCGTGCCCGCCACATCCCCCGTGGTTTCTCCCGCATCCGGCCCCACCGTCACGAGAAATACGCCACCGACCGTCAAGTGCTGCGCAAGCCGGGGCAAGCAGGCGCGCTGCTCTTCCTGCGTCAGGTGGAAAAAGCTGTCCCATGCCACGATCCCGTCAAAGCGTTCCGGCAGGTCGAGGGCACGCATGTCGCCCTGCCGCCAGTCACCTTCTGGCCAGCGGCCGCGCGCAATCTCCAGCATGGCGGGCGCGAAATCCATGCCCGTCACCACAAAGCCTTCGCCGATCAGCCAGCTGGCAATCGGTTCTCCCGCGCCGCAACCCAGATCCAGCACCCGGCCCTTTGCAGGCAAAGCCGCACCAAAGCGCGTCAGCCAGCGGGCCTCGTGCAAGCCACGTGTGCGCGCCGCATCATAGGCGGCGGCGTTGGCCTCATAGGCGGCCTGCGTGGCATCGGGTGTTCCTGTGTCCGTCATGATCGTCTCTTGGTGTTTGCCGATGATCCTGACCGGTTCCGGGCACTGGCACAACGGCTCTTGCAGCCGATTTTCGGCAAGGCCTCATGGCCGATCCTCACGCATGGGTTGCCAGACCTTGACCGCGCTTCCCGGCGGGCCGGATCCGGCCCCACAAGAGCACCCCGGCACGGTCAGCCCTGCCAGGTCGGCCCCGCCGGGTCATCCGTGCCGACCACGTGATACAGCGCCGCGTCACCGGTCATCGACGGCCAGGCCGCGTGGTCAAGGTTCTCCGGCACGCTCATGGTGTCGCCCGGGGCCAGAACGGTTTCACCGCCCTCCCAGACCACTTTCCAATGGCCCGTGACCGGCATCAGCACCGACGGGCGGTCATGGCGGTGCATCTCGGTGCGGGCAGACGCGCGCGTGACCAGCCCCACTTCGAACCCCGGCTTGTCCTTCAAAAGCCCCGTCTCACCGATCACCAGAACGGGGTCGGGGTTGGCCATCGCGACCATGTCCCAATAGCGCGCCACATGGTTGGGCAGCACCTGCGCCGCCGTGGGCTCGCCGCGCTTTGCCAGTTCGTCCGGCGGCATCAGCGGCATGGGAGAGACCCCCTCCGGCAAGACAGCCCCTGCCTTGGTGTCGTAAAGCTTGCCGGTCTCCGCCAGCACAAGACCATGCGCGCTGGCCTCTTCGATGACCTGCGGCGCCCACATCACGCCGCCACCAGCATCGTCCCCGCCGAGGATCGCCATGATCATTCCATAATCGGTGCCGATGTTTTCGAACCCGCGAAAGATCCCGGTGGGAATGTTGAAGATATCACCGGGCTCCAGCACCACTTCGCCCGCGTCGCCATTGCGTCCCCAAAAGAACCGCCAGCGCCCGGACAAGACGAAAAACACCTCTGCCGTATGGTGGTCGTGCAGGCTGTTGCGGCATTTCGGCGGCTGCCCCGCCGCCCCGATGTTAAAGCCATGCGGCAAGGCGATGTGCACGTGCTGGTCCGGGGATTCAGACACCCCTCCGCCGATGATGGTAAAGTTCTCCTTTTGGTCCGACCCCGGTGTATGCGCATCGATAAAGGCCGTGCGGCAAGGTTTCAGTTCCCCGTAGCGAACGATCCGGTCGGCAAGGTCAGTCATGTCTTTCTCCAGTTCGGGTCCACGGCATCGAGCCGGGCTTCCAGGTCTGCGATCTGCTGGGTATAGGCCTCCAGCCGCGGCGTCAGGGCAGAGGCCAGCTCTGCCTCGGTCAGGCGCGGCGAGATGTACTTGGGACAGTTCCAGTCAAAGGCCACGACCTCGATGCGCACCACGCGTTCCGCCGCAGGGGCCCCCTCGGCGGTAAGGTGTGCCGTCAGTTCGGGATCCTCCGAGGCCTCGGTCACGCGGGCATGGCCGAGGATCTTCAGCCGGGCCTTGCGCGGATAATCCATGAAGAAAAGCGACACCCGGTCATCCTTTGCGAGGTGCCCCGTGGTCACGTACTGCCGGTTGCCGCGGTAGTCGGCAAAGGCCAGCTGCGTCGGGCCGGTCACATGCACGAACCCCGCGGTGCCGCCGCGGTGCTGCACATAGGGCCAACCGGTTTCCGACACCGACGCAAGGTAGAAACTGTCCCGGGTGCGCAAAAAGGTGACCTCGTCCTCGCCCAGCGCCTCTGGTCCGTCGCGCTCCGCCATGCGGGCATAGGTCTCGCGCGAGCCGCGCTTTTCCTGCTCTGCCTGAACCGCTTCGGTGAACATGATCTGGCCAAAACTCTGCACGGCTCAATCCTCCTTCAGGATCTGCATCCAGACGGCGACCTCGTCGAACAGCGCAAATTCGCGCCGCAGCCCCACGCCGTCGGGACCATAAGGTCCGTATTCGGCATGCGAGATCCCCATGACATGCACGCGCTTGCCAGTGGGCGCGCCAAAGCTGCCCCAGCCCTCATGCAGACCATCCAGCGACCAGCGCACCGCAGCACGGGGCGGCATGTGATTGCCCTCCATGCCGATCTGGTGATGCACCTTGAACGCCGCATTGGGAAAGGACGACCGCAGGCCAAGCCAGGCAGACGTGACCTCTTGCCACCCAAGCGCAGAGCGTCCGCCAGCGTATTCGCCGACCACCGCCCGGTCATAGGCCGTGTGGATATGCGCAAAATCCAGATCCATGATGCGCCGCAGCGTGTCGGCGTAGCGTTGGCCCCAAGGGTTGTCATTGCCCCGCCCGTGATAGCCGCCATCCGCATCGATATCCGGGGTAAAGACCGCGCCCGCCCCCTGCGCCAGTTGCATCTCGGCAAAATCGCGCGGCGCAAACCCCAACTGGCGCACCAGCCCACCATAATCGCGCACCAGCCATTCATCATAGATCGTGTCCGCCCGGGCCGCGCAATCCGCGATCACCCGGATGCAGAAACGCTTGCCCGTCGCAGGGCCGAACATGCCGTCCTCGCTGTGCGTTGCCCGCGAAATGATCCGGTGAGAGCTGAGAAACCCGGTTTCGTCGTCGCCCGACCAGATCACGTCCTCGCCCAGCAACTCCCTGTCGGGAAACTCGTGCAGGGTGGCCATGGTCGACATCATCACACCCCGGTTCCCCCGGGCGAGGCCCAGCGGCGTGCGGATCACCATGTCTTCGTCATAGTAATGGTTGAGCATGCCGATGCCGCGGCCTTCCCATATCTCGCGGGTGATCCCGAGGATGTAGTCGGGAAAATCCTTCCAGCGGTTCGAAAAACCCTTCATGGTGTGGCCTTTGGTGTCCTGGCCGAGCCGCGCACGATCAGCGGTCCGGCGATTTCGATTTTCTGCGGCGGGCGGTCCGGGTCCTCGATCTGCCCCAGCAGGGTGTCCACCGTGGCCTCGACCATACGGTTCACCGGTTGACGCAGGCTGGTCAGGTCATAGGCGCCCCAGCTGGCTTGCGGGACATCGTCGTAACCGACCACTGACACATCCCCCGGCACATCGAGGCCCAGCTCGTTGCGCAGAACGTCCATCACCGCAAAGGCCATGTGGTCATTGCCAACAAAGATCGCATCGGGCGGATCCGGGCGCGCCATCAGCTGGCGCGCGGCCTCTTCTGCCTTTGGTCGCTTGTACATGCCATCAAGCTCCGCCAACAGCTCTACGCCTGCCGCCTGCAAGCCCTGGCGAAAGCCCAGCGACCGGTCGCGCCCTGTCGACGACCCGGCCCACCCCGCGACATGGGCGATGCGCCGATGCCCCCCCGCGACAAGGAATTCAGCGACGGCACGCCCGCCTTCGACATTGGCCGAGGTCACGGAACTTGGTCCGCTGCCATCCTGTCCCCGGTTGAACAACACCACCGGAATACCAGCCGAGGCACACCGCGCCGTCAGGTCCGAGGTCATGGACACCGAGGCCGTGATGATCCCGTCCACCTGGTAGCCGATCAGCTCCTGCACCGTGTCGGAAATGTCGTCGGTGGCGTTTTCCTTCATGAACACAAGGATATGATATCCCCGCGCCTGCAAGAGCTTTGACAGACGTTCAAGGGCCACGGGATAGAACTGGTTGTCCAGATAGGCCACGACCAGCCCGATGATCCGGCTCTTGCCGGAAATCATCGCCCGCGCCAGCGCATTGGGTCGATAGCCCAGCTGTTCCGCCGCAGCGCGCACTTTTTGTGCCGTCGCCTTGGAGGCCGACGCACCGGAAAACACCCGGCTGACCGCCGACTGGCTCACGCCCGCAAGGCGCGCCACATGCACCGAAGTCACCCGTGTCTCTGGCATCAGTCCGCCGTCCAGCCTCCGTCGATCAACAGCGAGGTGCCGGTCACCAGCGCCGAGGCGTCTGACGCCAGATAGACCACCGCGCCCATGATGTCCTCGACCTCGCCGACGCGGCCCAGCTTGATCTTTTCCTCGATCCACGCGACGCGCTCCGGGTTGTCAAAGGTGGCAGCCGTCAGTGGCGTGCGCACGAAGGTCGGACAGATCGTGTTGATGCGGATCCTTGACGGGCCCCATTCGATGGCCATGGCCTTGATCATGCCCTCCAGCCCGTGTTTGGAGGCGCAATAGACGGCCCGGTCGATGCCGCCCACATGGCCCATCTGGCTGGAGATATGGATGATGGAGCCCGGCTTGCCCGCGGCAGTCAACGCCTTGGCGGCCTCCACCGACAGGAAATAGGCCCCGCGCAGGTTTACCCCCATCACGGCATCATAGTCGTCATAAGTGGTGCCCAGCGCCGGGCCATGCCGGGCGAGCCCCGCGGCATTGACCACCACGTCAAACGGCGCGGCACAGGCCGCGCGCACAGCCGCCACATCGGCGACGTCAAGCGCAAGCGCCTCGGCGGAATGACCCGCGCCCTGCAAGGCCTCCACGGTCGCCTCAAGCCGCTCGATCCCGCGCGCGGCGCAGACCACATGTGCCCCCGCATCTGCCAGCGCTACGGCGGCCCCCTGCCCGATGCCGGAACTGGCCCCGGTCACCAGCACGCGTTTTCCATCCAGACGAAAAGAGGGGGTACGGGGTAGGGTCATGACGGCTCCATATTTGGCAAAACATCAGGCACAGCGGGATACTGGATCGCTCTGAACGGCGGGAAATCGGCGTAGCGCGCGGCCCGCATGGCTTCGGGTTCGGCAGGGGCATCGCCCGCCTTCAACACCGTCACGCGGCGCGGCATGTAGCCTGCGATGGACCGCTCCGGCGCTTCCGACCACGTCAGGTTGAAGGCCGCGAGTTTGGGGAAAAACCACATGCTGGAATAGGGCAGATGATCGTGCACCCACCACGCCAGATCCCGCCAGTCGCGGCCAGTCGCGTATTGGTCGGCAAACCAGGGGACCACGATGCAGGCGGTCGCGCCCATGTGGCCGTTTGCGTCGCGCCGATCCCATATGTGCCCGGCAAGATTGGCCGTATTCGCAGAGCACTTCTGAGGTTTGACCTCTGTGGCACCAAAATGGTTGAGGTCGCTGGACCGGTAAGACGAGCGAATAGCCAGCGGGCCGAAAGTCTCTGTCAGCGGGTCGAGCAGCGCGGTACACAATCCCCGTCCGGCAGCAATGGCCAGATCCGGGTCGTCCGGCACATTGGGACGGCCGTAATGGTTGCCGATCTCGGAATAGAGGAAGTCGCGCATGAAATAGTGGCGCGAGAGGCGGATGCGGCCAAGGTCTTCCAACCCGGTGTAGGATCTGGGGGCTCTCATGGCGGGTGGTCCTTTACTACGATCCTTTACTGGGGTCCTTTACCGGGGTCAGGCACGGCGCCAATCCGGCAGCGGCACGGCACCGGGCACGCGCGCCTTGTTGAACTCCTGCATCCGGCCAAGCACATCCACACCGACCTGGCGAAAGACGTCCAGCAGGTCGACCAGAACCCAATTCTCCCGGATCAGCCCGGCCTCCATGCGCCAGAAATCAAGGCTGCGCATCAGGATCTCCGTCCCGGTGGGCGGCAGACCCATCCAGCCATCTCCGGCCAATGTCAGGCGCATGTTCGGCCACCCGGTCTCACAGACATAGGCACCCTCCGCGACCCAATGCGACATCAGGTCCCCCATGGCATCGAGCTTGCGGTCCGGCATCCCGCGCAGAAACGGTGCCTGATGCCAGTTGCGAAACCCTGAAATGCCCCGGCACGTGCCAATGCCGGCCGGCCCGTACCAATTGACCTGAGGGTGCCAGTAGTGCTCCAATCGCATGACCTCCGGATCCGGGTCGAAGGGGAACTTGCACAGATCGGTGAGCATCGCGATCACGTGTTCCTGAGTCTCCTGACCGTCGCCATGCGCCGTCAACCCATCGCCCGACATCGGCGAAGGCGTGCACAAGAAAGCCCCCAGCTGCGGCGCCATCGGCCAGGCCTGCGCCTGCATCATCAGTTCCGGAATATCCCAGATCGCCTGCACTTCGACCACGCGCCCGGCATCCAGACGATAGAACTCGTGATAGCGCATATGCGCCAGCTGCCCTGTGGGCGGGATACCCAGGAACGGCGCGAGAAACGTGCCCATGTAGTTGCCACAACAGCCGACCCAGTCCTGCCCCTCGGCCGTCGTCCCGGCCAGCACGATCATGTCGCGCCGCTCCAGATCCGGCATGGCCCCGGCCAGCATGGCCCAGACCTCGGCCATCCCGTCGCCCCCCTGCCGCGTGCCAAAGGGATGGCACAGCTTCACGTCGGCCTCCGGGGCAAACCCGGCGGCGACCGCCGCCGCCACCGCGCCCGCGTCATAGCTGGCCAACGCCGCGCGCAGGGCCGACAGGCTGGATTTCAACTCTTCAGGCTTTGCCATGGAGGGCCCTTCCGGGTTTCTCTGTTTCAAAAATACTCACGTCGCAACGGCCCCAAACGGCAGAACCTCAAAGGTCCGGACAACGACGCCCGCCGCCCGATTACTCCACGACATCCACCGGCAATGCCGGCGCGCCGTAGGGCACGTTCCGGCCGCCATAGCGCCGGACACGCAGATTGCACTGCTCCGCGTGACCGACAAACCCCTCAAGCATGCACAGGCGAGACCCATATTCGCCCATCAACGCCGCAGCCTCGTCGGTCAGAACTTTCTGATACGAATGCGTCTTCAGGAACTTGCCAACCCAAAGCCCCCCCGTATACCGCCCGGCCTTCTTCGTTGGCAACGTGTGGTTGGTGCCGATGACCTTGTCCCCATTGGCCACATTGGTGCGCGGCCCAAGGAAAAGCGCACCATATGACTGCATCTCTTCGAGGAACCAGTCATCCCGGTCCGTCATCACCTGCACATGTTCGTAGGCCATCTCATTGGCGACCTGAAGCATCTCGTCATAGGTGTCGCATAGAACAACATCCCCATACTCTTCCCAAGACGTGCGCGCGGTCTCTGCCGTGGGCAGGATCTCCAGCAGGCGTGCGATTTCGGACAGGGTGTCATCCGCCAGCTTGCGGGAATTGGTGATCAGGCAGGCGGGCGAGTTGTAGCCATGTTCGGCCTGCCCCAGCAGGTCGGTGGCGCAGATCTCGGCATCCACCGTCTCGTCGGCGATCACCATGGTTTCCGTCGGACCGGCAAAGAGGTCGATGCCCACGCGCCCGAACAGTTGCCGCTTGGCTTCGGCGACAAAGGCATTTCCCGGCCCCACCAGCATGTGCACAGGATCGACCGTCTCGGTGCCGATGGCCATGGCACCCACCGCCTGAATCCCCCCAAGCACATAGATCTCATGCGCACCGCCAAGCTGCATCGCCGCAACGATGGCCGGATGCGGCCCACCGTCCACCGGCGGCGCAGAGGCCACGATACGCGGCACCCCGGCCACGCTGGCGGTCAGCACCGACATATGCGCCGAGGCAACCATGGGGAACTTGCCCCCCGGCACGTAGCACCCCACCGATTCCACCGGGATGTTCTTGTGGCCAAGGATCACGCCCGGCATTGTCTCGACTTCGATGTCGGTCATGCTGGCGCGTTGCGCTTCGGCAAAACGGCGGATCTGCGTCTGCGCGAACCGGATGTCCTCCATGTCGCGCGTGCTGACCTTCTGCATCGCGGCTTCGATCTCGCCGGGTGTCAGGCGAAACCGCTCAGGCGCATAGTTGTCAAACTTCTGGCTCAGATCGCGCACCGCAGCGTCACCGCGGGTTTCGATGTCCTTCAGAGTGGTTTGAACGACAGCGCGCACCTTTGCATCGTCTTCGGCCTTCTCGGACTCTGGTTTGCTGCGCTTCAGATGCTCAATGGCCATTGTTTTATCCTCCCATGGGCATGCCGTTGGTTCGGCATCATTTCTTCGGTTTTTGGACCGCTACGGCGCGGTCCCGGAATGTCTGGCGTCGGGCCTGCCTCCCTGTCAGGCGGCAACTGGCCCAATCCTCGTGATGCCATATGCCGCCCAGCGGGTCATTCGCCGGGACCGGGCCATCGGGTCACGACCTGACAGGTCGCCCCCCAAGAACCGGCGCAAACCGCCCCTCGCCTACAGCCGTTGGCCGGTCTCTGCGTGGAACAGGTGACAGATCCCGGCAGGGATCGACGCCGCAAAAGGCGCACCGATCTCGGCGCGGTAGTCTTTCGACGCCTTGACCGACACAATCCCGCCACCGGCACGCACCGTGATCATGGTCGCGTCACCCAGCAGTTCCAGCGAATAGACCGGCGCGGTCAACTCGCCCGTTTCTGCGACAGAGGCATCCTCGGCCCGGTAACCCAGCGTCACCGGACCATCAGGCCCGCTCAGGCCGGAGATCTCGACATTCGGCCCCTTGAACGTGCCCCCTTCGAGATGCCCCTCAAGCAGGTTCATAGCCGGGGAGCCGATGAAGCCCGCCACAAAGACATTCGACGGCATATCGTAGATGTCGGTAGGCGTGCCGACCTGCTGAACCACACCCTTGTTCATGACGACCACCCTGTCGGCCAGCGTCATGGCTTCGATCTGGTCGTGCGTCACGTAGATGGTCGTCACGCCCAATTCATGGCTGAGGTGCTTGATCTGCGCGCGCGTCGACACCCGCAGCTTGGCGTCGAGGTTCGACAGGGGTTCGTCCATCAGGAACACGTTCGGTTCGCGCACGATCGCACGGGCCAAGGCCACGCGCTGGCGCTGCCCACCAGAGAGTTCCGCGGGACGGCGATGCAGGAAATCGTCCAGCTCCACCATGGCGGAGGCGCGGCGCACGCGGCTGTCATGTTCGTCCTGCGGGATGCCCCGCACTTTCAGCGGAAAGCGGATGTTGTCGTAGACGTTCATGTTCGGGTAAAGCGCGTAGCTCTGAAACACCATCGCCACATCGCGGTCCTTTGGGTCGAGGTCGTTGACCCGCTCTCCGTCGATGAGGATGTCGCCGTCGGTGGCATCCTCCAGCCCGGCAATCATGCGCATCGTCGTGGTCTTGCCACAACCCGAAGGACCAAGCAGCACGAGAAACTCCCGGTCCGCGATGGTCAGGTCAAAGGCATCAACCCCGATAAAGCTGCCCCAACGTTTTGATATGCTGCGCAGTTGAATTTCCGCCATGAGATCACCGCCCCTTGCAAAGGTATGCAAGGCAGTTAATCTCGATTCGAAATCCCTCGCAAGTCCTATCACCAAGGCCAGTATTGCGGATGACCCGTTGTGCAAATCGCTTGAGAAACGGCCTGTCTTTCAGGCATCGTTGCAAACGTATGCAACGATTTGAAAACCGCAGCACCCATCCTGATCTGGCCAGCAGGGACGACAACATGCCACGCTCCCCGTGACAGCACGCCGGACCATTGTCTGCTTCCAAGGCTGCGTGCCGCAATCGTGGTGGACCCGCACAGCATTGCCACCTCATGTCAAAGCATCCGGGCAGACCACCAAAAACCCGATCCGGGCCAACTGCCCCGAGGGATCGCCACAGAGAAAACACAGGAGAGCAGGTCGTTGACCATGCAGACCACCCAATTGTCCAACACCGGCCTGCAAGAGGCCAAATCCATTGTCCGCCGTTTTCACACGGCGCTGGACGCTGCACAGAGCGAGGATATTGCCAAGGTCATGGCCGCGTTCTGCGCACCGGACCTGATCTGGCGCGGGTACCATCCGTTCAACCTGCTGACCGGCCCCGGGACCGTGGCAGACCGCTTTTGGCAACCGCTCAAAGCCAGCCTGACCGCATTGCAACGGCGGGATGATGTCTTCTTTGCCGGTTTGAACGAGATCGACGGGTTCCAGGGCACCTGGGTGGTGTCGATGGGCCATCTCATGGGGCTTTTTGACCGGCCATGGCTGGGCATCCGGCCCAATCGCAAGCTGACCATGCTGCGCTACTGCTGCTTTCACCGGGTGGAGGGTGGGCAGATCATCGAAACCGCCATGTATTTCGACATCCCCCACCTGATGATGCAGGCCGGGCTGACACCTTTCCCGCCTCAAACCGGATCGCCGCTGGTGCAGCCCGGCCCAATGACCCACGACGGTCTGCTGTTCGATCCGCAATCCGAAATCGCCGGGAACACGACACTGGCCTTGATCAACAGCATGATCTCTGACCTTGGGCAATGGGCGCTGGGCCTGCCTCTCGAACAAGAGTTGGCGCGCACATGGCATGACGACATGATCTGGTGGGGCCCCGCCGGGATCGGCGCGACCTACACCATCCCGCGCTACGCGGCGCAACATTCCGGGCCGTTCCGGGCGGGTTTCGAGAACCGCAGCTCTACCGGCCATCTCGCGCGCACGGCAGAGGGGGCCTATGGCGGCTTCTTTGGCTGGCCCAATTTTACGGCGGAGCCCTCCGGTGGCTTCATGGGGATGCCCGCCACAGGCCGGGTGGCCGAGTTCCGCGTGATCGACATCTACCGGCGCGACGGTGACAAGCTTGCCGAGAACTGGATCTTTATCGACATGCTGCACGCGTGGATGACCCAAGGCGTCGACATTCTGGCCCGCACGACAGAGATCGAGAGATGAGGATCCACGAGCCCCCCCACCTCTGGAAAGCCGTAGGTTGCCCTTCGCGGGTCGCCTGGGGCGCGCGCCGGGTCTTTTGCGATCCGGCCCCGGTCCAGCGGCCTTGCCTGAGCGATGCAGTCCCCTGCGACCCTGCGGGCTTTGACGCACTGCCATGAGCCGGGTGTTTCGCTACAAGACACCAGTGAACCCCGACTGGATCGACTACAACGGCCACATGCAGGACGCCTACTACGGCCTGATCTTCAGCTTTGCGGTCGATGCCTTGCAGGACGCCGTGGGCTTGGACGCCGACTACCGCGCGGCGACCGGCAACACGGTTTACCTGCTCGAAGACCACAAGGTCTTTCTCAAGGAGGTCAAACCGGAGGCGGTGGTCGAGGTTCTGACCCGTGTCATCGGCCTGACAGACAAGCGGTTTCACCTCTGGTCAGAGATGCGCGTGGCGGGGCAGCGCGTTGCCATATCCGAACAGATGGAAATGCACGTTACCCAGCGCCCGGAGCCGCGCGGCACGCCGCTGCCGCCCATGGTCTACGCTGATCTGAAAGCATCGCTGCACACCCCGGAACAGGTGGCCGCGCTGGCGCCACGGGCCCGCGCGATGCGGGTCTAGCCGCGGATCAGTTGTTGGTCGCTTTCCATGCCGCTTCGATTTCCTGAACCGCGGCGGCCTTGTCGTCCGAATCGCTCTCGCGCAGAACCCGTTCCTGCACGCCGGGCAATTGGCCAAAGGCCTCCATCAGCTTGTCGGGAAACAGGCTTTGCGGCACGCTCTCGAAGCCCGGCAGAGACCGCAGAATTTTCGACGTGGCCGTGGTACAGGCCGCCGCCGCAACCGGCCCGCTGGCCAAGGCCAGCCTGTAGGCGCGTTCCGCCACTTCTGGCGTGACTGCGATGCGTTGGATCACGACGCGGTAGGTGGCCCGCGCATGGGCGCTTTCATAGGCCTTTTCGACCGCGGGTGTGATGCCATACAGGACATCGTCGATCTCGGGCACGGCAGAGAACCGCACCGACCCCGCCGGGTCAAAGACGATGCGCTGCGAAGGCGCGTTGATCATCAAGGAGGTGTGCGCGCCGTTGCCGGTGCGGTTGTTCACCATGGTATAGAGCGTGAGATCCGCCGGACCGGGGTGCTTGTACGCTGCCTTGGCCACGTCTTCTGCCGTGGCATTTGGTCCGGACATGGACGTCGCGCAGGCCGAAAGCGCCAGACCAGCGCACAGCAACAACGCCACGCGCACCCATTTGAAGACTGTCATGACTGCCCCTACCCCACCTTCTGTTGTCCCGCGGAATGCTGAGCCAAGACAGCACAAGGCCCAACTCACTTTCAAGTGACGTCGGGCCCTGCCGAAAATGTCGTGTTCTTAAGGTCTCAGACGTTGACCATCGCCATGAAGATCACCAGCGCGAGGATCACGATCACAGTGCGAATGGTGAAAGTGATAAAGCCGTCAAAGGCCTTCTGCTGTTCGGTAATGTCCATGCTGCCGTGCTTGTGCTCTGCCATGTGTCCCATCCTTCAGGCGTTTCACGTTACGAATTAATCGAGATTTGCCAGCCTGTCACGGCGACAAAAAGCGCAATTCTGTCGCAGTTCCGGGCTCAGGCCTTGTCCTGGTTCAACTCCTTGACCAGTCGAAAGCCGATCCGCTTTGGCTCCTTTTGCTCGGGGGCCTTTGGCATGGCGCGCAGAATGACGCTCAACTGGGTCACATGCTGCACAAGCTGCGTGCGCCCGCCGCTGGGGTCGCGGCCATAAAAGGTCACGATGTCCGGGTCGAAGTATCCCATCCCCTCGATCCGCAGCACACCGGCCTCCCCACCGGCAAAGCCCATGGCCACCTCATGCGCATCGTCGAGCTGCTTTTCGAAGTTCTGGATGTAGAGGATCAGCCGCTCATAGGCCCATTGGGCCGGGCTGCGCTGTTCGACGGGCTTTTGCTTGACCGTTTCGGGCAGCAGCTCTTCGGCGGTCAGCGGGTCGTCCTCTGTGTGGACATCGATGCGGTGGGGCAACGCCTCAGCGGCGGGGGTTTCCATGCGATCTCTCCTCCTTGGTCTTTGGCGGAGTGTTTCGAAGGCGGAGCACGGTCACAAGGGGGATTTTTTGCCGCAGAAGACAGCTTTGGATTGCAATTCCCACCGCGGGCGTCACGTTAACCTTGGTTAATGACCGGTTAGTGACTGGCTAATGTTCGGTAAACGACCGGTTGGCGAATGGGTGTCGTTCCGCCGATGACTGGTTTCCCAGCGATTGCCCCCAAGGGTCGATCCGAAGGTCTGGAGTATGTGATGAAAGCTCTTTCCCCGCGGCTTGGCGCACCGCTGATCGTCGTGGCCATCGCGACAGGCGCTGGCCTTTCGGTTCAGGATCCACCCTCCCGGGTCCAACTCGCACAGGCGCAGGGCTGCCACCCAAGCTATGTTGGCGCCTGCGTGCCGGCTGGTGTGTCCGATGTTGATTGCAGCAGTGGCAACGGGAATGGGCCTTACTATGTCACCGGCCCGGTGCGCGTCGTTGGACGAGACGTGTACGGTCTTGACCGGGACCGCGACGGAATCGGCTGCGAAAACGGCTAGGGCTCCGAGCCTTGGGCGTCAGACGCGCCGGGTTGCCAGTGTCGTCTGACTTGGTCGTCAGGCCGGTTGGCGCAGGACGCGGGGCACTTTGAATTCCACGTTTTCCTGTGCCGTCTCGACCATCTCGACCGTGACGTCAAAACGCGACCGGAAGGCGTCGACGACTTCTTCGATCAGCACTTCGGGGGCCGAGGCACCGGCGGTGATCCCAACCGAAGAGATCCCCTCAAGCGCACGCCAGTCGATGTCCGTGGCGCGCTGAACCAATTGCGCATACGAGCAGCCCGCCTTGCGCGCCACTTCGACCAACCGTTTCGAATTCGACGAATTGGGTGCACCGACCACCAGCAAGGCATCCGCCCTTGGCGCGACGGCCTTCACGGCCTCCTGCCGGTTGGTGGTGGCATAACAGATGTCTTCCTTGTGCGGCCCCTGGATCCCCGGGAACCGCTGCTGAAGCGCGGCGACGATGTCCGCCGTGTCATCCACCGACAGCGTGGTCTGCGTCACAAAGGCCAGCCGTTCAGGGTCACGCACGGATACACCGGCCACGTCTTCGACGGTTTCGACCAGCAGCACCTCGCCTTCGGGCAATTGGCCCATGGTGCCCACGGTCTCCGGGTGACCCTCGTGACCGATCATGATCATCTGCAACCCGTTGTCCGCGTGGCGCGCCGCCTCGATGTGGACCTTGGACACCAACGGGCAAGTTGCATCGACATAGACCATCTCGCGGCGCGCGGCCTCCGCCGGAACGGCCTTGGGCACGCCATGCGCGGAAAAGATAACGGGCCGGTCATCGGGACAATCCGTCAACTCCTCGACAAAGACGGCCCCCTTGGCGCGCAGATCATCCACCACGTATTTGTTGTGCACGATCTCATGGCGCACGTAGACCGGCGCCCCCCATTTCGCGAGCGCCATCTCGACGATCTTGATCGCCCGATCAACACCGGCGCAAAAGCCGCGCGGCGCAGCAAGGTACAGGGTCAAGGGGGGGGTGGTCATGTCGGCATCTCCTTGCGTTCGGATAATTAAGCGTTGTGTCGCACCGGGTCCAGAACGGATACGCAAGACTCGCGCTAAAAGGTGTGTTAAGAACTCATCATCGGTATCGCCAACCGACCCACTCGACGACGACAGCGCCATGGGACGCGCCGGAGATGTCAAGATCAGATGAACCCCTGACGGGGTCAAGGCTTGCGCCTTTGCAGCGCAACCTATCCGAAGAGGCACTTGAACGACTGGCCCGCAAGGTTGTGGACCGGCTGGCCTTGAGTGCGCGTGATATCACGACACGCCGGGACCCTGATCGGCCTGACGCAGTGGAAATCGCGCGACTGACCAACACCCTGCTGGCCAAGCACGAATCCGCGTCACATGAATACATGATGCGTCTGCAGGAAAGCGGGGTCACGCTGGACGTGCTCTACGTCAGGTACCTTGCGCCCGCCGCAGCCAAGCTTGGCGGGCTCTGGGCCAACGACAAGGTCACCTTTCTGCAAGTGACGCTCGGGATCACGCGTATCTTTGGCTTGATGCGGACGCTGCGTATGAACCTGCCGGCGCCCCGGATCACCCGGACCGAACCGGTGCTCTTTGCGGCGGTGCCCGGAGAGCAGCACACCATGGGTGTCGAGATGGCCGCACAGCTGTTCCGGCAACGCGGCTGGGACGTAAAGATGCTGCTGGGCGCCAGCGAAGAAGAGATCCTCGACCAGATCGACAAGGTGCAATGCCTGATCCTTGGCCTCAGTTCCGCCGGTCGCAAGACCGCTGAAGCGATGGCGCACCTTGTCTACATGGTGCGGGCCGCGCATCCGGGCATCCACATCATCGTGAGCGGCCAGATCGTCACCGAGGAGCCGGAACTGGTGGAATTGATGCACGCCGACACCGCCGTCGCCACGGTGGAGGATGCGCTGGCCATCATGGACGAGCTCTGCGCCCGGGCGGCCATGAACTGAACCCGCCTGCTGTGACGACCTGACGTGTCGCGGGCTTGGTCCCTGTGCGACCCGTCCAGACGCGCCCGCCATCGACCAAAACGAAGAAGGGCGCGAGTCTCGCCCGCGCCGTCCTGTCTTTGCTTGCTTTTCGTCGGCAAGATTCTCGTCAGGCAAAGTCCAAACCGGTCAAAGCGTCCCAAACCACATGCGCATCCCATCCCCATGGCCTGCGCGTGACGCCCTGACAGATTACTTGCTTGCCGCGATCTCGAAGTTGCGCTCAACCTGTGCCTCGCGCGGAGGACGACCGATCACTTCGCGCAGTTCGTCGAGCTCGATGAAGTTGTCCGCCTGTCTGCGCAGCTCATCGGCGATCATCGGCGGCTGGCTGCGGATGGTCGAAACCACCGAGACACGCACGCCCTGACGCTGAAGGCTTTCGACCAGCGGGCGAAAATCGCCGTCGCCGGAAAACAGCACGATGTGATCCACACGCGGCGCCAGTTCCATGGCATCAACGGTCAGTTCGATGTCCATGTTGCCCTTCACCTTACGGCGACCCTGGCTGTCGGTGTACTCTTTCGCGGGCTTCGTCACCATCGTGAACCCATTGTAGTGCAACCAGTCAACCAGCGGACGGATCGGCGAATACTCGTCATTCTCGAGCAAGGCAGTGTAGTAGAAAGCACGCACCATTTTACCGCGACGCGCAAATTCTTGCCGGAGGAGCTTGTAGTCGATATCAAACCCCAGTGCCTTCGCGGCGGCGTACAGGTTCGACCCATCAATGAACAGCGCAAGCCGTTCGTCCTTGTAAAACATAAAATGTCCTTTCGGGTAATCACGTCCGCCGAATACGTGAGTGAGTGAGTGGTGGGCGGCCGTAATTTGATAATATTAATGTTTTTTGACACTACCGCAAGCTGCCGCGGCGTCTCGAAAGAATAGCGAAAACCTCAACATGGTACAAGAATTCCTGATCGCGCTGGGATCCAATCTTGGGTCTTTTGCCGGCAAACCTGACGTCACCCTCACCGGCGCGATCACCGCGATGCGTGCAAGGGGCATCACGCTGCGGCGTCTGGGCCGGTATTTTGCGACGCCCTGCTTTCCTGCGGGCGCGGGTCCTGACTACGTGAACGCCTGCGCTGCGGTGACGTTTGACGGATCGGCGCAGGACCTCTTGACGCAATTGCACGCCATCGAGGCCGATATGGGCCGCGAGCGCAAGCAACGCTGGGGCAGCCGCAGCCTTGACCTCGACCTGCTGGCACAGGGGGACAGGGTTCTGCCGGATCCGGAGACGTTCGACGACTGGCTGAAGCTGTCGCTGGCGCGCCAGGCGCAGTCCACACCCGACCAGCTGATCCTGCCGCACCCACGCCTGCAGGAACGTGCTTTCGTGCTGGTCCCCTTGATGGATGTGGCGCCCGATTGGCGCCATCCCGTTCTGGGCAAGACCACGGCAGAGCTCTGTGCCGCATTGCCCGAGGACCTGCGACGTCAGGTGGTCGCGCAGGGTGTCGCCCAGCCTGTCGTCCCGCCCATCGTATTGTGACCTTATTCGCCTTGTAAAACAGGGTAGAACACGCTAGATCAAAGCCTTCCCTAGGCAGCCACGACAGCATTGGAGCGTCCCCCATGGCCCGCGTGACGGTAGAAGATTGCGTCGACAAAGTCCCCAACCGGTTCGAGCTTGTGATGCTCGCGGCACATCGCGCGCGTGAGGTATCCGCCGGTGCGGCGATCACCGTCGACCGCGACAACGACAAGAACCCGGTCGTCGCCCTGCGCGAAATCGCCGAAGAGACGCAGTCCACGGACGAACTGCGCGAACGCCTGATCGAGTCGAACCAGACCCAGATCGAGGTGGACGAACCCGAGGACGACGCCATGGCGCTGCTCATGGGCACTGAGGCCGACAAGCCTCAGGAGGACGACATGTCCGAAGAGAAGCTGCTGCGCGCCCTGATGGAAGCGCAGGGACAAAGCTGAATCCTGAGGGTCGGTGAGGGCATATGATCGGAGCGGAAGATCTTGTTGCCCTTGTCCGCAACTACAACCCGAAGACGAACGAACGCCTGATCCTGGCGGCCTATGAGTATGGCCGCCAGATGCATGATGGGCAGTTCCGCAAGTCCGGTGAGCCGTATTTCACGCATCCCGTCGCGGTCGCGGCGCTGCTGACCGAGCAGCAGCTGGATGACGCGACGATCATCACCGCCCTCCTGCACGACACGATCGAGGACACGCGGTCGACCTATTCCGAGGTTGATTCGCGGTTTGGCCGCGAGGTGGCCGACCTCGTGGACGGGGTGACAAAACTGACCAACCTGCAACTCTCCAGTTCCGAGACAAAGCAGGCCGAGAATTTCCGCAAACTCTTCATGGCGATGTCCAAGGACCTGCGGGTCATCCTCGTCAAACTGGCCGACCGGCTGCACAACATGCGCACCATCAAGGCCATGCGCGCCGAAAAGCAGCAGCAGAAGGCCCGCGAAACAATGGAGATCTTCGCCCCGCTTGCGGGACGCATGGGCATGCAATCCATGCGCGAAGAGCTGGAGGATCTGGCCTTTCGCGTGATCAATCCGCGCGGGCGCGACGGCATCATCCGACGTTTCATTACGCTGCAGAAAGAGACCGGGGACGTCATCCACCGGATCACCTCGGACATGCGCCACGAGCTGGACAAGGCCGGTGTCGATGCAGAGGTCTTTGGCCGCGCCAAGAAGCCCTATTCGATCTGGCGCAAGATGCAGGAAAAGAAGATCGGCTTTTCCCGGCTCAGCGACATCTACGGGTTTCGCGTGATCACGCGGTCCGAAGCGGATGCCTATGCAGCACTTGGTGCCATCCACCAGCGCTGGCGCGCGGTGCCCGGACGGTTCAAGGATTACATCAGCCAGCCCAAGTCGAACGGCTATCGCTCGATCCACACCACGGTGTCGGGCCGCGACGGCAAGCGGGTCGAGGTGCAGATCCGCACCCGCGAGATGCACGAGGTGGCCGAGACCGGCGTCGCCGCGCATTGGTCCTATCGCGATGGGGAACCGGCAGAGAACCGCTTTGCCGTCGATCCGGCCAAGTGGATCGCACAGATGACCGAACAGTTCGATTCGGAAGAAGACCACGACGCCTTCATGGAGGCGGTGAAGCTGGAGATGTATTCCGACAAGGTCTTTTGCTTTACGCCAAAGGGCGATGTGGTCAAGCTGCCCAAGGGGGCGACTCCGCTTGACTATGCCTACCAGATCCACACCCGGATCGGATCGAAATGCGTCGGCGCCAAGGTCGACGGCATCCGCGTGCCGCTCTGGACCCGGCTGAAGAACGGCCAGTCCGTAGAGATCATCACCGCCGAGGGACAGGCCCCGCAAGCCACCTGGCTGGACATTGCCACCACCGGCAAGGCCAAAACCGCCATCCGCCGCGCGCTGCGCGAAGCCAACCGCGAGCGCTTTGCCCGGCTGGGCCTCGAACTGGCCAAGGCGGCCTTTGAGGCGCATGACAAGAAAGCCACCGACAAGGTGCTGGAAAAGGCCGCAGGCCGCCTGCGCTTTGAGGATGTGGAAACCCTGCTGGCGCGGCTGGGCAGCGCGGATCTGACCACCACCGAAGTGGTCGAGGCCGTCTACCCCAACCTCGCCATCGCCCGCGGCACGGAGATCGAGGTCAAGCGCGCCGTTGTCGGTCTGGAACATGGCCAGGGGTTCGAGCGCGCCTCCTGTTGCCAGCCCCTTCCCGGGGAGCGCATCGTCGGCCTTGCGCACCGGGGGCGCGGGGTGTCTGTACATGCCATCGACTGTGGCGCCATGGCGAGCTATGAGGACCAGCCGGCGCGCTGGCTTGATCTGCATTGGGCAGAGGGGACCCATCCCGCAGTTTACACCGTGACGCTCGACATGGTTCTGAGCAATGATGCCGGTGTTCTGGGACGGATTTGCACATTGATCGGAGAGCGCAAGGCCAATATCTCAGACCTGAGTTTTGAGGACCGAAAACCTGATTTTTACCGCTTGGTGATGGATGTTGATTTGAGGGATGCAGAGCAATTGCATTCCGTCGTCTCGGCTCTGGAGGCGGAAAGTCAGGTGGCTTCGATCCACCGGCGCCGTGACCCGGGGCTGGAAGCAGCGCCCGAAGCGGCAGAATAAAGCGAGGCAGACCGAGGTGTTCAAGCGACGCGACAGGCGACCAGTCTGGCGGATGGTGGTCGAGGCCCTCTGGCCGCGGGGCGGCTGGGGCCGGGCTGCGCGCTACGTGCGTCTGCGCCTGAACCGCTTGCCGGATCCGCCTGACCGGATCGCGCGCGGGATCTTTGCCGGTGTCTTCACGACGTTCACCCCGTTCTACGGGCTGCATTTCGTGACCGCGGCGCTCTTGGCGTGGGTCATGCGGGGTAATATCCTGGCCGCTGTTTTGTCGACCTTTTTTGGCAACCCGCTGACCTATGTGCCGATTGGCGTGATCTCCATGCAGGTCGGGTATTGGCTGCTGGGCCTGCCCCCCCGGGACCGGGGCGGCCCTCAAGATCACGGCAGTCTTGGCCAGAAATTCGTCAAGGCCAGCGAGGACCTCTGGGACAATATGCTGGCGATGTTCACGCCAGAACGCGCGGATTGGTCCGATCTGCGGATCTTCTATGACGAGGTTTTTTACCCCTACATGATTGGCGGCATCCTGCCCGGGCTGGTCGCGGCCACCATCGCATACTACGTCTCGCTCCCGTTGATCACGGCCTTTCAGAACCGCCGCAAAGGCGTGATCAAGGCCAAGCTGGCCGAGTTGAAGAAGTCCAAATCGAGCCGACCCGCAGAAAACGGCTGATTCTTTGGGCCATCCGCTTGCCTCACCCAAGGGGCCGCCCTAGAATTTGATCAAATTATACTGGAAAGGGCTTCGCTATGGCGGATTTTGCTGGTCACCTGCGTCTGGGCGTGAACATCGATCATGTGGCAACGGTCCGCAATGCGCGTGGCGGGGCCTATCCTGATCCCATCCGGGCCGCCAAACTGGCCGAGGACGCAGGCGCGGATGGCATCACCGCACACCTGCGCGAAGACCGCCGTCATATCTCGGACGAAGACATCGACAGGTTGATGGACGCGCTGCGCGTGCCCCTGAACTTCGAGATGGCCGCGACCGATGAAATGCAGGCCATCGCCCTGCGGCACAAACCCCACGCGGTCTGCATCGTGCCTGAAAAGCGCGAGGAAAAGACCACGGAGGGCGGTCTCGAAGTCGCGCGCGAAGAAAACAAACTGGCGCATTTCATCGCCCCCCTGCGCGAAGCCGGTTGCCGTGTGTCGATCTTCATCGCGGCGGACCAACGCCAGATCGAGGCTGCCCACCGCATTGGCGCACAGGTGATCGAACTGCACACAGGCGGCTATTGCGAAGCCTTTGCAGAGGGCGATCTGGCCGCTCGGGACGCAGAACTGCAAAAGATGCGCGACATGGCCACCTTCGCCCATGATCTCGGGCTGGAGGTCCACGCCGGACATGGCCTGACCTACGAAACCGTTGCCCCCGTGGCCGCCTTTCCCGAAGTGGTGGAACTGAACATCGGGCATTTCCTCGTCGGGGAATCGATCTTTCTCGGGCTGGGGCCCGCGATCGGGGAAATGCGCCGCCTGATGGACGAAGCACGCGCGAACTGACCCGACGGGCACCGGGACTTGCAATACGGTGCCTTTCTGCGTCGTATGCGGGCAATGTCACTTACCCCACGAAGGGAGCCCCAGATGATCCGAGCCCGCGCCTTTGCCCATGCCCTCTTGCCCAGCCTCTTACCCGGGTTTGCGATGACCTGTGTCATCGCCATTGCCCAGTTCATGGCTGCGCCCCCGGCAAGCGCCCAATCGGCCATCGACGTGTTGGAGTGCGACTGGCACGCCAGCGCCCGGAATATCCCTGAACCCTGGGAGGCGCACACGCGCAGCTTTTCCGACGGCAAGACCCGCATCGCCATGCTCGACACAATCGAGCCCGCGGCGGGCTGGGCCTGGATCCTCGTCCTCTCCCCGCCAGAGGGCGAATTGGGTGGCCGACAGTGTCGCGTGATCGGCAGCGACGGCATGGGCTTTTCAGGCATGTCTTTTGATCAGCTGTCTGCCAGCTACGATCCCGCGCGGGGGTTGGTCTATTCGCTGCCCACGCAACGATTTGACCCGATGACCGCTGGCTACGAGGACGGGGTTCTCAGCTTTGTACTGAACCAGGCAACGGGAGACATCACCGGCGCGTGGCGCCCCTGACCATGCGCAGACTGACGACCTTGGCGGCGCTGCTGGTCGCCGGGCTGTCGCTATGGGTGCTGGAGTCTGCCCGCCGGGGCATTGCGGTGACAGAACTGACCGTCGCAGAAACACCTGTCACCCGCTACAGCAACGCAGAGGATGTCGCGGCCGTCGTCATGGCGCATGGCTTTGCCGGATCTCGGCAGATGATGCAGGGCTATGCCCTGAGCCTCGCGCAGGCCGGATACACCGTCTATGCCTTTGATTTCGAGGGGCATGGGATGCATCCAAAGCCGATGTCCGGGGATGTCTCCTCGCTGGACGGGACCACGCGCCTCTTGATGCAGCAGACCCGGCAGGTCATCGACCTTGCGGCCCAGACGCATCAGACGCCAATCGCCCTTCTGGGGCATTCCATGGCCACGGATGTGCTCGTGCGCGTCGCGTCAGAAGACGCACGCAGTGGGCCAATGGTGCTTTTGTCGGCGTTTTCTCTTGCCATTGACGCACAACATCCAAGGGATCTGTTGCTGATCACCGGCGCGTGGGAGCCGGGGCTCAGCGATTTCGCGCTGGAGGCCGTGCAGATGGTCGCCCCCGGTGCCAGCCTGTCCGAAACCGTTGGTGACGGAGACCTGCGCCGGCGCGCGGTACTGGCCCCCGCGGTGGAGCATGTCGCCATCTTGCAGTCCCGCGCGGCCCGCGCAGAGACCGTGCGCTGGCTGAACACGGCCTACGGGCATGACGGTATTGTCAAGGCGCCACCAACCGGGTGGGCACTGATCGCCGTGTTGGCGGCGGTCACGGCCTTGACCGCCCCATTGGGACGACTGGTGTCGCGCCCGACGCCCGCGTCCGTTCGCCTGTCTGGGGCGCAATTTGCCCTCGTCGTCGCCGTGCCCGCTGTGGCGGCGCCCCTGCTTGCGGCCCCGATCGACACGCGCTTTCTGCCGGTGCTGGTGGCCGACTATCTTGCGCTCCACCTCGCCCTCTATGGCCTTGTGCAACTGGGTCTGCTCTGGGCGTTCAAACGCGGTCTGCCCCGCCTCAGCCCCACCGCCACAGCGCTGTTGCTGGCCTGGGGATTGGGCGTTTTCGGGCTGCTCCTCAACCGCTACGGCGCCAACTTCTGGCCGACGGGCGCACGTTGGGGCATCATTGCAGCGCTCGCGCTTGGGGCCCTGCCCTTCATGCTGGCCGACAGCCTTGCCGCCTTTGGCGCACCGCTCTGGCAGCGCATCACTGCGCGGGTTGCGGTCCTCGTCTCTCTGGGAATCGCCGTAGCCCTGGATTTCGAAGGGTTGTTTTTCCTCATCATGATCGCCCCGGTGATCGTGCTGTTCTTTCTGACCTTCGGCATCATGAGCCGCAGTTTCGCGCGCCATAGCGGTCCCACGGGGGCCGGGCTGGCGCTGGGACTGATCCTGGCCTGGGCGCTCGGCGTTTCCTTTCCGCTGTTTTCCGCGTAAAGGGCGCGCATGATCCTCGGCATCGGTACCGACCTTGCAAACATTGAGCGCATCGCGCGCACGCTGGACCGCTTTGGCGACCGGTTCCGCGACCGCGTGTTCACAGAGGTGGAGCAACGCAAGGCCGAACGGCGCCGCGATGTGGCGGGCACCTATGCCAAACGCTGGGCGGCAAAAGAGGCCTGTTCAAAGGCGCTCGGCACCGGCCTGCGCATGGGCATCGCGTGGAAGGATATGGCCGTGTCAAACCTGCGCACCGGCCAACCCGTGATGGAAGTGACCGGATGGGCCAAGGAACGGTTGGTGTCCATGACCCCCGAAGGGCATGAGGCCATCATCCACGTCACCCTGACGGACGATCACCCCTGGGCACAAGCCTTTGTGGTGATCGAGGCGCGGCCGGTTGTGCCACAGGCTATTCCTGATTGTCCCGCCGTGTGACGGGGCCAGCGCTGTCTTCGATGTCGAAAGCCCCGCGCACATTGCCCCGCAGATCGTTCCCGATCACCGTCGCCTTGCCGCCGTCATAGACCCAAACTCCCTCATAGGTGTTGTCGGTGATGCGGTTGTTTCGCAAGACAGGGTTGCCTAGGGTTATTACCGAGACGCCAGCGCTGCCATTGCCAAAGATCTCGTTGTCCTCAAGCAAGCCCTCTGCCGCGTCTTCAACAAACACACCGGCTTCCGTGTTGTTCCGAATCGTATTGCCGCGCACAACCGGCGTCGATCCCCGTGTGATCGCCACGCCCTGGAGGCCATTGCCAAAAATCTCGTTGTTGGTCAGCCTGCCCTTCCCCTTGTCGTAGACAGCGACCCCTGCATATTTTGCCCCATGAATGCGGTTGCCTTGCACCATGGGGTTCGCGCCGTTGCCTATGCCCAGAGAAGAGGACGATTGAGCAATCAAATCGGAGCCTGTCAACAAGGCCGCCCCACCATTAAAACTTACCGCATAGAAGTTGCCCGACGTCTGCCGCAGCGTCAGGTTTTCGATGCGGCCTGACGCCGCGGTCCAATAGATCACATTGTCATTGCTGGTTTGCCAGACAATCTTGTCCACCGGGCCGACGCCCAGCAGGGTCAGGGGTTTGTCCACATCTACACCGCCGCTGTAGGTGCCCGGATAGATCTCGATCACCGCGTTCGGCTCCGCTGCCGCGACAGCATCTGCAATGCTGCGGAAATCGCCGCTGCCGTCCTGGGCCACGCGGAGAGCCGGAGGGCCCTGCGGCTCTGGCTCTGGCTCTGGCTCTGGTTCTGGTTCTGGTTCTGGCTTTGGCGCTGCGACCGGCGTCAAAATCGCCAAAGTCCGGGCCGCGCTGCGCGCAGCCCTGGTGCCGGGGAACCGTGTTGAAAGGGCCTCCAGCGCCTTGCGTTGCGCGCCTGTGTCCTCCATCAACAGTGCTTCGACAAGAGCCGCCTGGGCCTGCACCTCCGGATCGGGTGGGGCCGGTGCTTCGAGGCCCGGCAGCGGCGCAAACCCCAGCCCCAGCGCCGCCTCCACCGCCGCGATCCGATGCCCACCGTTGTACCCCACCGAAGACCCAAGCCCGCCCTGATTGTGCAGCCCGACCACCGCCAGCGTGCGCGCGTCCAGCAACAGCGCCCCGGAGGACCCGGCCGTGCTTTCGCAGGTATGGCGCAATTGGGTGGCGGTCTCGGGCAACTCACCCTGGCGCGGATGCACCTGGCATGTCCCCGAGGAAAAATGCAACGGCGCGCCACCGGGGTGGTGGATCATCGTCATGGCCCGCCGCGCTGGCGCGGTCGTCCTCATCTGCATCGGGATATGGCCACCCCGCCGGGCATTGGCGTCGCCGCCGATGATTTGCAGCACCATGGCGTCCACGTCCTCGTCCACCGCAACCTCCCGGTTGTTCACGAGGAAAGTGTCCACGGAGTCTGTGAAATCCTTGTCAGTATAGCCAAAATTGACCCGCGCCTCGCGCACCAGCGTGAACCCGGCACCGCGCAGCGTGTCGTCGTAAAAGCAGTGATGGTTGGTCAACAGCCGGTTGCCCGGCAACAGCGCTGCCGTGCATTTGGTCACATGGGGGCTGTCCAGCGTGACGGAGCCCCGCGTCGTGGTGATCGTGCGCGGCTTGCCATCCGGGGTCATCAGGCAGATGTCCAGACGCCCCACAAAGCGCCCGATCTCCTGCACGTCGTCGGGGGCTTCCCGGATCGGACGCCAGAAGCCGCCACGGGACGTGGCGTCATCGACCAGCGCGTGAAAGGCCGAACTCTGGGTGTCGATCTCGAACTTGAAATCACATTCGTCAAATGCCGAGGCTGGCAAGGGAAACAGGGCCATCAGGCCAAAGACGAGCACGCGCAGGGACATGGGCAAACACTTTTGCAGGGAATCTTGCCACAAGGGTAACGAGGCAGGGCTTGGCCGGTCAACACTCGGCCTCCTGCCTTGACACGCCCTGCGACCCCGCTCATGAAGCGGCACGGAGTGTGGCAAAAGGCAACAATCGCAATGGCAACAGAAGAGAAAAAGGGCGGCTTTCTCGAAACCGTCAAAACGATTGTCTATGCCCTTCTGATCGCGGGTGTTTTTCGGACCTTCCTGTTTCAGCCCTTCTGGATCCCTTCGGGATCGATGAAGGACACCTTGCTGATTGGTGATTTCCTTTTCGTCAACAAGATGGCCTATGGCTATTCCTACGCCTCCTGTCCCTCGATCATTGTGCCCAGCCTTGGGGTGAACATCGACGCACAAAAGATCTGCGGCTTTATTGACGGAGACAACAAACGCTACCTCGCCGGGGAGCCAAAGCGCGGTGATGTGATCGTGTTCCGCCACCCGGTGTCCGGGCGCGATTTCATCAAGCGCCTCGTGGGCCTGCCGGGTGAGCGGCTGCAGGTGCGCAACGGCGTGCTGTTCATCAATGACCAGCCGGTGCCGCAGACGCCCGACGGTGTCTTTGAAGAGGTCGCCGCCCCGCAAGGCCCGCAACGCCTGCGCCCGCGCTGCGAGAACGGCCCGGTGGGTCAGGGCGGCCTGTGCACAAAGTCGAAATTCACCGAAACGCTGCCGGGCGGGACGTCCCATTCGATCCTGAACATCGCCAGTCAGGGATCTGACAACACCGGCGTCTACGAAGTGCCGGAGGGGCATTACTTCTTCATGGGTGACAACCGTGACAACTCTTCTGACAGCCGCGTGCCCAGCATCACCACAGGGGTTGGCTATGTTCCCTTCGAGAACCTCGTGGGCCGTGCGGACCGGGTGATGTTCTCCTCGGCAGGCAGCTCGATGCTGTTCTTCTGGACATGGCGCGGCGACCGCTTCTTCAAGAAGGTCGAGTAACGCGAAAGGCGCGGCCCCATGCAATTCCTTCGTGACGGTCTGGATTGGAGCGGGGACGACATGCGCGGGCCCTCTTCGCGGGCTCTCATGTCCCTCGTCGGCCTGAAATCGCTTTCGCCGACAAGGCTGATGGGGTCCCTCAAAAGCCGGGCAGCGCCACGGGATCCAGCAGACCACACCGATATCCATGGATACACGCGCGACGGCTCCCTTTATCGCAGCCTTCCGCCTGCGCCCGGTGGCATTCCGGACAAGAGCACCGTCTCGGAAGCGCCCCTTGTGTTGTCTTGTCTGGCGGGCCACCCAAGCCGTTTCTTGCAATGGATCAGATGAAAGTGTCCGCCGACCTTCACGCGCTGCAAACGCGCCTTGGCCATCGTTTTGCCGATCCGACGCTGCTGCGGCGCGCCCTGACGCATGCCTCCATGTCGGGACCGGAACGAGAGGACAACCAGCGCCTCGAATTCCTGGGCGACCGGGTTCTGGGGCTGGTCATGGCAGAGGCCCTGCTGACTCAGGACCGGACCGCCTCCGAAGGGCAGCTTGCGCCACGGTTCAACGCTCTGGTGCGCAAGGAAACCTGCGCCGACGTGGCGCGGGACCTCGGTCTGGGCGACGCGCTGAAACTGGGTCGCTCAGAACAGATGTCTGGCGGGAGGCGAAAGCTGGCGCTGCTGGGCGACGCCATGGAAGCGGTGATCGCGGCGGTCTACCTGGATGCGGGGTTTGGCGTGGCGCAAGAGATGATCCTGCGGCTTTGGCGCTCCCGCATCGAAAGCGTCGAAGAAGACGCAAAGGACCCCAAGACCGCCCTGCAGGAATGGGCGCAGGCCCGCAAACAGGAACCGCCAACCTACGTTCAGACCGCCCGCAGCGGTCCGGACCACGCGCCTGTCTTCACCATCGAGGCCCGGCTGGACAGTGGCGACACGGCCCAGGCGACCGCGGGATCAAAGCGACAGGCTGAACAGGCCGCGGCAAAGGCGCTGTTGGACAAGCTGGACTGACACGGGGAACCGGTCAGCGCGACTTTTTCGCCTCGAACTCCGCCCAGACATGCATCCGGCCCTTTTGACGCGCATCCGCGAGCCAGAGCTTCTTGCGCGCGTCAGCCGTCTCCATTGCCCTGTAAACACCACCAGAGAACTTTGCCCAATCGATGGCGAGGCCCTGCCGGACCATTTCGGCGGAGAGGTCGCGGCCATCCGGCAGGCTGCAAAAGGCCACGGTGCGCCCATGGACGTCCGTTGCGCGGATCTCGGCGTGCACTGTCTGGCCTTTGGTCAAGGCGACCAAGGCCCATTTTGCCTTTTGACCGAAAGGGTGGTTCAGCTCTGGCGCATCTATCCCGAAAAGGCGGATCTGGGTCTTGGCAATGACAATCGAGTCGCCGTCAATCACATAGGCTGGCCCCTTGAGAACCTGCGGCTTTGCAACGGGAACCGCGGTCCCACTGTCAAAGACCTCGTCTCGGGTCGGCACCGTTGAGGGCCTCTGGCGCGGGGCAGAATGCGCGGTCTTTCTAACGGGGGGCGGTTTTCTCCGGTCCTTCCTGGTGAAGCTCCAAAACACAAGCAAGAGCAATGCCAGACCACCCAACACCACCAAGAACATACTGCCCTCTTGCCCCTGCATACCAAGATCACCCTTCAAACACGGCTGGCTTACGCGGCACAGTCATGCAGGGAAACTGGTTGACTGCTTGAGCCACGTCAAGGCCGCAGGCAATTCCGGGGGCGTCCGGCGTGGACTGGCCCCCAATCCGGCGTCAGCATCGAAACCCGCCAGCGGCGGTCAGGGAGAGCGGTTCTCGTCGAGATGTTTGCGCAGCGCGCGCAGATCGTCCATCATCCGCCCCATCGCGGCGAGTTGTTCCGGCCCCATAAGGGGGCCAAAACGGGCGACGACGGCGGCCACGGCCTCTTCTCTGAAACTGCGACCGGGGTCGGTCAGGTAGACCCGCTTGCCCCGCGCATCATCGGGGTTGGGCACCACAGAGACAAAGCCGCGCCCTTCAAGCACTTTCAGCGAATGCGTCATCGTATTCTTCGTGACCTGCATGGCCCTGGCGATCTCCACCGGGGTCTTGCCGTCGCCCAGCCGGACAAGGTGGTTGACGATCGAGAAATGCGAAGGGTGCACCCCATCCGGCAGCACCTGCGCAAACAGGGTCGAAGAAAGCTGGTTGATGATCCCGATCTCGTTGAAAAAGGCAAAGACCGTGCCCGGCGCACCGGGTGCGCCTTCTGGACCGGTTCCTGATCCGGAAACTGGCCCGGAGTCTGACCCCGGTTTTGGCCCGCTCTCTGCCTCGTCTTGCGTCACGCGTTGCGCAGCCTCGCCTCCAGGGGCCAGCGGGGGCTTTCCGCCACATCCGGCCCATATCCGATGCGGGCCAGCATTTGCACGGTGCCCCCCTCGGGCGCAAGCCTGTCGTGGACGGTCCGGTACAGGCTGTCCATCTCCTTGTATTCCTGCAGGGCCTGGCTCAGCGGCTGAAACCCAAGCCCCTCACGCGTGCAGGCGAGGTTGACGCGCAGCCAGTCGCGACCGGCGGCGATCTGGTCTTCGCGGGTGTTGGTGGGTGTCACCATCCACAAATGTCCCATGGCTGTCCGGCAATTGGCCAGAACCGCATCGATTCCACCCCGGTACGCGAGCGAATCCCGGTCCATCGCGGCCTCGCGGGTGAACATGCCGGTGGCATGCAAGGTGTCGAACATCGCCCCGCTAAAATCGATACCATCCGGAAAGGCGTTGACCTCGCGCTTGCCAATCCGAAAGAGATCCACGCTTTCCTTGTAGGTGCGGGGCGTTTCCAACTCGATGATCAGCGCCTCTTCGGTCAGGTCCCGCCAGTCCTTGACCGCCCGCGTGTCCAGCGTCCCGCCCAGCGCTGGCCCATTGCGCCCCGCTGCCAGCAACCGCGGCAAGGCATCTGACGCCACCGGGCGCGCCGGATCAAAGGGCTCCTTGTTGGACCGCCGCGCATGCACGAAGGGCCAGAGCGGATCGGCAATGGCCGGACCCTCCGAGAACGTGGCAATCGCCACAGGGCGTTCATCCAGCCGCTCGGGCGAGGATCCCTGCGGAAAGAGGTCCAGTTCCACGGTAAGCCCTTCGGCCTGCGCCGCCATGACCATGAGTTCCAGGAAACACCCAAGCCCCACGGTCAGTTGACGGTCAAAGGGATCGGTTTCCGGCAGTTGCCGGTTCACGTCAAAGGACAGGATCACCCGGTCGGCGCCATCCAGCGTCACGATCCACGGCTGTCGGTTGTGCGGGTTGGGCGCGAGAATGGCATAGGACAGCGCCCGCAAGCGCGGATCGGTGTAGGTGGCGCCACCGGCTGTCTGCCAAGGCGCGAGGGCCTTGCCCGGACGCCGCGTGGCGGCAAAGACGCCCCCTGCCGTGGCCGCCGTGACGCCACCACCCCCGGCCAGTTTCAAAAATCCTCTGCGGTTCATTTTCACCTCCATTTGGTTCGACATGTTACTTATTAGGTTCGATATAGAACCTAAATCCTGATCCGGCAAGTCCGAATTTGGCCCGATCCCCCGCCACCCGCGCCAGAGGCAGCGCAGAGCCCCGGCAAACCCTCTGGCTTTGGCATCCGGGATCGGCTAAAGCACATCCTTCCCTGACCCCAAGCCCGGAGCACCCGCGCCCCATGTCCACCCGCGCCGGATTCATCGCCCTGATCGGAGAGCCAAACGCAGGCAAATCCACGCTGACCAACCGCATGGTGGGGGCCAAGGTCTCGATCGTGACGCACAAGGTGCAGACCACGCGCGCACGCATCCGTGGCGTGGCGCTGGAAGGCGAAAGCCAGTTGGTCTTTGTCGACACGCCGGGTCTCTTTCAGCCAAAACGCCGGTTGGACCGCGCAATGGTCGCTGCCGCCTGGGGCGGCGCGGCAGATGCCGACATCATCGTTCTGCTGATCGAGGCACACCGCGGCATCACACCCGGCGTCACCCGCATCCTCGAAGGCCTGTCAGAGCTTCCCCGGGGCCGTCGCGTGGCGCTGGCCATCAACAAGATCGACCGCGTGAAGGCCGAAGTGCTGCTCAAGCTCTCGTCAGATCTGAACGAGGGCTATGGCTTTGAAAAGACGTTCATGATCTCGGCAGAAAAGGGTCATGGCGTGGATGCCCTGCGCCAGTGGCTCGCCGCAGAAGTGCCTGAAAGCCCGTGGCTGTACCCCGAAGACCAGATCGCCGATCTGCCCCTGCGGATGATCGCCGCAGAGATCACGCGCGAAAAGCTGACCCTGCGACTGCATCAGGAACTGCCCTATCAGCTGACCGTCGAGACAGAGACATGGACGGAACGCGAAGACGGCTCCGCCCGGATCGACCAGATCGTCTATGTCGCGCGCGACGGCCACAAGGGCATCATCCTTGGCCACCGCGGCGAGACGATCAAGGCCATCTCGAAGGCGTCGCGCGAGGAACTGACCGAATTCCTCGGCCGCACCGTACACCTCTTTTTGCAGGTCAAGGTGCGCACCAACTGGCTCGAAGAGGCAGAACGCTACTCCGAAATGGGTCTCGATTTCCGGGACGGCAACGGATGAGCACGCGGCTGACCGCCCGCTTTTGGGTGGACGCCTACCTGACGCGCTTGCGGCTGATGGACATCCCCGGCTTTGTGACCGCCCATGGCGATGACACGGGCGGTGCCGTGGTTGTCAAGCTGAACACGCTGGACGGACGCGCACAGGCCTTTACACGCAGCTTTGATCTTGAGAGCGGCCAGCGCATCTGGGTGTCCCTGACGCATGGACCCGAAGGCGAAGTGGACGCCGTGCTGGCCCGCCAACGGAAAAGCGACCCGGATCTCTGGCTCATCGAGGTCGAAGACCGGCAGGGGCGGCATCTTCTGGACGAGGCGATGATCTAGGATCAGGTTTCATGGTCACGGCGGGCAGCGCGCATGCGGGCAGGCTGACCTTCGGCCTCAAGACCTGCGGCGTCACGGCCATTTGCTGTTTTTGTTCCGCGCAAAACTGTGCTGGATCGTGTGGCGCTTGCAAGAGCGCGCCCTGTCATTCGGAATCACCCCCTCAGAGCCCTTTCGCGACGGGTTCAGGGTTCGAATGCTCTCCCTTCAGGGTTTCGTGTGTCTCCTCGGCATCATGGCCGCAATCCGCTGGTGTTTGTTCAACAGGCGGGAGGCTCCATCCAAACGTGTGATATCCAACCAAGTTCAGTCATCGTCCCTGCATGTTCACGACGTGTGGCCCACTGTGTTCCGCGTGGGTCAGTGGCGCCTGCCCCATGAGCGTAACGGACATCTCGGGCTCCCTTGTCATTCAGGGCCGCCCAAAGCATGCTCTTTGCATGGCGGCATCCCTTCCCCCGAAAGACGAAACTGCGCCGACAAACGTCATCGTCATCATGACGGACGAAATGCGCAGGGATTGCGTCGGGGCCTATGGCAACCCGCATGTTTTCACGCCGCACATAGACGCTCTTTGCGCCCGCGGCATCCGGTTCGATGCGGCCTACACGCCTTCCCCGATCTGCGTGCCGGCCCGTGCGGCCATCGCAACCGGACGCTACGTGCATGAGACGGGATGCTGGGCAAATGCGCAGCCCTACACTGGAACACCCGACAGCTGGCATCACAGGCTGCGGACTTCCGGCTCTGACGTGGCGTCCATCGGCAAGCTGCACTTTCGGTCAAGCGAGGATGACAACGGTTTTTCAGAAGAGATCAACCCGCTGCATGTCGCGAACGGCAGAGGCTGGGTGCACGGTCTGTTGCGCGACGAAATGGATCTTTTCGACGCCTCTGGCTTCGCCGAGAACATCGGGCCGGGTGACGATGGCTATACCCGTTTCGACGAGATGGTCTGCGATGCGACGGTGGCATGGTTGCAGCGCCGCCCGTCGGATGACGCGAAACCATGGGGGTTGTTTGTGTCATTCTTGCGCCCGCACTATCCGCTGACCTGCCCGCCGGAATTTTACGAATTATACGACCCGGAAACCGTTCCGACGCCGCGCCCGGACGTTGCCGGGAACGGCACGGATCACCCGATTTTGCAGAGCATGCGCGAAGCCTGCAATTACGACGCGCCGTTTACCGATGAAACCAGACAGATCGCGGTCGCATCTTACTACGGGTTGTGCTCGTTCGTGGATGCGCTTGTGGGGCGCATCGTCTCGGCGCTGAGGGAGACCGGGCTTGATCGCAAGACAACCATCATCTTCACAAGCGACCATGGTGAATGTCTGGGCGATCGCGGTTTCTGGACCAAAATGGTGATGTACGACGAGGCGACGACCGTCCCCTTGATCGTGGCTCAGCCAGATGCCACGCCACAGGTGTGTCGAGAGCCCGTGTCCTTGATAGATCTCTATCCGACCGTGCTGGACCTTGCGGGTGTCGCCATGACCACGGATGCGCAACCCCGACATGCCAGGTCCCTCCTGAAAGCGGTCGACGACCCTGCGCCCGATCGCCCGATCCTGTCGGAGTATCATGATTACGGTGCCTGGACGGGCATGTTCATGCTGCGGCGGAACAACTGGAAACTGGTCTGCTACCCCGGTTATCCGTCACAGCTGTTCGATCTGGACACAGATCCGGGAGAAGACAACGATCTTGGCGGATCGCAAGCGCACGCCGGCATCGTCGCCGATCTGCTCGATGCGCTGCGCGAGATCGCAGACCCCGAAGCCGTCAACATCAGGGCATTCGCGGATCAGGCGGATCGGATTGCCGAACTTGGGGGCCGCGAAACGATACGAGCCCTGCAGAATTACGATCACACCCCCGTTGACTAAAGCGGTGCGCGCCAAAGAGGCGGCATAGCGGCGCGGGCCAACCGAAAAAACAGCCGCACCCGGCTGGTTCAGGCCAGCGAGAGCCTCGGCCTGACGGTGTAGATCTTGTCCGTCGCTGCAATTGTCTGGATTGCGGTGGTGATCCGGGTAGGCTTTCCGTTTTGCCACCAACGCGCGGAAACCCTTGACTGTATCCTTCTCGAAGACGCCATCAGGGCGCTTCCCATTGCCGGGCATGTCGCCGACGCCCTCGACTTTGCCGTGCTCGCCCCGGGTCTGTCCGCTCCCTACCATGAGGCGAGTGCCGTCGCGTTGACCGACAAAATCGCCCCGGGGTTTTCGTTTATCGACGCCGCGCAAACGTGCGCGGTGCGCCGGAAGCGCAGTTTCAGCGCCGAATGTGCCCACGCGTTGCGAACCTCAATCGCGGGTACGCTGGCGTAGCTTCAACACGCAGCAGCAGCGGACGACGCATCATCGCAGGTTGTGCAGAACGTTGAAACCTCGCTGCACAACCTGAAAAGCCTGACCGAACAGATGGTCAGCAATGGTTTTGGGTCCATGTCCCTGATGTGCATGGCGCTGTCGGCGATCCTGCTCTGGGCGCTGTCGATCGCGTATTTCGTCGTGATCCCCAAACCGCTGGCGCTTGGGGATGTTGGTGCATTCTACCTGCATGGATGGTCTGTGTCCGGGTTGATCGGCGTCATCGGGGCGCTGCGACCTCTGGCACAGCGCGGGGGAGGCGTGGGCATCACACCCTCTTGCTTGGGCGGGCTGGCACGCGCGCAAGGGCGAGATCGACACTTTAGCGCCTGTCGCACCCGCGCCAGCGTACCCAATAGGTCAGAGCCAGATGCGAATTGCACACCCGTGCAATTGGCGGCCCGCGCCACCGCGGTGACAAACGCTGTTCTGGCAGTGTTCGACGCCAAGATTGCCAGAGCGCCGTCGCCTATCTGCGCACCACGACAGAACAGCGGACGCAATTTGGGGGCGGGGTTCAGACCGCGATTGCCAATCTGGCAGAGACCCGGGCCTTTGGCGGTCTCGTCCTGTCGGGCGAGGCAGGCGCCGCTGATCTGGGTCTTGCTGTTGTCACGGCCATCGGTGCCGGTGCTGCGGGGGCCTCTGCGCTGCCTCTGCCGCCGTACGCGGCAAGTGTGAACCGGCCGAGTTGATCACAATTGGCGGCCGCCATTCTGACCTATGGCGTGTCGGACTACTTTTTTGACGACATCGCCCCGATCTTCGTGACCGCGGCGTTGGAGGCCGAAATGGGCGCAATCGGGTTGATCGACCTTTCCCCGCAAGCGGTGCAAAGGGGTCTGATCGGGGCTGCCGTCAGCAACCATGGCGGCACGCTGCCAGACTGGTGGAATACGTCAACCTCCGGCAACAGCGACTTCCTGACAGCGCAGGCCAAAGCCATCGCGGAGGCTTTGGGCAGTTGGACCAGCCCCGGGCGGATGCACAGGCTGCACACACAGCTTCATGCCCAATACTGCACATACGGGTGTTTTGTCAGGAACTGACCCTCGAACTTGATCCGAACATCGCGACAGACACCTGTTTCTTTTCGTCCCATGACAGCCCGAAGTCTGATGGGAGCAATACATTCTCGTCGGGACATGCCTCCCAACCGGTTTGGGACCATGTTCGCGTCACCAACACGCCGGACCCGTGGAGTAGCCCCCGAAAAGTGATCACCTATACCCCGCCGCAAACTGGAGCAGGACCGAGGCGATCACCGACACACTGCGCGATGCGTTTGGACTGGAAAGCACCGACACCCTGACCGGCAGGGTCGCAGATCAGACCGGCACCGAAGACGCAACACTTGCGCAAGGACCGATGCGATCTGGGCAGTTTCAACATCAGCCTTGGCAAAACACCGGATGCGCCCCAGTTTTCGGGCCTGATATGGGGCCGTCGTGTCGAAGGTCAGGTGGCGCTCGGTGCAGGTCACCTCTGCCGCCATGGACCCGCTGAACGGCAGGCTTGGGGATTTTTCCGGGGCGGTTGCAACACTGGACTCGCCCCCCCAACACCAAGGCGTTCTTTGGCTTGGACACACCAAGCGCCTTTGATGTGGTGGCAACCGGGCATGGGCTGGCAGAACGGAATCGTCAGATCCCGATTTCTGGAAGACCCCAACGACGACAAGACATTTCCAACCGCATCCTGCAGCCACGACAGCACAGGGGCGCTTGTTGATTTGGAGTATATCCGGGACATGGCGTAAAGGGCCGAGATCCGCGCCATGGGACAGTTGGCAGCGAGTGTGCCCAAAGCCCTCCAAGGCTGTTTCACGGCTCGTCACTGTTCCGCTCGGCACCGAAGGCGCGGGCCATCAGGATGAGTTCGGCGGGTGCGAGACTGTCCAGCTGAGCCTGAGATCCAATGCCAAAGCCGCGCGTGCAGGCCTTTGGATGCGTGCAAGGCTCCGGCCAGCAAGAAGCGCCTTATGCGTCTGCCCAACGCGCCTCCAGCGCTTCGAGCGCGGCGATCCGCTCTTCGGTCTTGGGGTGGGACATCAGCCACGCGGGCACGGCGCCCGATCGCGCCTGCGTCAGCGCCTCAAGCTTTTCGAACAGGGTCTTTTGCGGGGTGATCCCGATCCCCGCCTTTTGCAGCAGCGCCGCGGCATAGGCATCTGCCTCGTACTCGTCAGAACGCGACAAGCGCGCCGCCAACATGGAGGTCAGGAAATTTGCGATATAAACGCCAACGACCGGAATAAAACGGCTGAGGACCATCGACAGCGCCGCACGGATCGCGTTCTGCCCGGAGAAGTCGATCATCCGCTTGCGCGAATGCCCCAGTGCCACGTGACCCAGTTCATGCGCGATGACGCTGGCCAGTTCCTCGGCAGAGACCTCGCCGTTCTGATACTTCTGAAAGAACCCGCGCGTGACAAAGATCCGCCCATCCGGCGCAGCCAGCCCGTTCACCGGGTCGATCTCGTAGATATGCACCTTGATCCGCGGCAGATCCAGCGCCTGCGCCATCCTGTCGGTCAGCTTCTTCAGGCGCGGATCCGCAAGCTCCGTCGACCGCTCATCCAGTTCGCGCGAGGTGCGCCAGACGGAAAAGCGGTACATCGCAAGGCCGTAGAGCACGGCAAGAAGGATCGGTGTAAACTTCAGCATGACAGGTATATGGGGGCATATCCCCCCGAGTAAAGGCCGGGCCGCCACGCCAAGTCCCGGGTGTCGACTTTGTCAGCCTGCGCGCCTGCGGCAACCCGACAGGAAACGGGGCGGCGCGATGCGCCCATTGTCCTCGTCGAGACCAGATCGCGCCCTCCTGCCGCAAGAAGACCCGCGCCACGAGAAAAAGGAACCGGCATCCCGCCAAAGCGGCCCTTTGGCTCGGCCCGCTGTCGGATCAGGATGCCTTCCCGGGCAAACAGCGCCCGCAGACTGCGCGCCTAACCGAAATGGCCTGCGAAAGCCTCGCCATGCAGCGTCTTCAGGTCGGACAGCGCGGCCTCGGAGCCGCCCATCTTGACCGTCTCTCCGGTGAAACGTCCCACGGAGGTGAGGGTCAGACCCGCCTGCCCCGCCGCCATCATGAGCGCCTCTGCCTGATCAAAATTGCAGGCGATCAGGTAACGCCCCTGATCCTCGCCGAACAGCTCTGCGCTGTCGCTGCTGTCCAACACCACGCCAACATCAGAGGCCGCGGCCATTTCAAAGGCCGCAAGGGCAAGCCCCCCATCCGACAGATCCATGCAGGCCTTGATCCAGTCACGGTTGTTGAGGATGAACGCGCCATGCGCCTTTTCTGCCGCCAGATCGACCGCCGGGGCATCGCCGTCCTCCCGGTGGAAGACCTCTGCCAGCAGCGCCGACTGACCAAGGTGACCCTCGGTCGTGCCCAACACCAGCGCCACATGCCCGTCGCGGGCATAGTCGAGGATCGGCGCCTCGTCCGCGGCGATCAGCCCGACAGCCCCGATGGTGGGCGTGGGCAGGATCGCGCTGCCGTCTGTCTCATTGTACAACGAGACATTGCCCGAGACGATCGGCATATCCAGCGCAAGGCACGCCTGCCCGATGCCATCCAACGCACCGACGAACTGGCCCATGATCTCGGGTTTCTCGGGGTTGCCAAAGTTCAGGTTGTCGGTCGTGGCCAAGGGCCGCGCGCCCACGGCACACAGGTTGCGGAACGCTTCGGCCACCGCCTGCTTGCCACCCTCGACCGGGTTCGCCTTGACGTAGCGCGGCGTCACATCAGAGGTGAAGGCCAGCTTTTTCTCCGTTCCATGCACCCGGATCACCCCGGCGCCAAAACCGGGTGTGCGCATGGTGTCGGCCATGACCTGACTGTCGTACTGGTCATAGACCCAAGCCTTGCCCGCGTAGTTCGGGCTGGCCAGCAGGATCTTCAGCGCGTCGATAGGATCGACCTGCGGGACATCCTCCATCGGGGCGGCGGGGGCGGTTGGCTCCCACGGGCGGTCGTATTCCGGTGCCGAAGAGGCCAGCTTTGACAAGGGCATGTCGGCCTTCACGTCACCATTGTGCACGATCAGAAAGCGGTCTTCGGCGATGGTTTCCCCAACGATGGCAAAATCCAGATCCCACTTGTCAAAGACCGCCTTGGCCGCGGCCTCCTTTGTGGTGTCCAGCACCATGAGCATCCGCTCCTGGCTTTCGGAGAGCATCATTTCATAGGCGGTCATGCCGGTCTCGCGTTGCGGGACCTTTTCCAGATCCAGCCTGATGCCCAGACCGCCCTTGTCGCCCATCTCGACCGCGGAACAGGTCAGACCCGCCGCGCCCATGTCCTGGATCGAGACCACCGCGCCGGTCTGCATCAACTCAAGCGTGGCCTCCATCAGGCGCTTTTCGGTGAAGGGGTCGCCGACCTGAACGGTGGGGCGCTTTTCCTCGATGTCCTCGTCGAACTCTGCCGAGGCCATGGTCGCCCCGCCAACCCCGTCCCGGCCTGTCTTGGCACCGAGGTACACAACCGGACGGCCAACACCGGAGGCCGCAGAGTAAAAGATCTTGTCCGCATCCGCGAGACCGGCGGCAAAGGCATTCACGAGGCAATTGCCGTTGTAAGCCGGGTGAAAGCGCACCTCGCCCCCGACGGTCGGCACGCCGAAGGCATTGCCGTATCCACCGATGCCCTCGACGACGCCGTGCACCAACTGGCGCGTCTTCGGGTGGTCTTTTTCGCCAAAGCTCAGTGCGTTCATGGCCGCGACGGGCCGCGCACCCATGGTAAAGACGTCGCGCAGGATGCCCCCCACGCCGGTGGCCGCGCCCTGATAGGGTTCGATGTAGGACGGGTGGTTGTGGCTCTCCATCTTGAAGACAACCGCCTGCCCGTCGCCGATATCGACCACACCGGCATTCTCGCCGGGGCCACAGATCACTTGCGGGCCGCTTGTGGGCAGTTTCTTGAGATGGATCTTGGAGGATTTGTAGGAACAATGCTCGTTCCACATCGCCGAGAAGATGCCCAGTTCAGTGAACGTCGGCGCCCGGTTCAGGATGCGCAGGATCTCGGCGTATTCCTCGGGATTGATCCCATGTGCCGCGATCAATGCCTCCGTGATTTCCGGTTCCTGCATCTTTTCCCCCATCTGCAATGTCGTGTTTGCTTTACGGCATGGCCTGCAAGAGGGGAAGGGGCGTTGCGCCACGCCCCACCGGCCCCCGGGGCGGACGTGCGGCGGCGCGAACAGCGGCTTGCGTCGGGCGGAGCCGGTGTTGGCACAGATGCAAACCCGTGCCGGTCCGCCGAGGGCCCCCTGTCCCGCAGGTCCCTGCAGCACCGCCCGGGGTCAGGACGCCTGGGGTCAGGACGCCGTGGGTGAGTTGCTGGTCAGGGCGGCGTCGCGGTCCGCTTTGCTCAGCACGTGAGGTGTCACGACAGGCACGCCATCCGCGCCAAAGAAGATGGATCCGGTCCGACGCCCAACCATCGCCGAGACCGCCCGGACCACGATGCTCAGACCCGCTGCAAGCGTGCCCTGTGCCTTTTGACTGCGCCACGCAGCACCGGTGTTCACATGCGCCTTTGCTGGTGCAAACGCCGCCGCGGGCGCGGGCAGGACGACACCGACGAAAGGAAACCCCGGCTTTGGCAAGGTGTTGGCCACCGGTGTCCCGCAACATCCCGCATACCAGCGCTAGAGACCCTTTTCGCTCAGACGCAGCACCTTCAGCGCTTCTGCGCCGCGTTTGATCTGCAAGTGCTCCGGCACGGTCTGAAAGATATGCGTCCCGCCCGCCGCGTTCAGCAGGTCCAGCTTGCCCAGATGTCGGGCGAAGCCCTGACAATCAGCGCAATAACACACAATGTGTCGGCCCGGCGCAGCGTCCGACAGGGACCAGACCATATCACCGCAGCTGCAAGAGAGATCATTGGACATGGGACGTGCTCCTTTTGAACTAGTCAACGGGACGGCCTGCCCCACCGGTGCCGCCAGTCAGACCCCAAGTATACGCAGGCTACGCGCAAAGCCGCTTTGCCCTCAAGCATCCGCACCCGCTGGGCTGACAAGCCTTGTCAATTGCCGCCGAGGATCTCCCTCAGGACTTGTTCCAACACGTTCTTGCGCACCTGACGCGTGGTCCCGGGGGACAGCTCTTGTTGCGAGGGCCGTGGTTCGGGGGCGGGCGGCGGCGCCGGAGCCACCGGTTGTTCCATCGGCAAAGGGCGCGGCGTGTCCCCGGCATGCACGCGCACCATGACCTCGCGCCAGATCTCTGCCGGCAACCCCCCGCCGGTGACGCCGGTCAGGGGCGTGTTGTCGTCGTAGCCCATCCAGACACCGGCCACGTAATCCGCGGTAAAGCCCACGAACCATGCATCGCGGGCCTCCTGACTGGTGCCAGTCTTGCCCGCCACTTGCCATCCCGGCACCTGGGCGCGTCCGCCGGTGCCAGCTGACACCACCTGTTCCATCATCCATGTCAGTTGTCGTGCCGCATGCCGGCGGATCACCCGCTGCCCGATGCCGCCTCCGATGTCCATCAGCGGATCCGAATCACCTTTCAACCGCAATTCGACCAACCCATAGGGCGTCACCGAAGACCCGCCGTTGAGGATTCCCGCATAGGCGCCTGTCATCTCCAACAGGGTCGCTTCGGAGGCGCCCAGCGCCAGCGAGGGCGTATCCCGCAATTCCCGGTAGATGCCAAAATCCTTGGCAACGCGCATCACCAGATCGCGCCCTACGGATTCCGAGACCTTGACCGCAGGAATGTTCAGCGACCGCTTTAGCGCTTCGGTCATCGTGACCGCGCCATAATACTGTCGCGTGTAGTTCTCCGGGCACCATTCGCCGGAACCGGGGATGTTCAGGCAATAGGGCGCATCCTCGACCTGATCGAGCGGGGAGTAGTCCAGTTCCAGCGCCGTGGCATAGACAAACGGTTTGAAGGCGGATCCGGTCTGGCGCACCGCTTGTGTCGCGCGGTTGAACAGGCCAGAGGCGTTCACATCGCGCCCGCCGACCATGCCACGCACCGCACCGTCCGGCGACATCACGATGACCGCCACCTGTGCCTTTGACCCTTCGCGCACCTTGTCGCGAAACACCTGTTCCACCGCGCCGGCAACCGCCTTTTGAATGCGCGGATCCATGGTCGTGGAGATCACCACGTCTTCGGTCGTGTCCTGGGTGAAGAATTCCGGCCCCGACTGCATGACCCAATCGGCAAAATACCCCCCGCCCAATTGCTTGGCCTGTTGGCCGAGAACGGCCGGGGTGTTCTGGTGTTGGCGGGCCTGATCTTCGGTGAGATAGCCCTGCTCCGCCATCAGGCGCAGCACGGTCGCGGCGCGGTCCTGGCTGCGCTTCAGATTTGACGTGGGCGCGAGCGAGGAAGGCGCCGTAAGCAGCCCCGCCAGCATCGCCGATTCCGCCGGGCTGAGCGCCGCGGCAGGTTTGGCAAAATAGCGCTGTGCCGCGGCCTCTGCACCATAGGCACCGCCCCCCATGTAGGCCCGGTTCAGGTAGATCGAGAGGATCTCGTCCTTGGTGTATTTGACTTCCATCGCCATGGCGTAGATCGCCTCGCGCAGCTTTCGCTGCAGCGAGGTGCGACGGCAGTCCGCCACATAGGCGCGCTCGCTGTCCCAGGTGTTGGGATCAAAGGGCACGCCGAGGCACAGCAGTTTGGCGGTCTGCTGCGTGATCGTGGATCCACCATGGCCGGACAACGGCCCGCGCCCTTCGCTGAGATTGATGCGCACGGCGCTGGCCACACCGCGCGGACTGATGCCGAAGTGACGGTAGAACCGCTTGTCCTCGGTGGCGACCACCGCGTTGCGCAAATGCGGGCTGACCGAGGTGGCGGTGACCTCCCCGCCGAACTGGTCGCCCCGCAGCGCAAAGACGCGCCCGTCCCGGTCCAGCAAGGTGACCGAGCCACGCGCGCGGCCATCCACGAGATCGCGCACCTCGGGCAGGGTCGATTCGAAATAAAGCACCGCGCCACCGACGAGCAACGCCACGACCACCGTCACGGTCAGCGTCACGCGAAAGACAAGGCGCAGGATCCAGCCGATCAGCCTTGAAAAGAAACCCAAAATCCCGCCACGCCGCGCAGGCGTGGGCTTGCGCCGCTTGCGCGGTTTGGGTTTCTTTGGACTGGCTGCACCGGCGCGGGGATAGCGCCGGTCCGCCACCAGCCGTTTGGACTTGCGGGGCGTGCTCATGGGGTTGGGCCTGCTCTCGTGGTTCTTTCTTTCCTGTTTACTGCCTTGAATCCGAAATGTTGACCACTTCCGTCGCAGGCCAGCGTTTTCATCATGTACAATTTTTGTGCATCTTTTCACCTCTGCACATTTTTCGCCCATTAACTGGGCGTTAACCTTCAGATCAAGAGGCAGAGTCTTCAATTTTGGGCGTTCGCGTCGCTTTCCTGCGGAGGCAATAGCGGGGACCCCCGCCAGACCAAAGGGGAACAAGGTGAAACTGATCATCGCAACGATCAAGCCGTTCAAGCTGGAAGAAGTGCGCGAAGCACTGACCGGCATCGGCGTCCGCGGCATGATGGTGACGGAAATCAAGGGCTTCGGCTCTCAGTCCGGCCATACGGAAATCTACCGCGGCGCTGAATACGCTGTAAATTTCGTGCCTAAAATCAAACTGGAAATTGTCGTGGGGGCCGCGATGGCCGACCAGGTGGTCGAGACCATCAAATCGACTGCGCAGACCGGCAAGATCGGTGATGGCAAGATCTTTGTGCTGGACGTTCAGCAGGCCGTGCGCGTGCGCACCGGCGAAACCGATGCTGACGCGCTTTGACGCAGACCGCTGACACGAACGCGCTCTGACGCGGACCAAGCAACCGGACGCGCTTTGACGCGCGGGCTTTTGGAGACAGAAATGAAACTGCTGAATACTCTTACAACCTTCTTGGCAGCCAGCCTCATGGCGCTGGTCATGTCGACCAGCGTCGGTCTGGCGCAAGACGACGGCCCCTCGGCCGAAGCGCTTGCCGCGGCCGAAGCTGCCGTTGCCGCCAACACCCCCGAAGCCATCCTGACCGCCAAGGCGGCAGCCGCGGCGCAAGCCGCCATCGACGAGGGCGAAGACCCCGCCGAAGCGGCCGCTGGCGTTGTTGCGGCAACCTATGAGCCCTTCATCAATGGCGACTACATCCTGACCACCGTCCTGTTCCTCGTGGCAGGTTTCCTGGTGTTCTGGATGGCCGCCGGTTTTGCCATGCTCGAAGCTGGCCTCGTTCGGTCCAAGAACGTGACCATGCAGCTGATCAAGAACGTGTCGCTCTTCTCTCTGGCGGCGCTGTTCTACTGGCTGATCGGTTACAACCTGATGTACCCGCTGGGCACATGGTCGATCGACGGTGTCCTGACAGGTGTCTGGGGTCCGGGTGTCCTTGAAGCCGTGGGCGTTGGCCCGGGCGGTGCGGATGACATCGGCTATGCCTCGACCGGTTCCGACTTCTTCTTCCAGCTGATGTTCTGTGCGGCGACCGCTTCGATCGTTTCGGGCACCGTTGCCGAGCGCATCAAGCTCTGGCCCTTCCTTATCTTCACGATCCTGCTGACCAGCGTCATCTACCCGCTGCAAGCGTCGTGGAAATGGGGCGGTGGCTTCCTTGACGCGATGGGCTTCCTGGATTTTGCAGGCTCGACCGTTGTGCACTCTGTTGGTGGCTGGGCAGCCTTGACCGGCGCGATCATTCTCGGACCGCGGATCGGCAAGTACAAGGACGGCCGCGTCAACCCGATGCCGGGCTCCAACCTTGCCCTCGCAACGCTTGGTACGTTCATCCTCTGGTTGGGTTGGTTCGGCTTCAACGGTGGCTCGCAGCTGGCGATGGGCACCGTGGGCAACGTGGCTGACGTCAGCCGCATCTTCTCAAACACGAACGCCGCCGCGGCGGGTGGTGCGATTGCCGCGCTGGTGCTGACGCAGATCATGTACAAGAAGCCTGACCTGACCATGGTGCTGAACGGCGCGCTGGCCGGTCTGGTGTCGATCACCGCGGAACCGCTGACGCCCGGGCTGGGCATGGCAACCCTCATCGGCATGGTCGGTGGTCTGATTGTGGTCCTGACCGTTCCGATGCTCGACAAGCTGAAGATCGACGACGTGGTTGGCGCCATCCCGGTGCACCTCTTCGCAGGCATCTGGGGCACCATCGCGGTTGTCCTGACCAATGGCGATGCCTCGCTGATGGTTCAGCTCTACTCGATCATGGTCGTGGGCATCTTTGTGGTGGTTTCCTCCGGCGTGGTCTGGTTCGTGCTGAAGGTTGTCATCGGCATCCGTGTCGAAGAAGAGGACGAGATCAACGGTCTCGACATGTCGGAACTGGGCATGGAAGCTTATCCAGAGTTCTCCAAGGGCTGAGGTTCTCCTTCCCCTCACTCTTGACAGCTGGCCCGGGCGTTCGCGCCCGGGTTTTTTTGTGTCGCCGAGCGGGCCGCCGATCAGGCGCGGTCAATCTCGCGCTGGAGACGTTGTTGCGCGATCACCTCGTTGCGACTGGTGGCGCGGTCTCTGGTCAGGGCCGCCTCCACGAAGCTCAGGTGGTCCTCGACCGCTGCACGGGCTCCCGCGGCATCGCGCGCCTGCAATGCCGTGTTGATTGCCTTGTGCTGTTCAAGGAGATGATCGCGCGTATCGCGTTGCTTGAACATGATCTGGCGGTTGTAGAAGACCCCTTCGCGCAGGAGCTGGTACATCGAGCGCATCATGTGCAGCATGATCACGTTGTGGCTGGCTTCTATGATGGCGAGGTGGAAATCCGCGTCGAGCGCGGCTTCCTCGGATGGATTGCGCTTGGTGTGCGCGGTTTCCATCTTGGTCATGATCTCTGCGATCACTTTCAGGTCCGTTTCAGTGCCGAGGTCGGCTGCGCGCGCTGCGGCCAGCCCCTCCATGTCGCGCCGGAAAGAGAGGTAGTCAAAGACCGCCTCGTCATGGCTGGCGAAGAGTTGGATCAGGGCGTCGGAGAAGGCCGAGCCCAGCACATCCGTGACAAAGATGCCCGCGTTTGCCCGGCTTTCCAGCAGCCCGCGGTTCTGCAGGTCGGCGACAGCCTCGCGCAGGGACGGGCGGGACACACCCAGTTTGTCCGAAAGCTCCCGCTCGGAGGGAAGGCGTTCGCCTGGACGCAGGATCCCACGCAGGACAAGGGTTTCGATCTGGCGAATGACCGCGACGGACAGCTTTTCGGGTTGGACCTTCTCAAAGGGCATGGCGTTTCTCACATTGGTCCATGTTTCTTACCAAAACCTGCCGTCCCGTGAAAAGCCCCCAGCGTGACTTGTCATGTGTTTCGCAAAAACAACCAGAAGGCGGCATGATCTGGCCCCAATCTGAAACAATGATCGGGGCATAGAGATATTGTCGAGGTTTCTGATGAACAACGCACGGATTGCTTCCCTGTTGGGAACGATGACACTGGCCGTGGCCGCACTGACCGGGGCAACCCACATGAGCCAGAGCACTGCGGCGCGGGATATGATGACGCGCGCACGCACCTGTGACAGCCAGGAAGACATGATGTTCTTTGAGAGCGCCTGGGGCCTTGGCTGCGAAGAAGAGACGATTTCCGGGTTCGCCGCTGAGCGAGAAGACCTTGTGGTCGAATACGACGCAACCGCCGACGCGCAACCGCCGTTGATCGAAGTGGTCACGCTGGACAACGGCGACCAGAAGGTACACGCCGATGGCGATCTGGTCGCCCATCTGGTGGCGCCCGCCCAACCGATCACGTCAGAGGATGTGCTTGTGGTGGGTTTGATGGCCGCGTGACCGTCGCCACAGGGGACTGGCCCGGGGCGGGTGACCTCATCGGGATCCGCAGTCCTGACGGATCGTAGCGCGGGGTTGACCCCGCGCCCCTCGCTCACCAGCGCGTCAGGGCGTTCTCGTCTTCATCGCGCGCGGCCACCCAATCGGCGGACTGTCCCACGTGCTCCTTCTTCCAGAAAGGCGCGCGTGATTTCAGGTAATCCATCAGGTACTCCGCCGCCTCGAATGCGGCCACGCGATGCCGAGCGGCCGTGGCGACCATCATGATCTGATCCCCGGGATGCAATGCGCCAAATCGATGGATCACCAGCACTTCGCCCAGTTGCCAGCGAGACAAAGCCTCCTGCGCAATCGCTTCCAGCGCCTTTTCCGTCATCCCCGGATAGTGTTCGATCTCCATGCGCTGCAAGCCACCGGTCACATCGCGCACAATCCCGGTAAAGGTCACCAAGGCACCCACATCCTCGCGCCCCGCGGCAAAGCCTGCCACCTCGGCGCCGAAATCGAATGGTGCGTCCTGCACGACGATCCGCACGCCCACCCGCTCAACCCCCGGTCATAGGCGGAAAGAACGCCACTTCGCGCACGCCATCGAGCGGCGCATCAAAATCCGTCAATTCCTGATCCACCGCGACGCGCAACGCCGTAAGGTCTGCAAAAGCCGCGGCGTAACGATCCTCGCGCGCACGAAGTTCCTCGACCAGGGCGGCAACGGTCGCGGCCTCAGTCTCCACCTGTTCCTTGGCAAGGCCCACACGCTCGCGCACCCAGGCAAAATACAACACTTGCATCACGCATCCTCTTTCAGATGGGGCAGGGCCTTGCGGAAATAATCCCACCCCGTGATCAGCGTCAGCCCCGCAGCCAGCCACAAAAGCACCAACCCGACCTGACCGGACCAGACCATGCCATGGTACTTCCACACAAGCCCGAGCGTGTCCGGCGTGCGCCCGGCCAGAATGTCCTCGAAGATCTGCTGGTTCATCCCGATCGCCGACATGCCGAGGTAATGCTCGAACACGCCCTGCGCAAAGAGCACCGCAATGGCCACCATCTGCGTGGTGGTTTTCCACTTGGCAAGGCGGGTCACCTGCAGCGTACCGGACACGTCGCCCAGAAACTCCCTGAGCCCTGAGACAAAGACTTCGCGAAAAAGGATCATCGTCGCAGGCAGGACCAGCCAGGGCGTCCACGACGAGTATCCGACAATCACCAGCAGCGCGATGACCACCATGGCCTTGTCAGCAATCGGATCAAGCATCGCGCCCAGCTTTGATTCCTGTTTCCAGGCGCGGGCCAGAAATCCATCAAAGAAATCCGTCACCGCCGCCGCGACAAACAGCGTCAGCGCCGCCCAATCGGCAAAGGGGCGCGAAAAGTACAGGAACATCAAAGCCACAGCAGGCGCCGCCAGCAAGCGCAGTACCGTCAGGATATTGGGCAACGTCCAGGTCATCCCTGTCCTCCTACCTTGTCGCGCTAGCAGGGAAAAGACCCACCGGACGTTCTGGGCAGAAGAGAGGGCCTCTTGCCTTTGCAATGACCTCTCGCTGCGCGCGGCGGCATCTGTTGGACCGCCACAAGGACCGGGCCACTGTTGTTTGCGCTCTCAAGCCAAGGCCCGCAACCGATCCAGAAAACGCCCGCGTGCCTCCGGAAGCGGTTTTGTGCCCAGGGACACGGCAAGGTGATGCGTCAGGAAATGCCCTGTTGTCTCCAGCGCCAACAGCACCTCGGCAGGCTCGCCCTCGCCTTGCCCCAACAGAACCGGTGGCAGGGGCAATAGTTTGTCGGCCCAATCCCCCGCACCCGCCGCAGTCACGGCCCGGCCCGTCCGCGGTGAGACATAAACAAGCCCCTCCCGCGCGCCCGTCACCGCGCATTCGCTGAGGTCGAGCGCGAATCCCAGATCCTCAAGCAGGCCAACTTCCCAGCGCAGATACGCCAGCGGCCAGACATCGCGGTGTTCGAGCAGATCCAGAAGCGTTTCACTTCTTTGGTAGAGCGCAGCATGGGGTGCCCGTTCGGGCAGGCTGAACCGCAACATCGCCAGCACCGCGGTCATTCCTGCAAGCGACAGCCGGTGCGCCATGGCCACGGCAGCCCGGGACCTCTGCGGTTCCACGCTGCTGAACGCGCCGATGTGATCCTCAAGCCGCGCCCGCCACGACAGATCCAGTTGCGCACCCGGCTGAATGTGGGGCGTCATCTTGCGCGAGGTCCCGCCCCGCAGAACGCCCGCATGACGCCCCTGCGTCGGGGTAAAGACATCCAGAATGACCGAGGACTCGCCATGCGGCCGGGATGCCAGAAGGATGCCAGTGTCACGCCATTCCATGATGGGAAACTGGGCAGAGATGCCGGCAAGGGCAAGGCTTTCTCAATCTTCTTGCGTCACAAATCGCCCGAGGCAGGATCTTCAGAAAGGAGACGCCATGGCGCAATGCGCTGTGATATCGGACTTGCGCCATTTGTTTATGGTGCGGATTGCACACAGGCTGGTGGCTTTGCCCTTCGTGATGCTGACGTTCCTTGCGGTGACGACAGCCGCACAATCCGTCGCGGTGGACCCCCTGTCCCTTGGAACCCGCGGCACGCTCTTTGCCGACCGCGCACCGCTCATCGCAACCTTGCCATCTGCATCCCTGACCACGTCCAGCGTCACACCAAATGAGGGAACTGTCGGGCAAGCCACGCAGGGCGCCAGCCTGTTCACCGGCCAGGCAGGCACCTCGTTCTTTGCACCATGGCCGGATCGCCCCGGCAATGCGCGTCGTTTGCTTGGCGGCGGCACCGGGTCCGCGGCGCGCTTGCGCGACCTGATCGCGTCCGTTGAGGCAAGCGCGGCTGGCTATGACAGCATCCAGCATGGCACGCGCATCCAGCCCGCCAAGCTGCCGACACAGATGACGATTGCCGAGATATACACATGGATCAAGGACACACCGGGCCAGCCCCATGCCATCGGACGCTACCAGATCATTCCCGCCACGCTGCGCCGTCTCGTGCGCAAGGCAGAGGTCAGTCCCTTTGCGCTCTATTCCCCCAAGGTGCAGGACAAACTGGCCGATATCCTCCTTGAGGAGGCGGGGTATGGCGCGCTGCGATCAGGTGACCTCAGCCGCACCGGATTCATGAACAATCTGGCAAAGATCTGGGCCGGACTGCCGAATTCCAGCGGCAAGTCGCACTACCACGGCTACGCTGGCAACAAGGCGGTGATTTCATGGACACGCTTCGAACAGGAGATGGACAGCATCTTCCCGCGCGCGGCCCGTAGCGCGGGGTTGACCCCGCGCCCCGAGACACTGCCCTAAGCGGACCGAAACTTGATCTCGCGACGCAGAAACTGCGTTGCGTGCTGGGACACGCGCCCCGGATCCCCCGTCGTCAGGAAACCTGACTCTTGCCCGGCGCCCAACATGCCCGGATGCCGCTGCAAATAATCAGCGAGGCTCTCCGCCACCAGGTTCGCCTGGCTGTAAAGCTTGACCTCTGCACCAAGGGCTTCCTGAAAAATGCCCTGCATCCAGGGGTAATGCGTGCACCCAAGGATGGCCGCTTCGGGATCCGGCATCTTGCGAAGCAAGGCATCCACATGACTGCGCACCAGTGCTTCGGCGAGGATCATGTCCCCGTCTTCGATCGCATCGACCAGCCCGCCGCAGGCCTGCGCCTCTACATCGACGCCAATCGCGCGAAAGGCCAATTCCCTCTGGAACGCACGCGACCGGACCGTCGCCGGCGTTGCGAACAGTGCCACATGCTGCACCGCCACTTCGCGTGGGGGGGAATTATCGCCCCACTGCCGTTCTGTCAGCGCCTCGATCAGCGGTACAAAGACGCCAAGCACGCGCTTTTCGCGTGGGATCCAGCTTTCCTGCATACGCCGCAGCGCCGCGGCAGACGCGGTGTTGCAGGCCAGAATCACCAGATCACAGCCTGCATCCCAAAGCCGTTCCACCGCCGAGGTCGTCAGGTCATAGATGTCATCGGCATCCCGCACCCCGTAAGGTGCGTGCAGGCTGTCGGCGAAATACACGAACGGCACTTCGGGCAACCGTTTGCTCACCGCATCCCAAACCGTCAGGCCGCCCAGACCCGAGTCGAAAACACCAACTGCCATGTTCTGATCCCACGCCGGTTCAGTGGCGCGCCCTGTGCTTGTCCTCGAACTCGAAGCCGTAGTCAAAAGACGTGATCGGCGTCGGAGACAGCTCATAGGTGGATTGCCGCAGGAAATCCATCAAAGCCCGCGCGTCCTTGGACCGAGCCTCGATTTCCGACTGTGGGATCGGTTCGCCGATGGCAATGCGCACCGGTGTATCAACACGCTTGCGGAATTCCTTGATCAGCAGCCCCATGCGCAGGGTGTAGTGCAGATGGCTCGCCAGTTGGAACAGCCGCGAGGTGTGCCCGTCAAAGTAGATCGGCACCACCGTCGCCTTGGATTTCGTGATCATGCGTGCCGTAAACGTTCGCCAGCCCGGATCCATCGGCTTGCCGAACGGCTTTTCCGCCGTGGCCACGGTGCCACCCGGGAAAATGCCGATACACCCGTCATTGGCAAGGTAATCCAAAGCTCTCTTGCGCGTCTGCAGGTTCTGCTGGATCGCCTCGCGGGTTTCGTCAAAGCTCACCGGCAGAACGATCTTGTCCAACTCGTGTGCCTTGCGAAACACCTTGTGCGCGAGGATTCGAAAATCGCCACGCGTCACCGACATGATATGCCCCAGCATCATGCCATCAAGGATGCCATAGGGGTGATTGGCAATCACGATCAGCGGGCCGTCGGTGGGAATATTGTCCAGCTTGCCGCGCGTCACTTCGAGACCGAGCCCGTACCGCTCCACCATGACCTGCCAAAAGTCCCGCCCCTGCGCGACCTCATCTTCATAGCCAGCGGCGCGCTTGATCAGACCCAAACGGCCTGTCGCGTTTTCCATGAAGCGGATCATGGCACGTCCGCCTCGGGTTGTGGCCGAATAGGAGTACGAGATATCACGCGTCGCGTCACGCCGGTTCTGCATGGCCATGTCCCTTTTGCAAAGCGGTTGGCAGTCTTTCTACCCCGCTGAAGCGGCGCTGACCAGAATTTGTGTCACAAATTGCATCGTTTCAAGACGGGCGGTTGCGCAACATCGTCACTCGGCGGCCCGGGCGAGCGGTGCTCCGCCCGCGCGCAGCACCGCAATCAGCTCTTCGCGCCGCTTGGCTGCCCCGGTTTCGTTGGCCGCCTTGACCGGTCCAAAGCCCCGGATCTGCAGTGGCAGTTGAGCCAGCGCAACAAGCGCCTCCTGCGTGTCCGGGTGCGCCTTCGGCAACCATTCCGCCATATCCGCCTCGTATTGCGCGATCAGGGCGCGCTCCATGCGCCGCTCTTCGGTCCGACCAAAGATGTCGAGGGGCGTACCACGCAGCCGCTTCAGCCTCGCCAGAAGGCGGAACCAGCGCAACATACCTTCGCCAAAGGCACGTTTGACTGGCCGACCATCCGGCCCCTCCTTGCTCAGCAGGGGTGGCGCGAGGTGGAACGTCATCCGAAACCCGCCTTCAAAGACCTCCGCCGCCTTCTCACGCGTCTTGAGATGCAACCGCGCCACTTCGTATTCGTCCTTGTAGGTCAAGAGCTTGTGGTATCCCTTGGCGACGGCCTCCTTCAGCATTGGATCGGTGATCCCATCCACCATCGCGCGGTACTTCCGCGCCAGCGCTGCATTCTGGTAGTCAGTCAGATGCGTTGCGCGCAAAGCGATCCGATCCTCGAGCGTCCTTGGCAACGCAACGACCGAGGGCGCCTGCATCGCGTCCACCTGTTCCGGGAACAGGACAGCCCAGCGCCCGATCTCGAAGGCGCGCAGATTGCGCTCTACCGCGGCGCCGTTCAGTTCCACCGCGGCCCGGATGGCCTCATGCGAGAGCGGCAAAAGACCCTGCTGCCACGCGGCACCTAGGATCATCATGTTGGAAAAGATCGAGTCCCCCAGCGTGACGCGCGCAAGCTCAGAGGCATCAAACATGCGCAGACGGTCCTTCAGCCGGGCCTCAAGCGCGACGCGCAACTGGTCCGTCGGCAGCTGGAATTCCGTGTTGCGGGTGAAATCGCCAGTGATGATCTCATGGCTGTTGACCACGCCGCCGGTGCGGCCCGTTTGGGTCAGGCCAAGCGTCTTGGCCCCCGCGCTGACCACCAGATCGCCGCCGATCAGCGCATGCGCCTCACCCGTGGCGACACGCACCGCAGAGATATCGTCGGGCGAGTTCGCAAGCCTCAGATGGATGTGCACGGCCCCACCCTTCTGGGCGAGACCGGCCATTTCCATCATCGCGGCGCCTTTGCCGTCGATCTGCGCGGCCTGCGCCAGCACGGCACCGATGGTAACCACCCCGGTGCCCCCAACCCCGGTGACCACAACGTTCCACGTGTCCGCGATTGCGGGCAGGTCCGGCGCAGGCATGTCAGGCAGATCCAGCACCTGCGTTCCCGCCTTCTTCACCTGTGCCCCTTCAAGCGTCACGAAGGACGGGCAAAACCCCTTGATACAGGAGAAATCCTTGTTGCAGGCAGACTGGTCGATCGCCCGCTTGCGGCCCAGCTCTGTCTCTGCCGGGGTGATCGCCACGCAATTCGACTGGACACCACAGTCGCCACAGCCTTCGCAGACATCCGTGTTGATAAAGATCCGCTTGTCCGGATCGGGAAACTGGCCACGCTTGCGCCGCCGCCGCTTTTCCGCCGCGCAGGTCTGAACGTAGAGCAGGACAGACACACCCTGCGACCCGGCCATATCCCTTTGCACGGCCTCCAGTTCGGCGCGCTCATGCATCGCGACACCGGACGGAAACGAGGCCTCGGAGATATCTTCCTTGGCATCATACACCACGGACACCTTCTCGACGCCCATGGCACGCACTTCGGCGGCGATACGCTGCGGGGTCAGACCACCGTCGTTGCGCTGCCCGCCGGTCATCGCCACCGCATCGTTGAACAGGATCTTGTAGGTGATGTTCGTGCCCGCCAGAAGTGCCGCGCGGATCGCCTGCACGCCGGAGTGATTGTAGGTGCCATCGCCGATGTTCTGGAACACGTGGTCGCGGTTGGAAAACGGCGCCTCGCCGATCCAATTGGCCCCCTCCCCCCCCATGTGGGTGAATCCCAAGGTCTCGCGGTCCATCCATTGCGCCATGAAATGACAGCCGATCCCGGCGTAGGCGCGGCTGCCCTCGGGCACCTTGGTCGAGGAGTTATGCGGGCAACCGGCACAGAAATAGGGCAGACGCTCTGCGATCTCCTGTGCGTTGTCAGCACGGCTCGCGGCGTCCAGCGCGGCCATCGCTGCCTGAAGCGCCTCTGACCCCCGGCCCTCTTCGATAAAGACCTGCCCGAGCTTTTTCGCGATTTCCAGCGGGTCCAGCGCCATGGTCGCGGCAAAGAAGCGCGCGCCGTTCTTGGTCCCGCCATAGACACGGCGCCCGCCGCGGTTGTCAAAGAGCGCATCCTTGATCTGCACTTCGATCAGCTTGCGCTTTTCCTCGACCACCACGATCAGGTCGAGCCCTTCTGCCCAGTCGCTGAAACCCGGCATGTTCAGCGGCCAGACCTGCCCGACCTTGTAGGTCGTGATGCCCAGACGCGTTGCCTCTGCCGCGTCGATGCCCAGCAGGCTGAGAGCGTGCACAAGGTCCAGCCAGTTCTTGCCTGCTGCCACGAGTCCGATCCGTGCGCCGGGCTTGCCGTGGACACGCCGGTCGATGCCATTGGCGCTGGCGTAGGCCTCCGCGGCAAAACGCTTGTGCTCCAGCAGGCGGGCTTCCTGCAGAAAACGGTCGTCCACCAGCCGGATGTTCAACCCGCCCTCGGGCATGTCGAAGGCAGGTTCGACCAGCGAAACACGATCCGGTGCGCCGTCGACGATGGCCGTGGCCTCGACCGTGTCCTTCATCAGTTTGAGCCCGGTCCAGACGCCCGCGAAGCGGCTCAGCCCGTAGCCATAGATGCCGAAATCGAGGATCTCCTGCACACCGGCGGGCGACAGCACCGGCATATAGGCATCGATCAGCGCGAACTCGCTTTGGTGCAGCACGGTAGAGCTTTCGCCGGTATGGTCATCGCCCATCGCCATCAGCACGCCACCGTGTCGCGATGTCCCGGCCATGTTGGCGTGACGCATCACGTCACCGGTGCGGTCCACACCCGGCCCCTTGCCGTACCACAGACCGAACACCCCGTCGTACCGGCCTTCGCCCCGCAGTTCCGCCTGCTGGCTGCCCCACAGGGCGGTGGCCGCGAGATCCTCGTTCAGACCCTCCTGAAAGTGCACATTGGCCCCGCGCAGGTGCTTTTCCGCCCGCTGCATCTGCATGTCCACCGCGCCGAGCGGCGAGCCCCGGTAACCGGTCACATATCCGGCCGTGTTCAGCCCTGCTGCGGCGTCACGCGCCTGCTGCATCAGCATCAATCGCACCAGCGCCTGCGTGCCATTCAGCAGCACCGAGTGTTTCGACAGATCGAAACGATCGTTCAACGAAATGCGCGGCTGGCTCATGGACGTTCTCCCAGAAGTTTCGATGTCGTTCGTCTGCATCAAATATAGGTCATAATTGCTGATATTTTATCGACACTCAAGAACAGCATTGCAAAAATTGAACAGTGGTGATTTTCTCGTTTCAAAACAGTCTGCAAGGCAGCTCCGCGCCGCCTTTCGCACGGAACGCCGCCACGCGCCAAGTCTCTGGCCGACCTGCCCAGCGCAGCACAAAGCGCATGCGCGACGCCGTCACATCGCGCGGGACACACCGCAGTGGAAACGCCCCAACCTTGGCCAAATTTCGCCCATACCTGACGATCCTGCAAAATTTTACACCGCAAGGGCGCGTTTCGCTAAGTTGTTATTTAAGTGCCAATTCTGTTCCGGTATGTGAGCGGTATCAGCAGAAAGACTTCGCATGGATTGGGACAAACTCAGGATCTTTCACGCGGTGGCCGATGCCGGCAGCCTCACGCATGCCGGGGACACGCTGCACCTGTCGCAGTCCGCGGTGTCGCGCCAGATCCGCGCCTTGGAAGAGTCGCTCAACACGATCTTGTTTCACCGCCATGCCCGCGGCCTGATCCTTACGGAGCAGGGAGAGCTGTTGTTCGATGCCACGCAGGCGATGAACAAACGCATCGACGCCGCCACCGCCCGCATTCGCGACAGCGAAGAAGAGGTGTTCGGGGAGCTCAAGGTCACCACGACTCACGGCTTTGGCGCGCTCTGGCTGGCCCCACGGCTGGCGAAATTGTATGAACAGTATCCCGATCTCAAGATCGACCTCATGCTGGAAGAGCGCGTGCTGGATCTGCCCATGCGCGAGGCTGACGTCGCCATCCGCATGAAGGAACCCAGCCAGGCAGACCTGATCCGCAAGCGTCTGATGAGCGTGCGGATGCGCCTATATGCCTCGCCGGAATACCTCGCCGCCTTTGGTGAACCCGCGGCGCTGCAGGACATGTACAAACACCGCCTGATTTGCCAGAACCCCGGCGCGCCGCAGGTCAGCGCCGGCCAGCAACTGGTCAAGACGCTGCTGACCTACGATGTGCAGACGACACTGACAGTAAACAACTATTTCGGGGTGCTGCAGGCCGTGGTGGCCAGTCTCGGCATCGGTGTGCTGCCCGACTACATCATCGAGGATTTCCCCAGTGTCGTGCGCGTGCTGACCGATGTGGAAAGCATCGAGGTGCCCGTCTTTCTGGCCTACCCCGAAGAGCTGCGTCAATCAAAGCGCGTGGCCGCATTCCGCGACTTTGTTCAGGACGAAATCATCGCGCACCGACGCCTCAGACGGGCAATGGGAGACGGGTAATACACGTATTGCGGGAATGCCACACTGTGGTATGAGCACAACGCATAGCGGGAATGCTGCGCAAGCGACATGATTGCCCTTGAACGAGTCAGTCTAGATGAAATATTCAGAATATGTTGATGCGATGCACGTTAGCTGAGCATCTTCAACCTCCCTGTTGGACTTCGGCCGAGCTTAGTGCTCGGCCTTTTTTCTTCCAGGGAGCGGACCCTTCAAACCCAGATGTGACTTTTCATTCGCGGCGGATGCAAACATACAAAACACCCCATGTCGAGAGGTGTTTTGAGTGGCAATGGGCGAGAGGTCTCAGGACGCTTTCTTCAGGTCGGAAATCATTGCGTCAATGTTGCCGCGCCGCTTGTCCAGCAGGGCCCCCACCTCGGCGCGTTCGGTCAACAGCATGTTGACCCCCTCGATGAACATGTTGAACAGCAATGCCTTGCCCGTCCGGTCCGAGACATGGAACGACACGGTAAAGGGCGACGAGCCGCGCAAGAAGGCGGTGGTTTCCACCTCGTAGAAATTCTTGACCGCCTTGACGCCCTGCACTTCAAGGCGCCCGCCGATGAACTCGCGGAACCGCTTGCCATACTTGCGCGAGATGTAGCCGGTAAACGCGTTGGAAAACGCCTTCTTTTGCGCATTGCTTGCCCGCCGTCCGTCAGCGCCCATGGCGTAGGCGGCGATGTAGGGAATATCCCCGTACTTTCGGAAGATCTTTTCAAAATCGCCGTACATCGCGCGTTCGGACTTGCCGCTGTCGATGACACGGTTCACCTCCTTGACCAGCCCGTCGATCAGCTTTCGCGCATCGTTCTGGTTCAGGGCAAGGGCCGGCGCGGGCTGCAAGGTGACGACAAGGGCACTCGCCGCAGCGGAGCCCAAGATCATGCGACGGTTAAGATCCATCGACGTTTCCTTTCGAGACTAGAAACCGGATGTGTCCAGCGCCATCGGATCGATGACGGTTTCAGGCGCTTCTTGGCCCAGCTCAAACCGGCGGTTCTGGAGGTAGATCAGCCGCAACTGCACGTAGCTGTCCGCGCTTTCGTACAAAACGGAATCCACGGTGTTGGAAAACTCCCCGCGCGAGATCACGCCGTCAGCGACCTTTGCGACGGTGCCGATGTGCCGCTCAGGCGAGGGCAACACGTATTGCAGCGGGTCTGTAAAGAGGTCCACAACCTGCCCCGCCGCATCGCGCTGCGTCGAGGGACCAGCGAACGGCAGCTCAAGGTAGGCCCCTTCCGGCAGGCCCCAGACCGCGAGCGTCTCGCCAAAGTCGCTTTCGTCCTCGATCAGGCCCAGCTCGCCCGCCGGGTCCAGCACGCCCAGACCAAGCGTCGCGTTCAGGGTGAAGCGCAGGGTGTTCTTTGTCGCCCGCCACAGGCGCAGCTGCAGCAGTTGGTTGACCACGGTCTGCGGAGTCGAGACCGTGTCGGCAAACTGCGAAATCGCCTGACGGCTGCCCTCTGGCACGCGCTCGGCAAAGCTGTTGCCAGCACCGCGCACGACGCGCTCGTCCAGACGGCGGTTGAATTCATGGCGCTTGCGGTTCGCCTCTTCGTAGGGGTCCCAGACGCCATCTGGAGCCTCGCCCGGCCCGGGGACCGAACAGGCGGCCAATCCCGCCAACAGAAACATCACAGTCAAGGCCCGGCAGCAGCGCATACGTTTTGCCCCCAGCAAAACAACTTGGAAAGCCTCGCGGCTTAATTCAAAGATAACTTATGTACATTTTCTGTTAGACCCAAGGAACGATACGAGTTTCGCTCCCCTTGTGACACTATGGCGACAGAGGCTGATTTGTGCCACTCCAATCGATAAAGAAACGCAAACAACTGATAGATTGACGAAAGGTGAGGTTAGGGCAACCATGAGCACCGCGCTAAAAGACACGGGCCGAGACGAACTGCGCGCGGCACGGCGCCAGTCACGGCAGTACTACTGGTTCGTCGGCATATTCAGTTTTCTCGTGAACCTGCTGATGCTGACCGGCCCGATGTACATGCTTCAGGTCTATGACCGGGTTCTGGGCTCGCGCTCCGAGGCAACGCTGGTCGCGCTGTCGGTGCTGGTGGTCTTTCTCTACGGCACGATGGGCGTTCTGGACTATGTGCGCGGGCGGATCATGGGGCGCGTGGCGGCCCGGTTTCAGGCGGCGCTGGACCTGCGCGTGTTCGACGCCGTGCTGCGGCGCTCCGCGGTGAAGCCCGACGAACTGGCGCAAACCGGTCTGCGCGATCTGGAATCGATCCAGAGGCTGATGTCGTCGCCTGTGCTGATGGCGGCCTTCGACATCCCGTGGACACCGTTTTTCATCATTGCGATCATGATCTTCCACCCATGGCTTGGGTATCTCGCCATCGCGGGGGGCGTGGTGCTGGTCTTTATAACCATCGCCAACCAGATGATCTCGAAGAACCCATCGCTGAAGTCCAACATGGCCGTGATGCAGGCTGAAAAGACGTCGGAACAGATCCGCCAGGAGGCGGAGATGGTGCAGGCGCTTGGCATGCGGCGCGACGCCTTTGTCCGCTGGATGGGCGCAAGGGTGCAGGCGCTGAGCGGGCAGATCTCCACCGCTGACATCACCGGCACCTTTACCACCATGACCAAGACACTGCGCCTGTTGCTGCAATCGGCGATGCTGGGGCTTGGTGCCTATCTGGTGCTGCAGGGCGAGTTGTCGCCGGGCGCGATGATCGCCGGTTCGATCCTCATGGGCCGCGCGCTGGCCCCCATCGAACTGGCCATCGGCCAGTGGCCGATGGTTGAACGCGCGCGCAAGGGCTGGGACAACCTCGCGCAACTGCTCACCGAAGTGCCGGAGGAGCCGCCGCGCACCGCCCTGCCCCGCCCCCAGGCAAAGCTGGACGTGCAGCAACTGACCGTTGTGGCACCGGGGGAGCAACAAGCCGCGCTGCGTCTTGTCAGCTTCAACGTGACGCCCGGGCAGGGCATCGGTGTGATCGGGCCGTCCGGCTCCGGCAAGTCGACACTTGCACGCGCGCTGACCGGGATCTGGCGACCTGCGGGTGGCAAGATCCGTCTCGACGGCGCCGCATTGGACCAATACGGGCCTGACGTGCTGGGTGATCACATTGGCTACCTGCCGCAGCGGGTCACGTTGTTTGACGGCACCATCGCCGAAAACATCGCGCGGCTGTCGCCCCAACCAGACGCCGAAAGGATCGTCGAAGCCGCCAAGAAGGCGGATGCCCACGATATGATCCTCAAGCTGCCCAATGGCTATGACACGCGGGTCACGGCGACCGGCGGGCGCCTCTCTGGCGGGCAGATGCAGCGCATTGGACTGGCCCGCGCCATGTATGGCGATCCGGTCATCCTTGTTCTGGACGAACCCAACTCCAACCTCGACAACGAAGGATCCGAGGCCGTCAACAACGCGATCCGCGGCTTCAAGGAACAAGGCAAATCGGTGCTGATCATGGCCCACCGCCCAGCGGCCATCAAGGAATGTGACATGCTTCTGATGCTCGAAGGTGGGCAACGCGTGGCCTTCGGGCCCAAGGACGAGGTCCTGCAACAGATGGTCAAGAACCACCAGCAAATCCAGAAGGCCGTCACGCCAGGAGGTGTGCGATGACACAACCCGTTGCCAAGATCGATACAGAAAAGCGGCCCGCCACTGTCGCAAACGCCACCCAGCCGCCCGCCGCCAAAAAGCCGCCGCAAGCCCCTGCAGCGCATGGGTCCTTTCCGACGCGCGCACCGATGGTGCTGGGCGTGATCGCCATGGCGATCCTGCTGGGCGGCTTTGGTTTCTGGTCGGCAACGGCCAATATCTCTGGCGCGATTGTCGCCTCCGGGTCCATCGAGGTGGACCAGAACCGGCAGGTTGTGCAGCACCCCGACGGTGGCGTGGTGCAGGAGATCCTCGTCGACGAAGGCATCGAAGTCACAGAAGGTCAGATCCTGCTCAAGCTGGATCCGAACCGGCTGCTGTCGGAACTGACCATCGCCGAAGGTCAGCTTTTTGAACTCATGGCCCGCCGCGCCCGGCTGGTGGCGGAACGGGACGGCCACCCGACCATCGACTTCTCCGAAGAGGTGCTGACCCGCGCCGAAGAGGACATGGAAGTCGCCGAACTGGTCACCGGTCAGCGCAACCTGTTCTTTGCCCGCCGCGATTCCCTCGCGCGTGAGATCGAACAACTGCGCAAGCGGACCGATCAGGTGGCCGATCAGGTGCTGGGCATAGGGGCGCAACAGGACGCGCTGTCCCAACAGCTCGACCTGATCAGCGAAGAGCTTGAAAACAAGCAACAACTGGCAGATCAGGGCCTCGTGCGTCAACCGGAGCTGCTGGCCCTGCAACGCGAACGGGCCCGCCTGTCCGGCACCGTGGGAGAGCTGACCGCCTCCAAGGCGCAGGCAGAAGGGCGCATCACCGAGACAGAGATCCAGATCCTCAGCCTGCAAACCCGCCGCCGCGAGGAGGCGATCACCACGCTGCGCGACCTGCAGTTCCGCGAACGCGAACTGGCCGAACAGCGCCGCGCGCTGTACGAACGCCTCAACCGGATGGAGATTGCCGCGCCGGTGTCCGGCATCGTCTATGGCCTGACCGTCTTTACCCCGCGGTCCGTCATCCGACCGGCGGAGCCCGTGCTCTACCTCGTGCCGCAGGACCGCCCGCTGGTGATTGCGGCGCAGGTGGAACCGATCCACATCGACCAGCTCTTTGTCAATCAGCAGGTGTCTTTGCGGTTCTCCTCGCTGGACCAGCGACAAACGCCTGAGCTCTTTGGCGAGGTCGTGCAGATCTCGGCCGATGCCTTCGAGGACGAAGCCAGCCGGGTGCGCTATTACCGGGCGGAAATCGTACTGAACGAAGGCGAGATCGCGCGCCTGCCCGAAGGGGCAGCCCTGATCCCCGGCATGCCGGTGGAGGCGTTCATCCGCACAGAGGACCGCACCCCCATCGCCTATCTGGTGAAACCCTTCACGGATTACTTCGCCAAGGCCTTCCGCGAGAGCTGAGGCCCGGAAGGGCCCGCCATATGGCGGGAAATTTGCAGCGCGGGACACGCAAGGGGGTTTTGCTTTGCCTGTCTCCGCTCTAGCGTCGCCAGCAACAGCTGGAGGAGTTTCCAATGACCAATCCCATCGAAGAGCGCCTGTCCGCGCTTGGCCTGACCCTGCCCGACGCCCCTGCCCCGGCCGCGAACTACGTGCCTTACGTGCGCAGCGGCGATACGCTGTATGTGTCGGGCCAGATCAGCATGGTGGACGGAGAGTTGATCAAGGGAAAGGTCGGTGCTGACCTGACCGTCGAAGAAGGCGCGGCTGCGGCCATGGCCTGCGCGCTGAGCCTGCTGGCTCAGGTCAAGGCGGCCTGTGACGGCGACCTCACACGCCTCAAACGGGTGGTCAAGCTGGTCGGCTTTGTGAACTCGCTGGGCAATTTCACCGACCAGCCCAAGGTCATCAACGGCGCCTCTGACCTGATGGTCATGATCCTTGGCGAGACCGGCGCCCATGCGCGGTCCGCGGTCTCTGCCGCGGCGCTGCCGCTGGGTGTCGCCGTCGAGATCGAGGGCATTTTCGAGATTGAATAATGCCGGATTTGTCAGACGCGTTCCGCACCACCCCGATCGCGCATCGCGCCTATCATGATCGCGCGCAGGGCCAGCCAGAGAACAGTCGCGCCGCGATCCGGGCGGCTGTAGCGGCAGGCTATGGCATCGAGATCGATGTGCAGATGTCCCGCGACAGGCAGGCCATGGTCTTTCACGACGATGACCTTGACCGCCTGACGCTGGCCACCGGACCTGTGCGCGCCCGCGACGCCACGGCTCTGCACGCCATCGGTCTTCGGGATGCAGAGGACGGCATCCCCACCCTGCCCGACGTGCTGGCATTGGTCGATGGCAAGGTCCCCCTGCTCATCGAAGTCAAGGATCAGGACGGCGCGTTGGGTCCGGACGTCGGCCCACTGGAAGAGGCGGTTGCGCAGGCACTGCGCGGCTATGCAGGCCC
>JBELMB010000209.1:0-8938 GCA_042088665.1 Sagittula sp.
GCGACCGTTGCGGGTGACATGGCGCCGGTCAGCACCCACGGCGTGCAGGCCACGGGTTGCCCCGCGCGGGCATAGGTCTTGAGCGCGCCGGACATGTGGCTGTCCATGACCAGCGGCGCATTGGTGTTGGAGACACAGTAGAGCACCGGGTTGTTTGCAACAAAATCCGTGCCGAACAGGATGCGGGCCATGTCGATGGCGTGTCCGGCCCGCTCGGCACCGATAAAGGCGCCCATGAACGGCCGGTCCGAGTAACGGATATGGGTGTAGAGCATGTCGAGATGGCGTTTGTTGGCGGGCAGGTCCACGGGCTCGCAGACGACGCCACCGGAATGATGCAGCCAGGGCAGGCTGTGGTGCAGTTTGACCAGATCGGTGAAATCGCGGTGGCTGGCGTAGCGGCGGCCGCGGTCGAGGTCATGCACGAAGGGCGGCCCCCAGGAGGGGCAAAGCACCGTCGCATCGCCACCCAGCTGAACGTTGTTGGCCGGGTTGCGGGCGTGCTGGACAAAGCGCGCAGGCGCTGTCGCCGTGATCGTGCGGCGGCAAAACCCGGGCGCAAACCGCACCCGCGTGCCCGTCACATCACAGCCCGCCACATCACAGCCTGCCTGTGCAAAGATCTGCAGGATCTCGGGGTCGTCGTGGAATTCCATCCCCGTCTCGGACAGGATCCGGTCGGCATTTTCCTCGATCTGTGCGAGGCCCTCTTCGCTCAGCACGCCAAATGTCGACAGCTTGCGCAGGATGAAAGGCGCCCGGCTGTCTGCCTCGGGGAGGCGGGCGGCTGCGGGGCCGCCGCGTCGTTTTCTGCGCTGTGTCTTCATGCGGGGAGCGTCGCAGCAAAACCGGTTGTCGCCAAAGCCTATCTCGCAGTATAAGGCATTCTTATATTAAGGATGACCTGATGGCTGAACGCTCCACGCTGTCGCCCGGCCTTGTGCGCTCTCTCGAGGTCTTTGTCGCGGTTGCCGAGACCGGCCAGATGCGGTCTGGTGCGGTGCTGCTGGGGATCTCCCAACCCGCGGCCTCCCAGCACATCGCGGCCCTTGAAAAGGCGTTTGGCACCCAGTTGATCGACCGAAGTGTCAGGCCCGCGCGGCTGACCCACGCAGGCCTGAGCCTGCACGGACGGGCGCAGAAGATCCTGCATGCGCTGTCGGATCTGGAGTCCGAATTGCGCCGTGTCGGAGAGGCCCCGATCAGCCTGCTGCGCGTGGGGCTTCAGGCCTCGATCGCGACGACGCTGACGCCCTCTCTCGTGGCCTTGGCGCAGGACCGCTTTGGTGTCGAGGACATCACCCTCCATGCGGGCCAGAGCGGCGACCACGAGCACCTCTTGCGCACCAAGCAGGCCGATCTGGCGATCACCTCCAATCCCTTCCTCGATCTGGATGGGCTTGAGCGGCACAATATTCTCAAGGAAGACTACCTGCTGGTCCTGCCAGAGACCTATGACGGGCCGACCGACAGTCTGGATGCGATCCAGCGCAAATTGCCGCTGGTGCGCTTTGGCGACAAGACCAACGCGGGACGCCAGATTGCGCAGCATCTGCGGCGGTTGCGGTTTGAACCCGAAAAGGTGATCCAGGCGGATCGCTCCAGCATGGTGACCTCTTGCGTGTCGGCAGGGCAGGGGTTCAGCCTGCTGACCCCGACGCTGCTGATCGACGGCATGGTGGAACGCATGCAGTTGCGGCTGTGCAAACTGCCGGTCATCGGCCTGTCCCGCACGCTGACGGTGGTGGCCAGAAAGGGCGAGCTTCGGGCATTGCCAGCCGCGGTGGCGGAGATGTCGAAGCGCAAGCTGATCCAGCACATCACCATGCACATGGGCGAGATCGGCGCGAACGGCGTGGACGAGTCCTGACCGGCATCCGCCGCAGCGCGCGGTGCTGTGAAGGTCGGCGCGCGTCAGGCGGACAGGTCTCTCGCCAAGGAGAGGCCGGGAACGGACCCGATATGGTCCGACACCCGCTTTTCGGGCCCAATACATCATGATCGCAGGCATGCCCTGCCAACAATCACAGGTCTTCCGGGCGGCGCGCGAATGGACGGCCCATTGCAACTGCGCTAGAGTTTTTGAGACTTGCACACTCCGGATGCAATGGGAGGACATGGGGATGACATTGTTCAAGGCAGCTTGGGGACAGCACCCTGAAAGTGGCCGCGCGCCACGCGGAAAGGTCGCCCGGCGGGTGGTGATCACCGCGCTTTGCAGCGTTCTGACGCTCATCGCTCAGCCCTACGCGCAGGTCTCGGCCGAGACCTTGCAGACAATTCAGACCCGTGGCGCCTGGGTCGTCGGTTCGGATGTGCCCTATGGCGTCATGGAGTTTTATGACGATGCCGGGACCCTGACGGGCATAGATATCGAGATCGCGCGCGAGATTTCAAAGGACCTCGACGTGACGCTCGACGTGCACAGCATCGCCTTTGACAAGCTGTTTGACGCGCTCGACGCCGGAGAGATCGACGCCATCGTCTCCGCCGTCACCATCACACCCGAACGTCAGGACAGGATGTTGTTCAGCGCGCCCTACATGGATGCCGGGATGCTCATCGCGGTGCGGGCAGACAACACCGACATTCAGGGCGAACCGGATCTGGCGGGCAGGCGCGTCGGTGTGCTGCGCGGCACCGTCGGCGCGGATCTGATGGCCAAATCGGCGCATGTCGCAGATGAGGATCTCATTCAGTATGAAAGCAACGAGCAACGGCTCGCCGATCTCGATTCCGGCGATCTGGATGCGGTCATCGTGCATTTCGCAGCCGATGCGGTGCCGGGGATCCGCTTTGTTCAGCCGCCGCTGACGCAGTCATTCTACGGCATCGTGGTGCGCTTGTCGGATGCCGCGCTCATGGCGCGCATCGACGCCTCCCTGCGCGAGATGAAGCGGTCCGGAAAACTGGACGACATCAAGAACCGTTTCATCAACACGAGCATGCCGTGATGGCATCGGGGGCATGCTTCTGAATTGGCCATGGCGTTTCGGAATCAACCAAAAGCTGATTGCCTTGTTCACGGCGATTTCGCTGATGATCTTCTCGATCATTGCCACGGTGGATCTCGTACGTATTCGCAGCAGCCTTCAGAGCGACTTTCTGCGCGAAGCGCTGGCCAGCGCCAATGGTCTGGAAATCGTTCTGGCCTCGGGACCGACGCTTGAACTGGGCGATATTGCCTTTGCATCCGTTCAAAAGGCCATGCTCAACAATCCTGAACTGCGGGCCGTTGAAATCGGCGTGCCGGGGCAGGACGGTCTGGGCGTGGTTCTTGCCAGCGACCGGTCACGCGTGGGACAGCCCGCAGGTCCCGAAGCGCAACGGGCCTTTGTGTCCCGCATCAACGTGCACGCCTTTCCTCTCGCGTCGTCGGGGCGCGCTGAATTGGTCCTCGCGACACCGCTTTTCATAGCCAAGGCCCCGCGGGGGGTGCTGGAAATGCGCTTTGTACTGGAGCGTGTCGAGCGTGACCTGCGCCGCAAGATTGCCCGCGATCTGATCGTGCTTGGCCTGTTCATCCTGTTGCTGTCCTCGACGCTCTACCTGTCGGTAAAAGTTTTCATTCTCAACCCATTGTGGCGCGTCATGGGAGAGATCGAGACCTTCGCCAGCTCTGGCAAGATCCCTGTGACGCCCGCCCTTGCCAAGGACGAATTGAACGACCTGTCGGCCAATTTCAGGCAAATGGCGCGGACCCTGACCGAAGCGCATGAGAAACAGGCCAGGACAAGCCAGCTTGAGGCTGTGGGCCAATTGACCGGGGGGGTGGCGCATGACTTCAACAATTTGCTGAGTGTCGTGTCCGGCAGCCTGCAATTGATGCAGCAGACGACAGATGCCGAGGAAAGGACCGCGCTGTTGCGCACCGCGTCGCGGGCGATCGAACATGGATCCAGCCTGACACAGCAGATGCTGGCGTTGGGTCGACGGTCACCGCTGGTGCCCAAGCCGGTTGCGCTCAACCAGGCGGTCGAGGAGTTCGCGGTTTTTGCGCGGCGTGTGCTGCCGGAAAACATCGTCGTGGGTGTGCACAGCTCCGCGCTGGATCCGGTTGTCATCGTCGATTACGGCATGTTTCAGAATGCGCTGCTGAACCTTGCCCTGAATTCGGGTGCTGCGATGCCCGAGGGGGGTGACCTTCTGATCGACGTCAGCGTGCAAGACGCCCCCAGGAACAACGCGGCGGCCTCCCCGACAGAGGCGCGGCGCGCGGTCCTGCGGGTGGGCGACACGGGATCCGGCATTGCCGCGGCCGATCTGGAAAGAGTGTTCGAACCCTTCTTCACCACCCGCGAGGTGGGCAAAGGCTCCGGTCTTGGCCTGTCCATGGTCAAGGGCTTTACAGAACAATCTGACGGCATGATCACCATCGAGAGCACGCCCGGCGTCGGGACGAATGTGTATCTGTCCTTTCCACTGACGGACCAGCAGCCCGAGGCCCCGACAGAGCGGCCCGAAGACCACAACAGGGGCGAGAAGCCCGCCACCCGGATCCGCGTTCTCCTTGTCGAGGACAATTCGCAGCTTCTGGAATTGATCGCGCTCAAGTTGCGGCGCGACGGGTATGATGTGACGAAACAATCCTCTGGTGACGAGGCGCTGAGCTTGCTGGATGAGGACACGGGGTTTGACGTGATCGTCTCTGACGTTGTCATGCCGGGGGAGGCGCAGGGGCCCGATGTCCTCGCCCGGGCCAAGAGCCTGCCAGTGCCGCTGCCGGTGATCCTGATGTCCGGTTACACCGACGTGAGGACGACGGGCGACAACCCGCTGCGGCTTGCTGACGTGTTTCTGGAGAAACCCGTCGATCTGGCGCAGCTGTCGCAAGCGGTCGAGGCTCTGCTGAACGCCAAACAGGATGCCTGACGGCGGCTGTTGCGCCTCGGTCAACCCTTGCCGGAAGAGACGTTTTGGGCCTGATCTGCGCGCGGTCCTTGTTCGGGTGCAGCGGCGATCCAACGGCCAGCCAGAGACCGACGCCGGTGATTGCTAGGCCGCGCCGTCGGTCTCCGCGCGAGTATCAGCGCAAGCGCGGGCCTGCGTGAAAAAGACATGGATCGCGGATGGGGACAGCGCGCGGCAGAACGTCCCGCCGAAATCGTCGCCCCCAGCCCTCTTCTGATGGTTGGGCGGGTTTGTCGCCTTCCTGGTTGAGATCCCGTTCCTCAGAATCGTCTGCCTCATGCCCGCAAAGGTGATGGGCAGATCGACGATGATCGCCACCAGCGGCGGGAAAATCGTGAACGCGCGGGTCCCCGAAAGACCAGGGTTTCGACGGATGGAAGTCGTGAAGAGGCGTTCATGCGCAAAACGCAGGCCGAACCCCGCCCAAGGACCTGTGACGGGATAGGGGTACCCGCGAAGACCTTGGTCGAGGAAGGCCACGTCATCAGCAGGCGCGCTGCGATCAGGTCAGGATCGCGAGAAAGCGGTCCTCGACCGGGCTGTGGGGGGCCTCCCTACGGCGGATTGCGCCAAGAGGGCGGTGAAATTGCGGGTGGTCAAAGGACAAGAATGTGAGCCGGTCCTCGAGATAGGGGCGCGTGGTTGCCCGGGGCATCGTGGTGATCAGATCCGTGTCGCCGATGATCTCCAGCACCGAGCGGATCGAATCCGTCTCGCAGACAATATGCATCGTTCTGACACCGGACGCGGCCATAGCGGCCTCGGTTTGTTGCCTCAGCAGGCTGCCGCGCGAATGGGCCAGCCAGACCTGCGCTTCGAGATCGGCGGGCAGGATACGCTTGCGGACCGAAAGCGGATGGCCCGTACGGCACAGGATGCCGACACGGTCGTCGATGATGGGGCGGAAATCCAGCCTGTCTGACGGGTCGGCGAGGCTTTGCGGGCCAAAGACAAGGTCGACTTCGCCCCGTTCGAGCATGCTGCGCAGTTCATGCACCAGCCCGGTGCGCATCTCCACGACGCAATTGGGGTTGTCGCGGATAAAGCGGGCCATTGCGCTGCTGAGAAACCGGCCCGCGACGATGGGCGGGGCCCCGATCCGCAGTTCACCGACCGCGCCTTGCGACGACTGGTCCGCCAGCACGCTGGCCTGTTCTTCGGCAAGCCGGATCGCCTGCCCGTTGCGGGCGAGCCGCAGGCCCAGTGAGTTCGGCACCGATTTGCGCCCGTCACGGTTGAACAGGACGGCACCCAGCCGGGTTTCCAGCGCCTTCATGTTCCGGCTGAGCGCCGGTTGGGTCAGCCCCAGCCTGTCGGCGGCGCTCTGGAAAGAGCCCGCCTCGACGACCACGGAAAGCTGGGCGAGGTGTTTGGGATCAAGTTTCATAGCAATCTCTTATGGAAGCCTGCAATTGTTTGATTAATTTAAATGGGACGTTTCTGCTAGGGTTGGACAAAATCCAAGGGAGGATATCATGTTCAGCTTCAGAAAGATCACGGCCGCCGCCGCGATCCTGGCGACAGCGGCCTTTGCGCCCGGTCTTGCCAACGCACAGATTTTCAAGGGTGAAACCGCAGGTGTCGGCGATCCCGTGCACACGATGTTCGTCACCTTCTCGAATCAGGCTGGCAAGTCCGGGGTCGAGATCCAGGTGAACGCGGGCCAGACGCTCACGAAATCCATGCTCAAGGGCGGACGGGGCGAGATCGACTTTTTTTCGACGGTACCGTCGCTCGTGAACCTGATGAAGCGGCAGGCGCGGATGTATGAGCGCGTCGATGACGCGCCCGCCGCCGCCGAAGAGCTGCGCGCCATTCTCGGGTTCAAGGCTGGTGCCTACCATCCGGTCACGCTGGCCGGGTCGGGGATCGAAACCTGGGAAGATCTGAAGGGCAAGACCGTCTTTACCGGCCCGCCCGCGGGATCGGCCTCGGCCACCTCCGAAGCGCTGATCAAGATCATCACCGGCTACGAGCCCGGCAAGGACTACAAGGCCGTGCGGCTGAGCTGGGGCGAAGGCTATGCCGCCCTTGCCGACAACAAGATCGACATGATGGTGCGCCCGGCAGAAATCGGGTCGTCAAAGATCGAGCAGTTCGGCCTGTCCGGCGAATTCCGCGTGCTGTCAATCCCGGAAGAGGTCGTCGGCTCTGAGGCGATGCAGGCGCTTTTCGGGCGCCCGGGCCGCGGCATGCTGCAGTTCAGCGGTGACGTCTACAAGGGACAGCTGACCGGTGGTGAGATCACCGCGCTGGGCTTTACCCAGTTCGTCGGCACCCATGCCGGTGTTGCCGATGACGTGGTCTATGCCGCGACAAAGGCCTTTTGGGAAAACCTTGATGAGGTTCACGCCACGGCCTTTTTCCTGCAGGGCGTAACAGCCGAGACGGCCTTTACCTCGGTCAACGTGCCGCTGCACCCGGGTGCCGCGCGCTACTATGACGAAGCGGGCATCGCGATCCCGGACGCCCTGCGCCCGTAACGCCCCGCCCTTTGGACCGGGGGCCGCACTGGTGGCCCCCGGTTCGACCTGCCGCGCTGCATCGGCCCGGTCCCTGACCACGCCTGCGCGCCATGTCCCGACACAGATCAAGACCCCAATCCAGCCCCCAATCCCGACAAGGATATCCCCATGACCGCTCAGACAGAGACGTCCGGCGGAGCCACAAGGCTGTTCGCCCTTGTGGCGGCCCTTGCCTGTTTCCTCCTTGGCCTTATCGCGCTGTACAGTTCGGGCATCGGGCTGATCGAGCCAAAGATGCACCGCGCCGCAGGTTTTGCGCTGGCCCTCATCGTGGGCGTCGCCGCAGCCCGGGCGCGGCGAGAGGCCAAGGGGCCGGTTGCCGGAGCCAGTGCGACGCTGCACTATGTGCTGGATGCGGGGATGATCCTTGCGGGCCTGTGGTCCATCTGGTCGTTTCACTTCGTCCAGACGCAGATGGAAACGGCGCTCTACGACGTCACGCAGGCCGATGTCTGGCCGGCTCTCGCCGGGTTGATCGTCTTTCTGGAACTGTGCCGCAGGCTTTGGGGGTGGGGGCTCTTTGGGGTCGGGGCCTTTGGCGTGCTGTATCTTTTGTCCGGTCAGGATCTGCCGGGCATCATGGCCCACAGCGGGTTTTCGATGACAGAAGTGGCGGAGGCGCTGTGGTACAACACCAACAAGGGCGTCTTTGGGTCGATCACCAATATCGTGCTCTCGACGGTGTTCATCTTTATCGTCTTCGGCGTGCTGCTGGAGGGCACCGGCGCCGGGGACACCCTGCTGAAATTCGCCTTTCTCGTGACGCGCCGCACGCGGGGGGGGCCGGCCCATGCTGCGATCCTTGCCTCTTCGATGTTCGGCACCATGTCGGGCTCGACCGTGGCCAATATCGTCGGCACAGGCACATTCACCATCCCGATGATCAAGAAACGCGGCTTTTCCCCCAGTTTTGCCGCGGGGATCGAGGCCACGGCGTCATCCGGCGGGCAGATCATGCCACCGATCATGGGCGCGGCCGCGTTGGTCATGGCGGATCTCACCGGGGCGGGCTATCTGAACATCATCGTTGCGGCGCTGTTTCCGGCGCTCTTCTATTACTTCAGCCTCTTTGCCGCGGTCACAGTCGAGGCGCGTCGTCAGGGCATCGAGGTGCAGCCCTTGTCCGTGGATGACAAGATCACCCGGATCGACCTGATCAATTCCGTGCTGTTCCTCGGCCCGATCCTGACGATCATCGGCTGCCTCGTGGCGGGCTATTCGACCTCTGCTGCGGGGTTTTACGCGGTTCTGGTATTGCTGGCGCTTTCGGTCATCAATCCGGTGGTGCGCGGAGATCCGATGCGGGTCTGGCGCTCGTTCCTGAAAGGCGCGCAATCGGGGGCCACGCTGCTGATCGCGATTGCCGCGATTGGCATTCTGGTCGGCTCGCTCGACTCAACCGGTCTTGGCCTGAAACTGGCCAATGTCATTTCCGACATCCGCGGCGAGAGCCTGTTTTCCGCCTTGCTGGTCGCCATGGCCGGGGCGCTGATCCTCGGGAT
>JBELMB010000034.1:0-37645 GCA_042088665.1 Sagittula sp.
CGAGGATCGGCGAATAGAGGTCACGACCCGACTGGATCAATGCGCTGACATCATCCGGTCCGAGAACCCAGTTGTAGCCAACAGCCGCCGGCAAGCTGGAGATGAATTCCTCGCTGCCCAACACCTTGGTGGCTTCGAGCAGACGGTCGACCACTTCGGGCGGGGTCCCCGCCTTCACGGCAAAGCCGCCGTGCACCCAGACCCCAGCCTGCTTGCCGGGGAAGGCTTCGCCCACGGTGCGCACACCGGGCAGATCCGCTTCCATGTAGTCCTGACGGCTGTTGTCGAGGATGATCAGCGGGCGCACCGCGTCACCGAACTGCTTGATCGAGGCAACCTGGCCCACGGCCACGTCCACCTGTCCACCGATCAGGCCGGTCATGGTGGCCGGAACGGTCTTCAGCGCGATGGTCTTGAATTCCAGACCGAACTCGCTGGCCATCTGGACGGCGCTCAGGTTGGGCGGCGCGCCAAGGTTGTTCACGCCCATGGTCAGCTTGGTTTCCTTGGCCCCTTCGAGGAACTCTTCGAAGGTGGTGTAGGGGCTGTCGGCGCGCACATACAGCGCATTGGACGCGGAGATGCCGGCAAACAACGGCACGAAATCCGCAATCGGGTCATAGGGCACGGCGCGGGTCAGCGGCACGATCATGAAGCTGGGGGGCGACCAGTTGAACAGCGTGTAGCCATCTGCCGGGGCTTCGAGCACGCTCATGGTGGCGGGGATATGCGCGCCGCCGGGCTTGTTGACGACCTTGACCGGCACGCCCAGCTCGGCGCTCACGGCTTCGGCGCCAAGGCGCGCGACGACGTCGGCATTACCGCCCGCCGCAAAAGAGACCACCAGCGTGATCGGCTTTTCCGGGTATTCGGCCAGCGCCGGGGCTGCGCCCAGCCCCAGAGTGACCGCTGCAATAGCTGCAAGCGACTTCAGGTTATTCATGGTGTCCTCCCTGTCACGGATTGGTTCCGCATTCTATCGGTCTAGATGTCTGAACCTTTACACCAATCCGGTTACGAGTCAATCGCGTCAGACGGGTGGATCGTGGATCTTGCAGGGCCCTGTCCCGGCGCGCTGTCTCCTCTGGGGACCCGGTCGCCAAACGGCGGCGCGGGAGGGGGCTGCAGGCCATGTCCGGGCGCTATGCCTCACCTGCGGTCGGACCGCAGGTTACGCCTTTGTGTCCGGTGGAAAGGCCGCGCTGGTCAGACCGCTGGGGTCCGGCAGGGAGAAGTCGATCTCAAGCTCCAGCAAATCCCCGGGATAGATGAGCAGCGCCGAATAGATCAGTTTGCCATCGGCATCAAAGAACTCTCGCACGACGCGAAAGACCGCCGCGTTCACGGTGATCTCAAGGGCATTGGCGAGTTCGAAATCCGCGTATGAAATGGTGATCCTTTGCCGCGCGGTGGCCACGGCCACGCCGAGATCCTCCAGCACGCTGACCGCGATTTCCGAACGGAAGCGTTCCGGAGCCCGTTCGAACACGGCGGCATCCAACTGCAGTGCGGCCTGGCAGAAGGGCTTGTCGTTTTTGAGGTGCGTGCGCGTGATGACGCGAAAGTCGTGACCGTCGATTCGGGTCAGTTCCGCCGCCACGTCGCGGTCCTGCACATCGACCTGAAGCTGCGAGACAAGCGCGTAGATCTGTGAGATATCCGCTTGCATCTGCAGGCGGTGCCGGTCGGTCGTGCGCACTTCTTTCACAAAGGTGCCGCGCCCGGAATGGCGTTCGATCAGGCCCTCTTCTTCGAGGGTATTCATTGCCTGAATGATCGTCATCCGCGCAACGCCAAGCGTCTCTGTCAACTCCCGCAGGGCTGGCAGCTTTGCCCCGCAGGCCAGTTCGCCAGACCGGATCTGGTGGCGCAGGACCGCGGCCACCTCGGCATGAAGGGGGACATCCTGACGGCGCATGGACTGAAGGTTCATTTGTTTCTCAACCTGTGAATTACGTAGGTCTAGACCTTTGTAGGGCTAGGGCAGGGTGGCCGCAAATGAATTCGGGATGCGCAAGGAGGCGACCTCCCGATCTGCGTTTCACCCGTGGCACTGTGGTGATGTCCAATTGCCGGTATTGACTTGGGTGTGTGCGCCGCTTTTCCGGGCATCCGGTTGGTACTGGCCCGCGCTGCGAAGGCTTGCCGACGCGTTCATGCAGCATTGGACGGGATATCCCGGGGCCTGTGGTCATCTTGTCATCGCAGAGACATGCAAACCGCGGGGGCGCCGATCATTTGAATGACTCCAGAGTGGCCAAGACGGCCTGTACCGAGATCCGCAAGACCCCGCTCGACGAGATCGCCACCGGCGCGTTTTGCCCGGAGACCGGCTGCCCACGGAGCCGGAGCTTGCCGCCGGGGAGCGCAGCTTTGCCACGCTGCGGGCAAAGGCCATTGCCGCGTGAAGCGTCGGAAATTCCCAGCGAGCGCATTATCGCACCGCCGATCGAGTTGTCCGATGGCGTGCGGCAGCGGGTGCAACGCGCCAAGGCCATCGCGCTGGAACCGGCGTTGCTTTGTTGGACAAGCGACCACCGGTCTGGACGTATCGCTGCAGGCGCTTGTGCTGGACACGCTCAAACGACTGCAACAAGAGCGCAACACCACCATGGTTATTGTCAGCCATGACCTTGGTGTCATACGCAGGTTGGCGGACCGCGTCATGGTGATGCGGCGGGGCAAGGTGGTCGAAACCGGTTTGGCAGACCCGATCTTTCAGGATCCGCAACAGGCCTATACCCAGCAATTGGTGCACACAAAGCTATGACCGCCGTACTTGAACTCACGGGCCTGACCAAAGGCTTTACACTGCATCACCTTGGCAACCAGAGCCCGGCGTTCGAAGGCAATTCCTTTTCCGTGGATACGGGCGCATTCGATCTGCTCAAAGGCGCGAACAGGGTCGGGGACTCCTCGCTCCTGCGGGCCATCTTTCGCAGCGATCCGCCCCAAGGCGGCAGGATGCGGTTATCCTCTGCCCGAGGAGAGATCGACCTCGCAAGGGCGGCGCTTGTGGCCCGGTTGGCACAGTTGAAGGCGCAGGGCACGGCGATGATCGGTGTCTTCCATCAGCCCGGCGACGTGGCGCATCTGATTGACAGGGTCATTGATCTGACGCCGGATGCCTTTGCAGCGGGTGGCTCTGATCGCGCGTTGTCCGAATCCCAACCTGAGGAGCGAATTGATGTGGCTCTCTGATATCTCGATGGTCCTGCGTGACCGTGTGATCCCCTGTGGCGCTCTGGCGATGGAGGGTGGCGTGATCACCGAGATCGTCGAGACATCCGGCACTGCGACGCATACGGTGTTTCCCGGGTTCGTCGACATGCACGGTGACATGATCGAACTGGAATTGCAGCCACGGGTCGGGGTGGATTTCCCCATGGACGTGGCGCTTGGGCATCTTGATGCGCGGCTGGCGGCCACCGGGGTGACGACGGCCTATGCCTCTGTGTCCTTTTCGCGCAATGCCCGCGACGGAGAGCGGCGTTCTTTCACGCATACCTCGGAGGTGATCCGCAGCCTCAAGGCCGCGAAGGACGAGATGCGTGTCGATCACCGCATCCACGCGCGTTTTGACATCACGTTCACGGCGGCCATCGATGCGCTTGAGGGCTTGTTGCGGGATGGGGCGGTGGATCTTGTCTCGGTCATGGATCATACGCCGGGGCAGGGGCAGTATCGCAACCTCGAACGTCATATCGAGTCGCGCGCGGCGCTGGAGGGCGTGTCCGTCGAAGAGGCCCGCGCCATGGTGCAAAAGCGTCTGGAGGCGGCGACGCCCGAAGAAGAGATCCTGTCGAACCTGCAAACCGTGTCGCGATTGTGCAAGGCGCATGGCGTGGCGCTTGCCAGCCATGACGACGACACCGCCGAAAAGGGTCACCTGATGGCCGACATTGGCGCGGTGATCAGCGAATTTCCCGTGACGCTGGAGGCCGCGCGAACTGTGAAGGCGCGCGGGTTGATGACCGCCATGGGGGCGCCGAACGCGATGCGGGGCCGGAGCTATTCGGGCAACCTGTCGGCGCGCGATGCGCATGCCGAGGGACTGTTGCACATTCTCGCGGCTGATTATCACCCTGCCGCGATCCTGCCGGCGCTGCGCGCGCTGAGCAAAGCGGATCCCGGCGGATTGGCAGAGGCCGCGCAACTGGCGACGATCAACCCGGCGCGCGCGCTTGGTCTTTCGGATCGGGGCGAGATCGCACCCGGCAAACGCGCCGACCTCATGGTGGTGGATGCCTCGGATCGCGTTGTCGCCACTTATCGGGGGGGCGCCGCGATTTATGCTAACGGTCTGCATGGCGCAATCACGCGCCCGCCGACTGCCGCGGGATGACCGCCGGGGCATGAACTGTCAACGAACTGTCATGCAGGCTTAAAGACACCGTTACGCAGCAGCCTCAGAGTGACCATGTAGAATTCATTCGGATGAATCATCATGGCTGCTGCTCTCACGCTCTCGAACGTCACGAAACGCTTTGGCGAGACCACCGCCGTTGACGACGTGTCGCTTTCCATCACGCCGGGCCAGTTTGTCGGTGTCATTGGACGCTCCGGTGCGGGCAAGTCCACAATGCTTCGGCTGATCAACCGCCTTGTCGACCCCTCCGAGGGGTCGATTTCGTTTGACGGCAAGGAGATCACGACCCTCCGGGGCCGCGCGTTGCGCAATTGGCGCCGCGACTGTGCGATGATCTTTCAGCAGTTCAATCTGGTCGACCGGCTAGACGTGTTGACCAACGTCCTGATCGGACGGCTGTCGGAGCATGGGTTTCTCAGCTCCATGGCGATGAATTTCACCGATGAGGAACGGACCATGGCGCTGCAGGCGCTGGACCGGCTCGATCTCGTGCCACAGGCGCTGCAGCGCGCGGGCACGCTGTCGGGTGGGCAGCAGCAGCGCGTCGCCATCGCCAAGGCGCTGGTCCAGCAGCCCAACATCATGCTGGCGGATGAGCCCATCGCCTCGCTTGACCCGGCGAACGCGACGCAGGTGATGGACGGGTTGCGTCAGATCAACCGCGAGGATGGCATCACGGTCCTTGTGAACCTGCACACGCTGGACACGGCGCGGGCCTATTGCGACCGGATCATCGCCATGCGGATGGGTCGCGTGATGTTTGACGGCACCGCCCGGCAGCTGACCGATGACGTTGTGCGGGACATCTACGGGCTGCAAGGCCTCGCAGAGTTCAACGAGGCCGTCACCTCGACGCAGAAGATTTCCATCGACGCCTGAGCCCGGAGCGGCCCGATCCGACACGGATGATCGGGCCGCCACGCCTCGGCCAACCCGTTTCCAATCGCCAAACCAACCAAACGGAGAAATCCAATGAAACTGCTTTCAACAACTGCACTGGTCCTGCTGACGGCCTCTGCGGCCATGGCCCAGGACTGGAAAGAAGACTACCAGGTTCTGAAGTTCGGCATCCTGTCGGGCGAAAACGAAAAAGACCGCCTGCAGCGCAACGAGCCGCTGCGCGTCTACCTCGAAGAGACGCTTGGCGTCGAGGTCGAGATCTTCACCGCCGGCAACTACGACGGTGTGATCCAGGCCATCGCGGCCAACCAGATCGAAATCGCGCGCTTTGGCTCCTCTGCCTATGCCGCGGCATATACCGCAACCGATGGCGCCGTGATCCCCACGCTCACCACGCTGAAGAAAGACGGCTCGACCGGCTACAAGTCGATCGTCGTGACCCGTTGCGACAGCGGCATCAAATCGCTCGAGGACGCCGCAGGCAAAGTGCACGCCTTTGCTGACCCGGACAGCACCTCTGGCTATGCTGTGCCTTACTTCAACATGGTGACAGCCGAGGGCTTCAAGCCCGAAGATCACTTTGGCACAGTGACGTTCTCCGGCTCCCACGAAGCGGGCGTGACCGGTGTGGTCAACGGCACGTTTGACACGGCCGCCACTTACCAGAACTCCGAAACCAAGAACGTCTTCACCCGTATGGAAGACAAGGGCATGATCGACGCCGGTCAGGTCTGCAAGATCTGGACCTCGCCCGAGATCACCTCTGGCCCCTGGACCTTCCGTTCCAACCTGCCAGCGCAGCTGATCGAAGACGTGACAGCCGCCATCGAAAGCTTCCCGACAGCGGACGAAGAAGGCTACAAGCTGTATTCCTCGTTCAACCCCGAGGATGTGAACCCCTCCGTCGGCTTCGTGCGCGTGGACACTGAGCGTTACCAGTGGATCGTGAACATGCGCCAGTGGATCAAGGAACAGCGCCGCTCCGGCTCCTGATCTGTCGAAGCAGGGCGGGGAAATCCCCGCCCTGCCGTCCGTCTGACGCGTGGTGCGCGGGAGGTCCCCGCCGCCGGTATGGGAAGATGTCATGACCGCCACAGCCGATTTTCCGGGGGGCACCCCTGGCCTGGATCCCATTGCGCAGTTCGAGCGCGACTTTGCCGCGCAGCGCCGCCGTGCCCGGATTGTCTGGGCCCTGGGCAGCGTTGTTTTCCTGCTCATTTTCGCGGTCACCTCTTGGATGGGGGATTTTTTCAAGGTCACCCAGATGACCATGCCGGACGGATCGCGCGAATGGCGCTGGATCATCCCGGCGGGTCTGCCGCGTCTCGGCGAATTCATCGAAAAGACCATCCCGACCCTGCGATGGGAGAGCCTCGGCACTGATGTCGGTGAATGGTTCTGGCGATGGAAGATCTGGCTGAACCTGCTGTTCGAGACCATCCTGATCGCCTTCATGGCCACCGTTTTCGGCGTGATCGGCGGTTTCGTCCTGTCGTTCCCGGCATCGCGGAACCTTGCCCCCAACGCATGGGTGCTGTGGATCTGCCGCCGCTATCTCGAGATTGCGCGCACCGTACCGGAACTGGTCTGGGCGCTGATCTTTGTCTTTTGCTTTGGCGTCGGGCCGATGGCCGGGGTCATGGCCATCGGGCTGCACGCCTGTGGCGCGCTGGGAAAGCTCTACTCCGAGGTCAATGAGAACATCGACATGCGCCCGCTGGAAGGCGTGAAGGCCGCCGGGGGGTCATGGTTCGACCAGATACGCTACGCCGCCATCCCGCAGGTCTTGCCGAACATCGCCAGCTACACGCTCTTGCGCTTCGAGATCAACGTGCGGGCCTCGTCGATCATCGGGTACGTCGGCGCAGGGGGGCTTGGACAGGAATTCCGCACGGCCATGTCGTTTCAGGAATACACCGATCTTTCAGCGCTCTTCGTGATCATCTTCGTCACCGTGATGATCATCGACTACGGCTCGGAAAAGCTCCGTCACCGCCTGATCGGCATGGAGGCGGCCCGATGACCCCGCGTCGGTCGCGCCGCTCCTCTTGTGCCCCGCAGCCCAGCCATCGCACTGCATTCCCCCTGACGACGCGTTCCGCGCACCGGAGGTCCTGACATGACCCAGCACATCACCGAGGCCGACGTCAAAGCGGCCATGAACCAGATCCCGCGCGCCTTTCGCGACACGCCCCTTGTGAGGGCGCGCAAGATCAGCCTCTGGGTCTTTTTCACGGGGCTGTTCTGTTACTGCCTCTGGGCCTTTGACTTTTCGCCAGACCGCATCTGGACAGGGCTTGAGCGCTTTGGCCGGGTGGCCTCGTTCATGTTCCCACCCAAGATCTTCTTTACCGGCGAAGAATGGGGCGAGATCATGAAGGGGTTGGGCGAAACCCTGTCCATGGCGTTCCTCGGAACCGTGCTGGGCGCGATCTTTGCCTTCCCGCTAAGCTTTCTCGGGGCCAAGAACATCAACCGCGTGACGTTTCTGCGTCAGTCCACGCGGCGTGGTTACGACATCATCCGGGCCTTCGAGACGCTGATCCTCGCGCTGATCTTTATCCGCGCCTTTGGCCTGGGCCCGCTGGCGGGCATCCTTGCCATCGCGGTGTCCGAGATCGGGACATTCGCGAAGCTCTTTTCCGAGGCGATCGAGAACACCTCCGAAAAGCCTGTGGACGGTGTGCGCGCCTCCGGTGGGTCACGCCTTCAACAGATCCGTTACGCGATCTCGCCACAGGTCAACCCGGTGATCCTGTCGATCCTGTTGTACAACTTTGAGTCCAACGTGCGCTCCGGCACCATTCTGGGCATCGTGGGGGCGGGCGGCATCGGCTTTCTGCTGTCCGACCGGATCGCTGCGTACCGCTGGGACGAAGCCTGGTCGATCATCTTCATGATCATCGCGATGGTCTATGTCATCGACTGGTTGTCGGGTATGATCCGTGCACGGTTGATCGGAAAAACGGACCTCGCGAAATGACGGATTTCTCTCTGACGTATACGGCGGATCTGCCCGAAGGCGCGTTGTGCCTCGTGCCCGCAGGTATTGACACCCCGCAGGCCCGCTGCACGGGAACCCATGTGAACGGCGAGATCGTGCAGGAATTGGCCGAAGCGCATGGCGCGCCGCCCGCGCTTTTGGTGCGGGGCGTTGGGGGCAAGCTGTCGGTCACCTTTGCCTTCTCCGAGACCGCGTGCGGCGCATACCCGGAAGCGGTGTTCCAGCCGCGCATGTCGCGCTTTACCCGCTTTGCCGACGAGCTGTTGGCCGAAGTTGCAGAGATCGCGCCGCAGGCCCCGGCGCGCGACCGCATCCGCGCCATTGCCTGCGCAACGGCTGAGCGTTTCACCTATGGCCATCCGGAAACCACGTTCAACGCGGGGCTGGACGAGATCCCGGCCCTTGGCTGTGGCCTGACCGAAGGCTCCTGCGTCGACATCAACACCTATTTCATCGCGTCGCTGCGCGCGGCGGGCTTTGAGGCGGGGTATGTGACGGGGTTCTACTTTCCCGCGGAAAAGCGCGACTGGTGCGAGGACGGCCATTGCTGGGTGGTCACGCGTCATGACGGCGCGGTGCAGGAATGGGACATTGCGCACCACCTGAAGATGGGCACACGGGACATTCATCCCGGTCTGAACCCAAAACCGGGCTTTCGGGTCGCTTGCCATCATTCCATGGGCCTGAGCTTTCCATCCATCGACGTGACGGACCTCAAGGCGCTGATAGAGCCCATACCCCTTGACCGGGAGGGCCCGCGCGCGTTCACGCAGCCCGAAATCCGATTGCACCACCCGGCGCTGGCCGGTGTGGCGGAGGTGGTGACATGAGCGGTTCGGGATCGAAACACGCCCTTTCAGAGGCACCATCGGTTCACCCCGAGGCAAGCGTCAGCGATTTCGAATTGGGGATGTGGACCGAAGTGGGCAAGGGCACCATGCTCAAATCCGGTGCCATGGGCGATTGGTCCTACATCACGCAGAATTGCCACGTGGTCTGGACCACCATTGGCAAGATGTGCTCCATCGCCAATGCGACCCGGATCAATCCCGGCAACCACCCCACATGGCGCGCCGTGCAGCACCACAGCGTTTACCGCGCCGAAGCCTACGGGCTGGGAGAGGATGACCACGATTTCTTTGAATGGCGCAAATCCGACTGGGTCACCATAGGCGATGACGTCTGGATCGGCCATGGCGTGACCGTGACGGCAGGTGTGACCATCGGCACCGGCGCGGTTGTCGGCGCGGGCGCGGTCGTGACCCGGGACGTGGCGCCCTACACGGTCGTCGGCGGCGTGCCCGCGCGCGAGATCAAGCGCCGCTTTACCCCTGCGCAGGCCGATGCCCTGATGGAGATTGCCGTCTGGGACTGGTCCCGTGAACGCTACAAGGCGGCGCTGCCAGACATCCGCGCGCTGGACATTGATGCCTTCATCGAGCGGTATCGCCGCTGAACGCAATTCATGATTGGCGGGTATTGCCTCGCGCGTTTTCAACCTGAAGAATTTGATCGTCGCCCTCTGCGCCGTTACATCGAACTGTCATGAAACCCGGTTACTTCGGCACAACAATCCAAAAGGGAGACATTACCATGTCAAGAAAATCATTGGTACGGACGTCGCTTGGCGCGTCGCTCTGGATGACCACGGCCCTCGTTGCGTTCGCCGATGGGCATGCTGGCCCGACCATCGGTCAGACCACGGCGCTGATCGCTGAGGCGGGACTTCCGACCGGAGATGTGATGGATGGCGAAAGCGCCAACACCAACTTCCCCTTCGCGAGCTTCAAGGCACTGGCGACCGTCGGTGAAGTCGACGCAGAAACCGGCATGGCGCTGACCGGCTACCCCGATGGTCAGGCCGCATGGCTGGCCGACGAAGACACAGTGCGCGTGGCGTACCAGTCCGAATCCTATGCCACCATGGGCAGCGCCCCGAAACCGGAAACCTACCCCTGGGAGATGGCGAACGGCGTGACCTTCACCGGGTCGCACATCCACACGATCGACTACGATCGGTCCGCCTTTGCCGAATTCATGGGCAACGACGCCGCCGCGGCCTCCATGGTCAAGGGCTCGGGCAAGCTGTTCAGCACTGTCTACAACGCCTTTGGCGAGATGGTTGCAGCGCCCTCCTACGATCCTGCCGATCTCGCGGGCAAATGGGGCAACCAGACCCGTCCCGACGGCACGCTGATCCCTTTCTCGTCTGACTTCCGCCTGTCCGCAGCGGACTTCTTCTTCCAGTCGTTCTGTGGCGCGTGGTACGAGCAGGCCAACAAGTACGGCGAAGGCATGGGCTTTGCCGACGACATCTGGCTCGCGGCCGAAGAATGGGAAATCGGCCGCATGTTCCCGGCAGGCAGCGCGGATTCCGCCGCGACCATGGGTCTGGCATCCGTCGTTGTCGACATCGCCAACGGCGTTGCCTATACCGCCCCGGCGCTGGGACAGACCGGCTATGAAAAGATGATGCCGATCAATTCCGGCCACGCGGATTATATCGTTGTGGTCACTTCCGGGTACAACCACGGCCAGGAACCCGCGCCGCTGAAGGTCTATGTCGGCATGAAGAACCGTCTGCCCGACGGCTCCATGATTGACTACGCCACCGCCAACGAGCGTGACAGCTTCCTTGCGCGCAATGGCCTGCTCTTTGGCAAGATCTACGGCATGGCCGTCTCCACCGAGACCGCCGCGACGCTCGTTGCCGCGCCCAACCCGGCCGACAAGATGATCGAAGAGTACATCGCCAACGAAGCGGCCCCGGCCAGCTTTGCGGCGAACTTTGTGCCGACCTCCTACCAGTGGGGTGGCTGGGACATGCCGGTGGCCGTTCAGGACACCGAGATGATGCTTTGGGAAGCCGAAGACGAGCAGCCCGAGGGCCATGTCTACTTCAACGGCGACAGCAAGGTCGAGCACGTGGCAGGCGACCCGTCGGGTGCACCGCGCTACTTTGCCAACATGACGCAGTTGGGTGGTCTCTTTGCCATCGATTTCGGCACGCTGGACTTCGACGGTGAGACGCTGCCAGCCCTCCTTGGGGCAACCGTGACCCGCACCGTTGGTGCATGGGACGGTGCGCTGACGCTGGAAGTCGGCGGCGAAGGCACGGTCAAGGATGGCGATGCCTCGACCCACATGGAAGAGGGCGTGGCCAAGATGGTGGCACCCGATGGTCTCTACTGGGCCAACACCGCGGATGGCGATTACCTGATCGTCGACGAAGACTCCGGCAATGATTTTGGTGAGCGCAAATACGTGCTGTCGCTGGACGGCGATCTGAACGTCACCGCGGGTCACCTGCTGGGTCTCGCGGGCGGCAAGTACAGCGCGCGCTACGAGGCGGGTGTGTCCGCACTGGGCGGTGCCTTCACCAAGCCGGGCACCTCGGAGTTCTCCGGTTCCTGGCCGGTGACTGCGCTGATCGCCAAGAAGGAAGACGGCGCATTCTACTCCATGGATGAACTTGCCGGCTCTGGCCGTCAGGATTTGCGCGCCACCATCTCCACTGCGGATCAGACCTATGTCGGCGTGGTTCAGGCCCGTTCGGAATCCTCCGGCGCCGTCGAAGCCAATGGCGGCGACGCAGGTGGCCAGATCTTCATGTTTACCATGAATCCCGGCATGTAATCCTTTGGATTTGCTAGCATTATCAGAGCGTCCCTTCTCGGGGACGCTCTTTTTTTGTGCCGTCTCGCTTGGGGCGCTGCTCCTGCCGCCTGCCGGGACAGCGGCAAATGGGCAAGGGCTACCCCGTGGTACCGTACCACGATGCCCGGCGAGGCAAGGCCTCGGGCCCCTCGGGAAAAACCCAAGCAGATGTCCCGGGTCCGGCACAAGGGAAAGCCTGCGCTATACAGCCAGTCCCAATCCCTTGAGGTGGGCAAACCCGGCCGGGATGTGGCTCTTGTCGCGCAACTCCAGCACCAGGTGCGGGTCGCCGCCGCAGTTGGCAAGCGCGCGGAAGACGGCGGTCCATTCAATCTCGCCCTCACCGGGGGCCCAGTGCCGGTCGGCGTGCCCGTCGACGTCCTGCAGATGCACATGAGCCAGTTGCGCGCCCGCGTCGCAGACAAAATCCGCCACCGGAGGCGCGCCCGCCATGCGACGGGCCAATTGGGCGTGACCCGTGTCGATGCTCAGCGCGATGGCACTGGACCCAAAGCTGTCGACCATGGCGCGGCGGGTCTCCGGGCGGACGTCCTGGATGTTCTCGATCACCAGCGTCACACCGAGATCTTCGGCCTTGCGCAGCACCGGTCCCAAGACGTCGTGCACGCGGGCCAGCGTCTTTTCGCTGTAGCCGGGCACGCTGAAGACGTTGTTCTGATACCACGCGTTGAACGGGGAGTGCAGGACCATCTGGCGCGCGCCGACACGATCCGCGGCCTCGAGCGCCTTTAGGAGTCGCGCCGTGATGATCGGGCGCAATTCGGCATCCTTGTTGTCGATGTCGAGCCCTTCGAAGGGGCCATGGATCCCGCGCCGCCCGGTGTGTCCGTCAAGGGCCGCGCTGGCCGCGGCAATGCGGTCTTCGAATTCGGTCGACAGCGCGTCGCAGGTCTTGAAGTCCTGCAATTCGATGTCTCGGGCCGCATCGAACAGCCAGTCGCGATGGGCCGGGATTTCAGTGGTTTTCAGGCAGGCGCCGATCTTCAGCGGAGTCATGTGGGGGCTTTCTTGGGTCTGGAATGAACAGGTAGGTGGCCATCGCACACCCAAGACACAGCGCCATGACAGCAAAGGACCACCAGCCGCCAAAAACCTGCGTCGCCCATGCAAAGGCAAAAGGCGCAGAGGCATTGATCCCCATCTGCACAAAGGCGATCCAGCCCAGCCGCGCGCCATAACCCTTTTGCCCGAACAACGCGAGCGGCAGCGTCCCGCGGGCGATGGTCTTGATCCCGTCACCCATGCCGTAGAGCGCTGCGGCAAGCATGACCCCGGGCAGGGTAAAGCCCAGGCTCAACAACACGACAAACCCCGACAGCATCAGCCCCATGCTGATCGCATAGGTCACCAGCGGGTACATGTTGCGGCTGACCAGCATCTCGAAAAAGCGGCCCACGGTCTTGAACGGCCCGATGACCGCCCCCGCCAACGCCGCCATCGCCGCGGTATGGCCCAGATCCTGCACATTCGTGACCCAGAGCGTCATCACCGCACCCATCAGGTAGCCGGAGAAGACAAAGGAAATCACCATCCACACCATGCCCCGCCTGCGCGCCCGCCCGGTCAGTTCCGGCCAATCCGGTGCGTTTTTCGGTTTCGGGGCATCGGGGTTGCGCTCGGGTCCGCGCAGGATCAGAAAATGGATCGGTGTGCAGACCACCAGCGTGCTGACCCCAAGGATGACCCATGTCACTTCCCACCCATAGCTGTTGTAAAGCGCAAGGGTCAGGGGCCAGAAGATCGTCGAGGCCACACCGCCAAACAGCGTAATGACCGAGATCGAGCGCTGCGGCGGGATGTCCAGATCCAGCCGCGCGACACTGGCAAAGGCCACGTTGTACATCACGAACATGCCTGCGCCCTCGGCCAGCAGGATCAGGCAAAAGAGACCGGTCCGCCCCTCGACGAGGCTCATGGCAATCAGCGACAGGCTGGCCACGACAGAGCCAAGGGTCATCACCCAGCGCCCGCCAAAGCGGTCCACCAGCTTGCCCGCCACCGGGGACACGAGACCGCCAAAGAACAGTCCCAGTGACAGGATGCCAAAGACCTCCGACAGGCTGAGGCCAAGGTCCTTTGCCATTTCCGGCAAAAGCACCGCATAGGCATACATCAAGGTGCCATAGCCCATGATCTGGGTGACCCCCAGTCCGATGGCGGGGATATAGTCGCGGTTAAATCTGCTCGGCATCATCCGGCGGGCATTGCACGATAGGCGCACCGGCCTGCGACCCATGTGCCCTGAATGGCCGGAACATGGCCATCGGGCCAGTCCACGAGGACCAGATCCGCGCGCTTGCCCGGAGCGATCTCACCGCGGTCGTGCAGGGCCATGGCGCGCGCCGGTCCGCCCGAGACCAGCGACCAGAGCGCCAGCCGGTCGGCGCGCTTTTCGCGGTCCAGCCGGTCCACCGCCGCCAGCATGGCCGGGTAGTAGTAATCCGACGCGAGAACGTCACACAAACCTGCTTCGACCATGTCGGCGGCGCCGAGGGATCCGATGTGGCTGCCACCACGCACGGCGTTCGGAGAGCCAAAGATGATCGTGTCCCCATTGTCGCGTGCATTCTGCGCAGGCCCCATCGTCATGGGGAATTCCGATGCCGTGGCACCAATGCCGCGGTAAAAGGCGCGCGTCTCGACCTGCGTGTCATCATGGCTGAGCATGGGAATGCCCTTGGCGCGGGCCTTGGCAGACACGGATTTCATGGTGTCCACGACGTCGCCGCGCCGATCCCAGACCTGCGTCACCAATGTCTTGTGGGCCGCGTAATCGAGGCCGGACCGTTCCGCGTGGCGGCGGTGACGTTTCTCAAACAGGGCCGCGTCGTCCAGATCCATGACCTCAAATTCGGGGTTGTGTTCAAACAGCCGTTTCTGGATCTGCGTGTCCGCGCTGCGCATCGACATCGACAAGTGATCGTTGAAGGCAAGCGCGGGCGGCAGCGGCGCATCCATCGCCCAGTCCAGCGTGTCGAGCGCCTCGAAGGCAAAGGTTTCCCAACGCAATTGCACGCGGTTCTCGACCGTCAGGCGCGGGGCGAGGGCGCGCAGGGCTTCCATCAATGCGCGCCCCTTCTCGACGCTGCGCAATCCCGGCTCAAAGCTGAGGGTGATCGAATGATAGGTCGTCGCGATACCGTTCGCCGCAAGCTGGCGGTCGGTCTCAAGCACCGCCGTTTCGGTCGGAAAGAAGACACCCGGGCGCGGCATCATCTGCCGCTCAAAGGCATCGCCATGCACGTCGATCAGGGCAGGCGCAAGGATCTTGCCCCGGCCATCGACCACGTCGCCCTGCGCCGGGCCACCGATCTCGACGATCCGACCATTCTCGACGGTGACGCGGGTTTCCGCGATCTCGCCCGGCAGGAACACCTGCGCGCCTTCAAAAGTAACGGTCACGGATGTTATCCCAGTTTTTCCATCGTCAGATGCCAGTGCCAGAAGCCGGGCGTCTCGTGCTCCCTGTCGTCCAGCTTGAGACACTCGACCCCGGAGAACAAGGCCAGAAGATCCGCCACCGAACAGACGTCATGCGGATGGATCTTGTCCGTGCTCGGCGCGTCAAAAACCCGGGCGTTGCGGCTGATCTCGCGGCCCGGGTCTTTGCGTCGTCTTCGGGGGCCAGCCACTTGCCGCCCGCCTCCACCGCGGGCAAGCGCCCTTGCTCCGGAATACGAGACCAGAGTTTCGGTCAAAGCGACACGGGCGGAGCCTCCCAGACAGAGCCGGCCCTCGGGAAGGGGCGGTCCGACCTAGGCGCCTTGCCGTGACCCCGTTTGGGAGCCGCCCCGGAACGGACCATGCGGCAAGGCCCCGGTTTCGGTCTGTGCCACGACACGGTGCAGGCGGTGGATCCATTCCCGGCCCTCGGTGGTCCGTTCAAGATACCCCAGCGCGGGGCCGATATAGGGCTCTACCAACGTGTGAAAGAACCCCGGAAAGGCGTTGACCATGTCGAGGGCGCTTTGGTAGCCGAGTTCCGGTGCCGCGCCCGTCTCGCGCATTTCGTGGTAGAGATGAGTCAGCTTTTGCGGATAGCGCGGATCGGCCAATTGGCCGATCAGGTCGGCTGCGCGGACAAGGCTGGGCTCATCGTCCAGACGGGCATATTGCGGATCCGCAGGGACCGGAAAGCGCGTGTAGTCGATGGCTGCGGCCAACCTGTCGGCATCCAGAATATCCGACCCGGCAAAGGTTTCCCGGACAAAGATCATGCCGCGGTCCACGTGCCATGGGGCCAGAATGGCGTCCGAACTCCCGGCTTGCGGATGGAACCGACCACCATCGCTGTCCGTGACAAGCGCGTCTTCGGTATCGTCCTTGCAGGCCGTACGGCTGTATCCGATGTCGTGAAAAAGCAGGGCGGCCATGCCATGGATCCAGTCGCTCGCGTCAAGATCCCGGTCCTGTGCCTTGCCGCGGAGGATGTCCTGCCCGGCCATCGTGACCATGATCGTATGATCTGCACCATGGTAAGACGCGCTGGTCCGGGTGACATGGTGCATTGCCAGCGCAACAGCGTCCCGCAGCGCCGTCTGCTGCGCGCGTGGCGCGTCGGGGAAGTGGTCACAGAACGTCTGAACCACGTCCCGTTCGACGCCGTTGGAGAGAAATTGCACCGGATCGAAAGCCATACTTTGCCGATCTTTCCTGTTGTGCCCCGTGCCGGAGCGATGGTTTCAGCGCGCCAATGCGAGAACGGACTTGTTTGACCGGGCCAGCCGCTCAGCCATGAGTTTGACGATACAGGAGGAGAAAAGCTCCGCCTCGACGGGATGGGTCTGGACCAGCGCGTGATACTTTTCCGCGGGCAGCCGGAACAAAAGCGCGTCACGCCGCGCAATCGCAGAGGCACTGCGGGGCGCACCCGTGTAGACCGCCATCTCACCAAGGATGGACCCCGCCCGCATGGTCCGGACCGTCAGCGGCTTGCGGTTTGGCAGGGACAGGACGATGGAAATCGCCCCTCCGAGGATCAGGAAAAGCGAGTCGCCCGCCTCACCCTGCTCAAAGAGCACCTCGTCCTTTTTCACCGGCAGCTTCTCGAAATACCCGGCAATCCTGGTCACCGCGTCGCGATCGCCGATCAGGTCGAACAGCAGCGCCTCGGGTTCCATGATCTGGTCCAGCGGGATGCTTTCGCCATGGCTGTTGAGCAGCTCGTCATCGGCCCAGCCTGCCGCGGTGTCGAGATCGGGAAAGACATGCAGGATCTCCTTTGGCAGGTCGAGATCCCTGTGCAGCTGGACCAGCCGTGGAATGATGCCCGGCTGGTCACCCGTCAGGCAAAGCGTCAGGTTCTCGCGCATGCAGATCTGCATGAGCTTGGAAAAGCTGTTGGCGGCGGAGGAATCCATTTCGTCCACGCGGGAGAAATCGATGATCAGGTAGCGTTTCTGCGTTGCATCCGCGGTGTCGACCACCTGCTTGATCCGGTCAAGAAGGCGGTTGGCCGAGCCGAAGAACAAGAACCCCTGCAGCACGAACAGATGCACGAGGTGGCCATGCGCGTCGAGATAGGCCTGATCGTCCTTGTGCCGGTCGATGCTGCTCATGTGCTCCGTGGCGTTCATCGCGGTCTTGATGACGCTGAGCTGGCTGTATTTGTGCACAAAGAGCACCGTTGCCAGCAGGACCCCGACGGCCACCCCTTCGAGGATACCGTAAAAGGCGACAGCCACGAGGATGATCAGGATCACCACCACATCCGCAAGCGGCAGGCGGGTGCGTTTCGTCCAGACCCATTCGATCAGAAAGCTCAGCCCGATGTAGATCAGGAAACCGCCGACAACGGGTGCTGGAATAAAGGCAATCGGGGCAGGGCCCGCGACGATCACCGCGACGATGAAGGCCGTGTAGATGGCGATCATCAGAAAGGTTCGACCGCCCAGCTTCTTGGCGACCGCCGTGTCCGCTGCGGCGCCAAAGCCCAGCAGCCCCGTCGCCCCGGCCCCGACGACATTTGCAAGCCCGGCGGACCGCAACTCGTGGTTGGGATCGAGATCGCGGTTGATGAGGATTTCCACACCGGAGATGTCGAGCAACAGCATGATGACGCTCAGCAGGCACAACACGAGGATCGTGTCGTATTGCTGTGCCACGACGCCCCAGTTCACGAGGCTGAACTGGTCCAGTGTTATCACCGGAAAAAAGCTGGTGGTCTCGGTGTCGAACTGGGTCAGCCAGCCAAGATCGGTGGCCGCCACCAGCGAGGTGCCCGTGGCGGCGAGACCGACATAGAACAACCCGATGGATGCGGCGAGGAAGGTCGGCACCAGCAGCCAGTGCTTGATCCGCCGTTCCAGCCAGAACAGCACGACACCGAACAACACGGCAGGCATCAGGTGCAGCAGGGCCTGCAGGGTGACAAAGCTCGACAGGATGGCAGGGTCCGCGACCGGGCCGACCGCGACGACGACCCCGCCCCGGGTCAGCAGGTACCCCAGCCCAGCGAAAAAGCCCCCCATGACCGGGAAGGGGATGTACCGTGCAAGCGATCCCATGTTGGCAAGGCCCACACAGTACATGAAGGACCCGACAATGAGGGTGGTCACCAACATCGTCACCACGACAGTGACGGCGATCACATCGGGCGCGACACCAGCCATGGAACCTGCAATGGCCGCCGCCATGGCCGCGAAGATCGGGGATTGTCCGGCCCGTGGCCCCGCGATGATGGCCTTGTAGCCGCTGAGTGCGGGCACGAGGCATCCGCTCACCGCGGTGGCAATGAGGTAGGCGCCAATCCCGATCGAGACCACCGGCGCCAAAGGCCCGGAAAACACCAGCGTTCCGATCGACACCGCCGTTGCCACATTGAGCACCGCAAGCACGGCCGCCGCGGAAAAATGCTGAAATATCATCTCGAACCCGGGGCGCCTACCAATAGGTGGGGTATTGGCAGATACGCTCATGTGCCGGTCGCCTCGGGTGCGTCCATCTCTGTGGGGGCGCTGCCGCCCGCCAGCCGCCTTGCGGCGCCTTTCAGCACATCAAGCGCCTGCGCGCGGTCGGCTTCGCTCAGCTTGCTGGCGTTCAGATCAAGCCTGAAATGCGGCAGGTCGGCGCGGATCGGCCGGTTGGCATCCTCCAGGTTTTCGAACAGGTCATCCACCTTGTAGGTGCTCACCGGCGCGGCAAACCCCTTGGCCTTGATGGGCGCGCGCTCCTCGCAGGCGATAAGATCCCTGACATGGGCATAGGTCTCGTACGAGATGAGGATCTCTCCCGGGTCACAGGCGCTTTCAAGGCGCGCCGCCAGATTCACACCGCCGCCGATGATGGTGTAATCCATCCGCTCGTCGCTTCCGAAATTGCCGACAGTGCACAGTCCGGTGTTGATCCCGATCCGGGAGCGCAGCGGCGTTTCCAAACCACTGTCGCGCCAGAGACGTTCCAGCTCTTTCATGCGCTTTTGCATGGCGATGGCCATCTTGACGCATTGGGCGGCGTCTTCCTTGACGCCGAGGGTGTCGGGATCACCAAAGAAGATGACGATGGCATCGCCGATGTATTTGTCGATGGTGGCACCATGCTCGATGGCGATGTCCGTCATCTCTGTCAGGTATTGGTTCAGCAGGCGCGTCAGATCCTCGGACTCGAGCTTTTCGGTGATCTCCGTGAACCCGACAAGATCCGAGAAGAAGACGGTCAGGCGTTTGCGCTGGCTCACCAGCTTCACTTCCTGTTTTCCGGAGAAGATCGAGTCGTAGATCTGCGGCGACAGGTATTTGGACAGCTGCCTTGACAGGTCTTCAAGGGCCTCGGATTTCTCGGAAAGCTCTGTCTCGCGCGCCTTCAGGTCGGTGATGTCCGAATAGATCGCAACCGTGCCGCCATCGCCGGTCTTGCGTTCGCTGATCAGGATCCACTGGCCATTGGCATTGGCCTGTAGTCGCGGTTCGCCGGGGTTGAGATGAGAGCGCAACTGTTCTTCGATCCAGTCGTCTTCGCGGCCCAGCGCATCGACGATCTGGCCGGTGGCCGCGCTTGCCCGGGTCACCGTTTCGAAATCGGTGCCGGGCACGACCTCGAAGGCGCCATCGGGGAACAGCAAGTTCGCATAGCGCGAATTGCAGATCACGAGGCTGCCTTCAGGATCGTAAAAGGCGAACCCCTCCGAAGAGTTCTCGATCGCGTCGATGAGACGGCGCCGGGTCGTTTCAATCTCTTTCAGGTTGGATTTCTTGACCTCGACCGCGGTGTCGCGAAAGACGATCAGGGCCTCGCCCATGCGCCCGATCTCGTCGTCGGTGCCCGGTTTGGGCAATTGAGCCTCGAGATCGCCACCGGCAATCGACAACATGCTGTTGCTCAGAGCCGTCAGGCGCCGGATCAGAACACGCCCGACATAGAACCAGACGACCATGACGGAACTGACAAGGCTGAGCGCCCCGATGGCGATCAGCACATTGACGCTGAGCGCCTGAACATCGGCGGCGCGGGCCTTGGCCACGTCGATCTCATCGGTCGCGGTCTGCACCAGAAAGTTGATGCGATCGCTCAGCAGACGCGACAGGTCCGCATTGGCAGCCAGAAGATCCTGCGCGGAAACAATGGCTTCAAGCTCCCGCTTGCGCATGTTGGGCAGGCCTTCTTCGCCTTCGGAGAGCTTGACGAAGGCGGCAATCACCCGGGCCAGACGGCGCTGTATCTGGGGCGGCATCGCTTCGCTGGCGGCCTTGAGGTCCGTCAGGGCATTGGTCAGGGTAAAGGTCAGCACGTCGACCTCCTCGACCGATTCCGACGAGGCGATATTGGTCAGCGTGGCCCAGACCACCGCGATCTGCGAACCAAGGTCGCGCTGCGGCAGGATGCCGACAATTGTCTGGGCGATACCGCTTTGCCCGGCATCGAGGTCCTCGGCCGTGGCGGCGCCACTGCGGTTCCATGCGGACATCTGCGCGCCCAATTGCCGCTCCGCCGGGGCGACCAGACGGAGCGCACCGTTGTTGATCGTCTTGAGATTGCGGTTGAGCGCCTCGAGAGAGGCCGTGATCTCAAGCAGTTGCGTGACCCGTTCGTCAAGCTCCAGCAAATTGCCGTCGAGATTGTCGACCAGTGTCGCAACGCTGGCTTCCAGGGTGGCATCGGCGATGTCTGCATCCGCCAGCCGGGCCTTGAGCGTGTCCATCTCGACACGCACGGTGGCGGAGGCTTCTTCGCGCGCGGCCTCGTTGGAGACGACCAGCAGCGCCGGTGCCGCGTTCACGATCACTTCGGCCTGACGGGACACTTCGAGCAGGGCAAGCGCCTGTGGCACGCGCTGTTCGGTGATGCGGTTGAGGGCGCCATTGACCTGTGACAAGGACGTCAACCCGGCCACGCCCGCCACAACGGCGAGCGCCGTAATGCCCGCAAATGCCAACAACAAACGTCCTCGGACGCTTCGGAGAAAAGAAATCGGTCGGGTTGGCATGCTGCGGTGCGCGCTCTTTCCTAGGGACGCTGGGAATACGTCTCTACGCCGTATTCGTAAATGACAAAGTTTTCGACGCCGGTAATGTCACCAGCTTCGTCAAAGCCGATTTTACCGATAATCGTATCGAATTCGGTGTTCTGCAGCGTTTCGATCAATGCGGAGCTGTCAAAGGTCCCGGCGGCTTCGACGGCCTGCGCCCATGTCTGGATCACGGCATAGCTGTAAAGCGTGTAGCCGCTGGGTTCAAAGAACTCTTCGTCCCGAATGGCATTTGTCACGGCCTCGGCCGAGGCGAGGTTGCGGGGATCCGGACCAAAGGTGAACAGCGCGCCAACGGCAGCATCACCCGCGACCAGCAGGAAATCCTGACCGGACAGCGCATCAGCCGAGAGAAATTGCACATCGGGCAAGGCTTCGCGCGCCTGCAGCGTGATGACGCCCATGTCAGAGGGGCTGTTGTCGCTCAGAAAGGCCAGCTCGATCTCTGCCGCGACCATCTGGTCGACGATATCGGCGTAGCTGCCGGCGTTCGGCTCGAACGTCAGGGCGAGCGTCGGCGCAATCCCGAGTTTCTCCAGTTCGGATATGAGACCGATCGCCAGTTCGGAACCGTATTGGCTTTTGCCGCTGATCACGGCGACCCGCTGACCGGCGAACTCTGACGCGATCACATCGGCGGCGACCACGGCCTGGTCATCATCGCGTCCGATCACGCGAAAGACGTTTGTTCCGCTTTCATCCGTGACGCGCGGGTTCGTCGAGGCCGGTGACATCACGACGATGCCCGCCTCTTCGTAGACCGGGCTGGCGGCAATCGTGGCGCCCGAACACATGTGACCGTTGACGAAGGCGACAGAGCTGGACACCAATTGCTGTGCCGCGGCCTTGGCTTGTTCCGGGTTGCAGCCATCGTCGACAAGGACCATCGACACGGTCTCGCCCAGCACGCCACCCGCCGCATTGATGTCGGCAACGGCGCGCAGCGACCCGATTTCCAGCTGCTCTCCCAGAAAGGCGACGCCGCCGGTAAACGGACCTGCGATCCCGACAACCACCTCCGCCGAGGCCTGCGCGGACAGCAGGCTCGCTGTTGCGGCAAAGGCCGTCCCGAGGCCCCACTTTCGGTTCATGCAAGCTTTCATTCGCGGCGACCCTTCTGCTGGTTTTTCTGATGCGGTCGCGTGGTGCGGAAAGATCCCGCGCGCGGCCAAGGCACCCCACAATGCCATCAGGTGTTTGTTGATGTGTCAGGGTCCCGTGGACGGGCCCCTTCTCCGGACGATGCTCAACGTGGTTCTTTTCCGTCCGTGTTGCGTTCTGCGGGAGGCAGCGGCCCTGCGTCTCGCGACGGGACGTTCGCATCGAAACAATTCCAAAGCAAGGGGATCCTCGGGTCGGTGGAAATGGAATTTTATGTGCAAAGGGCGGGGTAGGGTCCCTTTAGAATGCGTTGGACGCCTCTGTGCAATCTGTGCGGGAAAGCTGTCTGCCAAGTCGTCGTTTCGATGGTTCACCGCACTGTTCAGGATCAGACCGCTATTGGCGGGCTCCTCCGGCAGGCCGGTTTGCCCCGCTTGGCATGGCGGACTTGCCCGAAGGTATTTTGTAAAGTAGGTAAACAGTCACTGATGATAACAAACCTGCGAGCGCTGCCAATGATCCCGTTTGAAGCCCCGACAGAAGAGATCCTCTTTTCGCTGCGCGACGTGGCAGGCGCCGGCGATCTGCCGGATTGGGATGATGCGCTGGCACGGGATGTCGTGACCGCCTTTGCCGCCTTTGCAGAAGGTGAGATCGCCCCGATCGACCAGCAAGGTGACCGTCAGGGCTGTCGGTTGGAGAATGGCCGGGTCCGGATGCCCGACGGGTTTGGCACGGTCTACGCGCAACTGGCAGAGATGGGCTGGCAAGGGCTGACAGCCCCGGAGGCATATGGCGGCATGGGGCAGGGGCCGTTGGTGGCCGCCATGGTGTCCGAAGTGTTTTCGGGGGCGAACCACGCGCTTCAGATGGTGTGCAATCTTGTGCCCGGTGCGATGACCACGCTGTTGCGGTTCGGCACGCAGGCCCAGCAAAGCCGGTGGATCCCGCGCCTTGCGACGGGCGAAGCCCTGTCGACCATGTGCCTGACGGAACCGGGGGCCGGCTCTGACCTGTCGCGCATCCGCACGCGGGCGGTGCGGGACGATGCGGGCTGGCGGATTTCGGGCGAAAAGATCTTTATCTCCGGCGGTGATCAGGATCTGTCAGAGGACATTCTGCACCTCGTGTTGGCGCGCAGCGGCGCGACCGAGGACGGTGTGAAGGGGCTGTCGTTGTTCGTGACTTCTCGATCTGATGCGGGATCGGCGATCAAGGTCACGCGGATCGAAGAAAAGCTGGGCCTGCACGCCTCGCCCACCTGCCATCTTGTGTTTGACGCCGCGCCCGCAGAACTTCTGGGGGTCGAGGGCGCAGGGCTCAAGGCCATGTTTACCCTGATGAACCACGCCCGGCTGGACGTCGCCTTGCAGGGCGTGGCGCATGCCGCGCGCGCACATGCAATTGCCGCGACCTATGCGCAAGACCGCAAGCAGGGCCGCAAGGCCACGGGCGAGGACGCTGTGCTGGGCGATCACGCCGATGTGCGCCGGATGCTGAACGAACAGCGGCGCCTCGCGCTTGGCGCGCGCGCGATGGGGCATGTGGCGCTTGTCGAGATGGTGCGCGGAGACGCCCCATCCCTTGTCGATTTCCTGACCCCGGTCTGCAAGGTCTTTTGCACCGAAGCCGGGATCAGGTCCGCCGATCTGGGGATACAGGTGCTGGGCGGCTATGGCTACCTCGATGAGTATCGGGTCAGCCAGACATGGCGCGATGCCCGGATCACCTCGATCTACGAAGGGGCGAACGGCATTCATGCGCTGGCCACGGCGACCCGTGGGCTGAAGCTGCAGGGCGGGGCGGGGGCAGATGCATTCGACGCGTTGATCGGTCGGTTGACGGATCACCCGGGCGTTCTGGCGCAGCGGGATCTCTGGCGGCAGGCACGTTCCAGGGTTGCCGCCAGCGACAGCCCTGCAGCACTTGCCCATGACTTCATGACCCTGACAGGTGATCTGTACTATCGGGCGGTCTGGGCGCGCATCGCGCAGGTTGCCGCCTCTGATGACCTCTTGGCGCTGGCCGACGAAGCACTGTCCCCCGGACGCGACTGGGCCGCCTAGCGGATGGCGTAAAGGTCCACTTCCACGGCGCTGGCATTGCGTGCGCCGGTGCCCACGAACAGGGTCCTGTTGACCCAATCATAGCGCTGATCGCCGGTCTCCAGCCGGGCATGGGTGCGCATGTAGTAGCGCGACGGATCGACCTGCGCGCCTTGGGCTATCGCCTCGATGACCTCAGCCGGGCCGTGCCTGTAGCCATAGTTGACGATTTCGATGGTCGCCCCGTCATGGGTTTCCATGGCGTAGCGCGTGTCCAGCTCGGCCAACCCGTCCGAAAAGAGCGTCTGCCAATCCGCGCCAAGGTTCAGGATCCGCCCCGACAGCCTTTCCCCGGTGACCGTGCCGCCGATGATCGGGATGATGCGCCTTTGGCCGGCGCGGCCCGGTCCCATCGACCGGATGGGGTCGAGTTCGACCATCAGGGTGCAGACGTGTTCCAGCCTTGGCAGGGGAAGATCCATGGTGCGTGCCTTCTTTAACTGTTTACTAGGTTAACAGTATTGCGTAGGATTGTCGAGGCAACCTGATATGAGGCACAGCATGGCGCGTCAGTCCGCAGAACCGCAAGACGAGGCGGTTTCAGACCCGGAGCACGGCGATCTCGAAGATCTTGTCGGCTACAACCTGAAGCGGGCCTATGTCATCGTCAGCGCAGATTTTCGGCGTGCCCTTGGCGAAGACGGGTTTTCACCACGGGTCTATGCGGCCCTTTCACTGATCATCCAGTACCCGAATGTCACGCAAAGCGCATTGGCGCGCAAGCTGGGGATCGAACGCTCCGGCCTTGTCGCGATCATAGACGAGCTGGAAACACGCGGGTTTGTCATGCGCCAACCGGTGCCCGGAGATCGCCGCATTCAGGCGCTGGCGCCGACGTCGGCGGGGCAGGGCGCCTACAGTCACGCCCGGGATGTGGTGCGCAGACATGAGGCGGCCCTGCTCTCTGGCCTGTCACGCGAAGAGACCGAAACCCTCGTTGGGTTGTTGCAGAAAATTCGAAAACTGGGGACCTGAACATGCAGGACTGGAATGGGCATTGCGCCATTGTCACGGGTGGTGCCTCTGGCCTTGGTGCGGCGACGGCGCAGGTGCTGGCCGAAAACGGCATGACCGTCGCCCTGTTCGATCTGAACGCAGAAAGGGGCGCCGCGCAGGCAAAGCGGATCGGCGGGCGTTTCGTGTCGGTCGATGTGTCTGACCCGATCTCGGTTGCGGCTGGTCTGGACGAAGTCCAGACCGCTTGCGGTGTGCCCCGGGTCCTTGTGAATTGCGCCGGCATCGGCGGCGCTGCCAAGACCGTGTCGCGCGGGCAACCGCATGACGCGGCCCTGTTTGAAAAGACATTGCGCGTGAACCTAATGGGCAGTTTCAACTGCGCCTCGCAGGCCGCGGCGCGCATGGTCGCGGCGGATCCGGTCGATGACGACGGCGCGCGGGGGGTGATCGTCAACACGGCCTCTGTCGCCGCCTTTGACGGGCAGGTGGGCCAGCTTGCCTATTCCGCCTCCAAGGGCGGGATCGTCGGAATGACCCTGCCAATGGCGCGAGATCTGGCCGACAAGGGGATCCGGGTCTGCACGATTGCGCCGGGTCTGTTCCTGACGCCCCTGCTGGAGGATCTGCCCGAAGAGGTCCAGACCTCGCTTGGCGCGCAGGTGCCGTTTCCGTCGCGGCTTGGCGATCCTCGGGAATATGCCGCCATGGTCGCCCACATCACGCAGAATGCCATGCTGAACGGCGAGGTCATCCGGCTGGATGGCGCGATCAGGATGGCTCCGCGCTAGTATTTCCCTCCGCAAGAAGGATCCGCGTCATGACCCCGTCTCCCTCCCCCAAAGCCGATTTCTGGTCGCCTGTCTTCGACTACGAGACGCGCGACGATGGCACCGTGATCATGCGCCAGCAGGGCGAGCTGCCAGAGCATCTGCCGACGCTCGCGGATTACCTCGACCACTGGGCGGATGCGACGCCGGACCAGACCTGGATCGCCCGCCGCGGTGCTGACGGGGACTGGATCCGGATCACTTACGCCGTCGCGCGGGATGCCGCCCGGCGCATCGGTGCGTCGCTCTTGAGCATGGGTTTGGGGCCTGACAGGCCCTTGCTCATCATGTCGGGCAACGGGCTGGAACACGCGCTGCTCGGGGCCGCGTGTTTCTACACCGGCATCCCTTATGCGCCGGTGTCCCCGGCCTATTCGCTGGTGTCACAGGACCACGCCAAGCTGAAGGACATTGCCGCCAAATTGCAGCCCGGCGCCCTGTTCGTCGAAGACGGCGCGGCCTTTCAAAAGGCGCTCGCGGCGATCTCGGCCGAGGGGCGACAGGTGATCGCGCTGGACAATGTGCCCGCGGATGCCCTGCGTTACGCGGATCTTCTCTCTGCGGACCCGGCCGGATCAGAGGCGGCGCGGCAGGCCGTCAGCCCCGAAACGGTTGTGAAATACCTCTTTACCTCGGGCTCCACCGGGTCGCCGAAAGCGGTGATCAACACCAATGCGATGATCTGCGCCATGGAGGCGATGGTGCGCGATTGCTACCGGTTCCTGCAACACACGCCACCGGTGGTGCTGGACTGGGCGCCATGGAACCACACGGCTGCGGGCAACAAGGTGTCCTACCTCGTGATGACCAATGGCGGCACCTACTACATCGACGACGGCAAGCCCGCGCCGGGCAAGATCGACGAGACGTTGCGCAATCTGCGCGACATCTCCTGCACATGGTATTTCAACGTGCCTGTGGGGTGGGACCGTCTCGTGGACGAGTTGGAACAGGATGAGGCGCTGGCGCGGACCTTCTTCGCAAACCTGTCCATGATGTTCTACGCGGGCGCGGGCATGGCGCAGCGGACATGGGACCGCTTGCAGGCGATCGGGCGCAAGACCACGGGGCAGGAGGTCCTGTTGGCCACCAGCCTTGGGGCCACGGAAACCGCGCCCTTTGCGCTGGCCTGCACCGAGTTTCAGGAGAAGTCCGGCAACGTCGGCGTGCCCGCAAGGGGGCTGACGATGAAACTGGTGCCCAACGGTGGCAAACTGGAGTTGCGCCTGAAGGGCCCCAGCATCACGCCGGGCTACCACGGAGACCCGGTCAAGACCGCCGAGGCCTTTGACGAAGAGGGCTATTACATGATGGGCGATGCCCTGCGCCCCGCCGACCCTGGGGATTATGCCCGTGGGTTCTTTTTCGACGGGCGCGTGGCCGAGAACTTCAAGCTGAACACGGGGACCTGGGTGGCCGTCGGGGCGGTGCGTGCCGATCTGGTCGATGCCATGGACGGGTTGATCCGCGATGCCGTGATCGTTGGCGAAAACGAGGCCCGGCTTGGCGCACTGCTGCTCTTGTCTGAGCGCGCGAAACAGATGGCACCCGAAGCGCTGGAGACCGCGCTTGCCGAGAAACTGGGCCATGCCGCGCGCAGCGCGACGGGCTCTGCCTCTCGCGTCAGATGTGCCGTGGTGCTGGGGACGGATCCCAGCTTTGACCGTGGCGAGATCACCGAGAAAGGCTCGCTGAACCAGCGCGCCATGCGGACCAACAACGCGGCTCTGATCACACAGATGTATGCCGGTGACGGGGCGGTGTTGAGGGTCTGATCGAGGCGTGGCGGCCTGTCTGGCAGCGCGCGCAACCGGCAAGAGACCTTGATCCCGAGGGCTGTGGTCGCCCGTCTGGCCCAAAACGGCTTGATGCCTTGAACATCCATCAGGATGGCAGGACGCGCGTCGCTTGTTGCTGGCTCGGAGCCGAGCGGCGCCAAGCTTGAGGCTTCAGGCGCGCGCGGACCCGGCAGGTATGCCGTATTCCCTGTGGAATCGTGACCCTCGGAAACTCTGGCGACGCCGATTGTTCGGCGCTGCCTCCCGCTGCAGGGTCAGTGCAGCCTGCGCAGGGCCCGCCGCTGGCGTCATCCCGACCAGCAGGGCCCTGAGCCGGGGTCAGCAGACACTTGCCTCCGGCTGAGGGCATTGTCTGGCACGGGACACTCCAGAAGGCATTGTCACAAGGCGTCGATCACCCAGACCAGCCACAGCGTGATTGCGGGAAGGCTGGCAAGGATCACCACCCGGATCATGTCAGTGATCACAAAGGGCAGGGCGCCCTTGTAGGTCTGGCCAATCGGCGTGTCCTTCGCCATCGAGTTGATGATGAACAGATTCATCCCCACAGGGGGCGTTATCAGCCCGACCTCCACCACGATCAGCACGAGAATGCCGAACCACAGCCCGAAGTCATTGGCGCTCATGCCGAAATCCAGCACCGACATGATCGGAAAGATGATCGGAACCGTCAGCAGAACCATGGACAGGCTGTCCATGACGCAGCCAAAGATCAGGTACATGATCAGCACGACCGTCAGGATGAACCACGGCGAGAACCCTTGTTCCCCGACCCAGATCGAGGCCGTCTGCGGCAGTTGGGTCAGCGACAGGAAGTTGTTGTAGATCCCGGCGCCGAGGATGATCAGGAAGATCATTCCAGAGGCCGCTGCCGTGGAGAGGATCGCCTGTTTCAACCGGGCGCCGTTCATCTGTCCAGAGGCAAGCGCGGCGATGCCGGTTCCGGCGGCGCCCACGGCGGCGGCTTCTGTCGGGGTGAAGATGCCCGCGTAGATGCCCCCGACCACCACGATGAAGATCGTCACCACCGGCCAGACGCTGCCAAGCGCGCGCAGTCGATCCGGCCATGGCACGCGATCCTTCACCGCGGCGCTGTTGGGCGCGACCCGGACCCAGACGGAGATCGCGATCATATAGCCGATTGCGGCGAGGATGCCGGGGATCAGCGCCGCCACAAAGAGCTTTTCGATGTTCTGCTCGGCGAGGATTGCGTAGATGACGAGGATCACGCTGGGCGGGATCAGGATGCCCAATGTCCCACCGGCCGCCAGCGCACCTGTCGCAAGCGACCCCGGATAGCCGTAGCGCCGCAATTCGGGCAGGGCCACCTGGCCCATGGTGGCCGCTGTCGCGAGCGAGGATCCGCAGATCGCCCCGAAACCCGCACAGGCGCCGATCGCCGACATGGCGACGCCCCCCTTGCGGTGGCCCAGAAAGCTTTCGGCGGCTCTGAAAAGTGCCGCGGACATCCCCGACAGCGTCGCGAACTGCCCCATGAGAAGGAACAGCGGGATGATCGAGAAAGAATAGTTGGAAAACGTCCCGTAAGTGAGCGTCTTCAACTGGTTGAGCGTCATCATCGGGGTGCCGATGACCAGCCAGGTGCCACCGACACCGACGCCGATCATCGCCAGCGCGATGGGCGCGCGCAGAAAGACGAGGAACAACAGGACCGGAAAGGACCACAAGGCGAGTTCGATATTGCTCATGCGATCTCTCCTTCGTCGGACCAGCCAGCCAGCCGGCGTATCGATCTGAGCGTGCAAAAGGCGGCGACAAGGATAAATCCGGAGCCACCAACAAGGCAGGCCGCATAGCCTTGCCAGACGGGGATCTGTGCGATCAGGGTCGTCTCGCCGTATGAAAGCTTGTCCGACATGCCGAGGTACAGCCGGTAGGTGCCCACCACGGCCACGACAAACAGGGCGGCGTTGAACACCAGATCCAGAGTCTTGTCCATCAGACGCGGCATGAAAGGCTGGAACAGGTCGACCCGCGCATGTGCTTCGCGCAATTGCGCCCAGGGCAGAAAGGCAAAAATGGCGGCCGCCATGCCGATCTCCGTGAAGTCATAGATGCCGCGGATCGGGCCCACCCCGATATCCAGAGGCACAAGCGCGCGTCCGGCAATGGACAGGCAGGTCAGGGCGATGATGCCCAGCAGCAAGGCGCCCCCGGCAAGCGCCAGAAACGTTGCGATCCCCTCTGCGATCCGGTTGAGATGGCGATACATGCGTTCCCCCGCTGCCCGATGGCCGTTTCCCCGATGGGTTGTCCATGGGGTCGGGAGGCGGTACGCGCCGCCTCCCGGTTTGGCTTGGGTCGGCCTCAGCCGCCGTGCTTGGCGATCAGCGCCTTGGCCTGCTCGATCAGTGCGGCACCGTCGATGCCCTTGTCAGCCATGTCGGCGATCCAGCGCGACACAACGGGCTCGGACGCGGCCTTCCAGCGGGCGACTTCGGCGTCGTCGAGCACCACAACGGTGTTGCCGGCCGCTTCGGCGATGGCCTTGGCCGGGGCGTCCATGTCCCACATCACCTGAGTGGCAAAGGTCGACAGCTTGGCGCCGGATTCCGCGTCGAGGATTGCGCGCAGGTCATCGGGCAGCGCCTCGTATTTGGCCTTGTTCATGACCAGCACGATGGCCGCGGTGTACAGCGCCTCATCTCCCGAGAACTCGGTGTGGTTTTCCACCAGTTCCGACAGGCGGATGGCGGTGGTCACCTCCCATGGGATCACGGTGCCCTTCACGACACCTTTGGAAATCGCTTCGGGGATGGCGGGCAGGGGCATGCCGACCGGCTCCGCACCCAGTTCGCCCAGCAGGTCGTTGATGATCCGGGTCGGACCGCGCAGCGTCAGCCCCTTCATGTCTTCGAGGCTGCTCACGCCGTTTTGCGTGTGGATCTGGCCGGGGCCGTGCACCCAGGCGCCCAGCACCTTGACGTCCTTGTATTCATTGGACTGCCAGTCGGTTTCGACCATTTCCCAATAGGCGGCCGCAGTGGCAACCGGGTTGGTCATCATGAAGGGCAGTTCGAACACTTCGGTGCGCGGAAAGCGGCCCGGCGTATACCCGACCACGGTCATCGACAGATCGACCACGCCGTCGCGCGCCTGGTCCATCAGCTCGGGCGGCCGTCCACCCAGCGACATGGCGTCAAAGTGCTGGATCTTGATCCGCCCGCCAGAGGCCTCTTCGACATTCTGCGCCCATGGCTTCAGGATCTGGGCGGGCACTGGCGCCGGGGGCGGCAGGAACTGGTGCAGACGCAGGGTGACGTCCTGAGCCATGGCCGTGCCGCCCAGGGCAGCCGCAGTAACGAGACCAGCAATTGTGGCCGTGATGAAGTTTCTCTTTTTCATGGGTTTCCTCCCTTGGTGTTCCATGGATAAAGCCTGTCGTGGTCGGCGCGAGCGGGTCATGAAGCCGTTGATGTCTGGCCCTGTCCCATCTCAGTCTTGTTGGTCCGTTTGGCGTGGGGTCCTGTTGGGGGCCGCCGTTTGTGCGTGTCCGCGGTGTGTCAGCGAAACTTCGGTGGGCGCTTTTCAAGGAAAGCCCGGAGCCCTTCCTTTGCGCCATCCGAGGTCTGGCACATGGCGGCGGCGAGGCTTTCGGTGAACAGCCCCTCGGACCTTGACATATCGTTGATCCGGGAAATCGCGTTGATCATCAGGTAGTTGGAGAAAGGCGCGTTGTCCGCGATCTTGCGCGCCAGGCTCATGGCGAGGTCCATGCCTTCGCCTGCGCCCACCGCGTAATGCGCCAGCCCGAGGCGCAGCCCGTCTTCGGCGCCGTAGTTGCGCCCGGTCAGCATCATCTCGCGCATCCGGTCCGCGCCGATCAGGCGTCCGACACGCACCGTTGCGCCGCCCCCGACGAATATCCCGCGCCGTCCTTCGGGCAATTGAAAGCGAACGTCAGGTTCTGCGATGCGCACATGGGTCGAGGCTGCAATCTCCAGCCCGCCGCCGATCACGGCACCGTTCAACACAGAGATGACCGGCAGGCCGCCGAACTCGATCAGGTCGGACACGCGGTGCCAGTTGCGCGAATGATAGACACCTTCGACGGGCGTGCGATGTTCATGCTCTGACAGGTCGAGACCGGAACAGAAATGGCCGCCTTCGCCGCGCAGGATGACCGCGTTGACCCCCTCGGGGGGCTTGGAAAAGAACGCGTCCAGCTCTTCGATGAGCGCATCGTTCATGGCGTTGCGCTTTTCCGGGCGATTGAGCACCAGCGTCGCGATATCGCCGTCGATCTCGGTGCGTGTCACCTTGCCAGTCCGGGCGGTGCCATCGTGCATTTCGAACCCCTTCGGTCTCTCGTCCAATGTTGTTGTACAGATAAACAGTTTTGATGTATAGCATTTAGAAGCGCATGTATCAATTGCCCCCAGGGAGGATCGGAATGGTCGATTTCAAAGCGGTGAAAGCCATTGATTTCCACACCCACGCAGAGGAGCCCTGCAACCATGGGCGGGATGACGGCTACAATGAATTCCAGTCCGGGATGGCCGCCTATTTCCGCAACCCCGCCGGGGCGGAGGGCATGCTGCCGACCGTGCAGGACACCGCCGCCTATTACCGCGAACGCAACATCGCGGCGGTGATCTTTCCCGTGGACGCAGAACGCGAGACAGGCTTTCGGCGGTATTCCAACGAGGAAGTGGCGCAGATCTGTGCCGAGAATGACGACATCCTGATCCCCTTTGCCTCTGTCGATCCGCACAAGGGAAAGGCCGGTGCGCGCGAGGTGCGGCGGCTGGTGCGCGACTTTGGTGTGCGCGGTTTCAAGTTCCATCCCACGATGCAGGGGTTTTTCCCCAACGACCGGGAGGCCTGCTACACGGTGCTGGAGGCCTGCGCAGAAGAAGGTGTGATCACGTTGTTTCACACTGGCCAGACCGGCGTTGGCTCCGGGATGCGGGGCGGCATGGGGATGCGGCTGAAATATTCGAACCCCATGCACCTCGATGATGTGGCCGTGGATTTCCCCGACCTGCCGATCGTCCTCGCCCATCCCAGCTTTCCCTGGACCGAAGAGGGACTTGCCGTCGCGCAGCACAAGCCCAATGTCTATTATGACATGAGCGGCTGGAGCCCGAAGTATTTTCCCGAGACATTCGTGCGCTACGCCAATTCGATCCTGAAAAAGAAGATGCTGTTCGGCTCTGACTGGCCGGCGATCACGCCGGACCGTTGGCTGGCGGATTTCGAGAAAGTGGCGTTCAAGGACGAGGTGCGCCCCCTGATCCTGAAGGAAAATGCTTTGCGCCTTCTGGGGGAGACGGCCTAGGATCGGCGCGGGGAGACTGACATGACAGACTTGGCACCAATCGACGAAACGATCACGCTGGATCACCTGAACATCGATCCGTTTCCGATCTACCGCCGCCTGCGGGCGGAGGCCCCGGTCTGCCGGGTCAAGGCCGCGGGGCGCACCCTGCTGACCAAGGCGGCGGACACGAAATACGTCAAGGACAACCCGGATATCTTCAGTTCGGACGATCCGAACACGCCGATGAAGCGGGCCTTTGGCGCACATACCCTGATGCGCAAGGATGGTGAGGCGCATCGCCGCGAACGCATGGCGATGGCCCCGGCTTTTTCGCCCAAGGTCATCACCGGCGACTGGATGCCGCGCTATCAGCAGATCGCCGAAGACTACGTTGCGCGCCTGCCGCGTGGCGAGGTCGTGGACCTCTTTGAGCTTTTGTCCGGGGCCTATGCGGCGCGCGGACTGGCGGTTTTGCTGGGCATGGAAGAGGCCAGCGATGCGGACATGATGGAATGGTCGCAGGCGCTGATCGAGGGGGCGGGCAATTTCGGCTGGCTGGATGCGCCTTTTGCACGGGCCGACCGCGCCAACGAGGGCATCGATGCACTGCTCGATTCGCTGCAGGACCGGCACCGGGCCGCGCCGAACCCTTCGGCCTTTTCCGTCATGCTCAATGCGGACGGTCCGATCCCGGAAAAGCAGATCTATGCCAATATCAAGATCGCCATCGGCGGCGGCATCAACGAACCGCGCGACGCGCTGAACACCACGCTCTACGGATTGCTGACGAACCCCGACCAATTGGCCGAAGTCAAGAAACGGGGCGATTGGCAGAAGGCCTTTGAAGAAGGCGTGCGCTGGGTCGCGCCGATCTCTGCCTCGTCGCGTCTGGTCACCGAAGACACAGAGATCCGCGGCTGTCTGATCCCCAAGGGCGATACGCTGATGACCATTCAGGCGAGCGCCAATCGTGACGAAGAGGTTGTCGAGAACGGCGAGGCCTTTGACGTCTACCGCGCCAATTGCCAGCACCAATCCTTTGGCAATGGACCGCATTTCTGTCAAGGCACCCATGTGGCGCGCCGGGCCGTGGGACAGATCATGCTGCCGATCCTCTTTGACCGCTTCCCGGACATGGTGATCCCGGACACGGAGGCCGTTCTCTGGCGCGGGTTTGGATTTCGCGGGCCGATCCAGATCCCTGTCCTGCTGCAATAACCGGCGCAGGTCGGGCGCAGGCTACGTCACAGTGAAACGACCTCTGACAGGGTCCTGATCGCGGGCGGTCGGAGTGTTGGTGGCGCTGACGCGGCACCAGATCGGTGAGGCGCGCGGAGCGTTCTCAACCGCGCGCGATATGTGGCCCAAGGGGCCTTGGCATCCAATGCGGTGCGGGACGTGTTCGATCTGGGGATCGATGCCGCGGTGCGCGACAAGCTGGGGCTGCCGTTTGAGGAGTGGGTCCTGCATGCCCGCGTGATACCTGCGCAGCGGCTGGCGCCTGGTGTCACATGGGCTGCGATTGCGGCCTCCCTCCTGCATCTCGCGCCATCCATGCCCAGAGCCAGACGATAGGTCCTTGCCATGACGCGCCCGGACTTGAAGCCATCCGTGGGTTCAGGGGATCTTGGGCAAGTCACCTGTCATGTAGTCGGCGAAAGCCGCGGCATGGTCCTTGTGCCAGCGCGACAGGGGCGGGCGGTTGTTGATGATATCGCCGACGGCCCATGCCATGCGCTTTTCGTCCACCTCCCGCGTGACGTCGTTGTCGGGGCACAGGATGTAGAAATCCCCGGCACCAAGACGCTCAATCATGAACTCGGCGAGTTGGTCGGGTGTCCATGCATCGTCAGGTTTCTCGGTGCGGCCGTTGCGGTTGATGTCGGTAAAGACGAAGCCCGGAATAAGCAGATGCACGGATTTCTGCGGGTCGGTCTGGCGAAGCGCGTGGCACAGCGCCTCGGTGAATGTCTTCACACCGGCTTTTGCGGTGTTGTAGGCCGGGTCGCCGGGGGGCATCGTGATCCCCTGTTTCGACCCGGTGTTGATGACTGCGGCGTCATCGGACATGACTGGCACGATGGATTGGCAGCAATTCACAACGCCGCCAAGATTGACGTCCATCACCCGCTGCCATGTGTGCGCGGCGTCAAAGATATCGCTGCCGGGCTGAATCCCTGCGTTGCTGACCAGAACGTCGATCTGGCCGAACCGCGAGAGCACGGCGTCGCGCAGCGCATCCACGGCGGTCCGATCCGCGACATCCACCTTCATGGTCAACACGTCGGGCGCGCCCGCGTCGGTCAGGATCTGTTGCGCCGCCGCAAAGCCCGCGTCCTGAACATCCGCAAGGACGATGCGCATCCGGCGTGCCGCGAATTGTTTGGCGATGGCAAACCCGATCCCGGTTGCGCCTCCGGTGATGATGGCTGTTCTGCCGGCTGAAAATGCCTCTGTTGACATGGGTCCCTCCCTCTTTGGGGGGAGGTTATCCCGGGAAGCAGTCCGGAGACAACGCAGACAGGTCGCATGGTCCGCGATGTGTCAGGCCGCAGAAACACCGCAGAAACCCGGATCGTGAAAACAGCGAGACAGCCAGATCACCGCGGTGAACGAGGAAAGAGGACTGTCCCCCTCGGCTGGCCAAAGCATCCGATCCCAAGATGTCCCGACTCCGTTTGTTCACTGCGCGCGTATCGGTCATGTCTTTTTCACGCATGCCCCGCACCCCTCTGAATACCCCAAGCATGTGCACGAAACCAGTGGAGCGTACCTTACTGCGCGCTCAGGGCCAGTTCGCGAAATCGACGCTGTTTTTGTGGTCCTGCTCGGATTTCGGGGAAATTTGCCTGCGGTAATCTCGGGGGCTGACCCCCTCGGCGCGAGAGAAATACCGTGAGAAATGGCTGGGGTCCTTGAACCCCAGACGGCCTGCCACGTCCTCGATCGAGGCCGCGGTGTTGCGCAGCAGCAGCTTGGCTTCGTAGACAGACCGCTCTGCGATCAGCAGGCTGGGGGGCTTTTGCAGCTTTGTGGTGCACAGATCATGTAGCCGGTCGGCACCGATCCCCAACTCGTGGGCGTAGCGGGCGACGGACCAACGATCCCGGAACCGTCGTTCCAGCAAGTGGCGAAAGCGTTGCAGCAGCGCGGTGGACCGGTCGCTGCGATCCGGCAAGACAACCGACGACGGCAGGTTGCGCGAAATCGCCACCAGCACGATCTTCAGCGCCGCGTCGTGCAGGGTCAGCGGGCCGGGGGCGAGGCTGCTTTCGGTGTCGATCACCAGTTCGAGCGCGAATTCCACTTGCCGCTGCGATATGTCCCCGTGTCCAAGCCGCGCCAGCACCAGCGTGTCCAGCAGTTGCAACAACAGCTCGGCATCTGCGCCCCGACCCGTCACCAAGGGTGTGCTTTGCGCGTCAAAGCCAAAGAGCATGCCTTCGGATCCCGCCGCGATGCGCAGCGAAACGGTCTGCTGCGTCGGCGTCAGGCAAATCATGGAGGGTTCGAGGTAGGACTGTCCCTCGGGCGTTTCGAGGGTGGCCGCGCCACTGATCAACAGAAGCCCGGTCCAGCGGCGTGGGCCGGGCTTTGGGTGGAGGGTCCAGACCCGGCTCCGCAGGGCCGTTTCGATTCGTTCACAGCGCAACATTGGTCTGACCGGCCCCGAATATTCCAGATATCGGTACATTAATTCCAGAGTTAGGCATGTAAAGCGCCGGGCCGCTGTGGTCTTGTGTACGGCACGGGATCGGCAGAACACGTTCGGGCAGCAAAGCCCGGCACACCGGACCCAGTGGGAGGACGCTTGTTTGGTCTATGAAACCAAACTGATCGTCGACGGAGATTTCGTCGACGCTCGGTCACGTGGGGTCTATGCGCGCGACCGCGCTCTTGGCGAAGGCTTGGCGACCATATCGGCGTCAGCGGACGTCAAGGATGCGCGTGGTGCCGCCAATGCCGCCGCCGCCGCGTTTGCCGATTGGGCCGCGACGCCGGATGACCACCGTCAGGCCATTCTGGAACGGGCCGCGCTGGCCTTGCGCGACCGCGAGGATACGATTGTCGACGCCATGGCCCTTGAAACCGGTGCGACGGAGGAATGGCCGCTGGCGATTGAAAAGCTCAGCGGCTTTAGAAATTAAATCGCGGACC
>JBELMB010000210.1:0-8867 GCA_042088665.1 Sagittula sp.
AAGCCCGCCCGCGGTCGCAATGGTGGTGGCACCGGGGCACCGGGACGGGTAGGACTGATCGGTGGTACGCCCCGGCCCGGTTCACCCGCCCGGGGTGAGCATGACCCGCCTGCGGACAGGGATCCGGCCCAAGTGACACAGGACCTGCGCGCCGGGCGGCCCCGCCCGGAACAGACCCGCAAGAACGACGACGACAAAGGATGAGACCATGACCCGCAAACCACTCGCCCTCGTGACCGGCGCCGCCCAGGGCATCGGCTATGCCAGCGCCGAGGCGCTCGTCGAAGACGGCTTTGACGTTCTTCTCGCCGACATCAACGAAACCGGCCTCACCGAGGCTGCGCAACAGCTTGGCGGGGCCACAGCCCTGCCCTGCGACATGGGAGACATGGCGCAGGTCCGCGCAATGTTCGACCGGATCGCCGCAGAGCATGGCCCGCTGAACGCGCTGGTCAACAACGCTGGTGTCGCCCTGCCCGGGGACTTCCTGACCTATGATCTGGACAACTTTGACCGGGTGCTGGACATCAACCTCAGGGGGCTCTTTCTCGCCACGCAGTTGGCCGCACGGGCCATGATCGCCGATGGCATCAAGGGCGCAATCGTCAACATGTCCTCGATCAATGCACAGCTCGCGATCCCGGCGATCCCGGCCTATTGCGCCTCGAAAGGCGGGGTCATGCAATTGACCAAGGTCGCGGCCCTTGCCCTTGCCGAACACGGCATCCGGGTCAATGCCGTGGGCCCCGGTTCCATCGACACGGCCATGATGGCCGGCGTCAACAAGAGCCCCGAAGCCTACAAGACAGCCATGTCCCGCACCCCGCTGGGCCGCCCCGGCACCGCGCGCGAGATCGGCGATGTCGTGGCCTTCCTGTGCTCGCAAAAAGCCAGCTATATCACCGGCGAAACGATCTATGTGGACGGCGGACGGCTTGGCCTGAACTACACCTGCTGAGGGCGCGATGTGGCAAAGCGCGGCGATGGGGTCTGGTTGCAATGGCCCCTTCGCTGCCTGGTGGACCAACCGTCTGCGCGCCGGTTGCGCACCATGGCCACCAATCCGCCCAGCGTCAGATCCCCGGCCCCAAACGCGTACCTCCAAATCGCGCGACCTCTGACAATGACCTGAAATGGCCAGAGAACACACCGCATTGGCCGCCCTCAAACGCCGACCCCTCGGCCCGACCCCTGAATGGAAGACCCGGATGATAGACCGCCACCACACCAACGACCGCATGAGCAAGATCGTCAAGCACAACGGCACCGTCTACCTGTGCGGGCAGGTCGGCGCAGGAGAAACGGTTGCCGAGCAAACCGCCGATTGCCTCGCCCGGATCGACGCCCTGCTGCTGGAGGCGGGCTCTGACCGGAAGAACATGCTGCAAGCGATTGTCTGGCTCGCCGACATGGCAGATTTTGCGGAAATGAACGCGGTCTGGGACGCCTGGGTGCCGAAGGGCCACGCCCCGGCACGGGCCTGCGGCGAGGCCAAACTGGCGCGCGATGCGCTCCGGGTCGAGATCATCGTGACCGCCGCGGAAATCTAGGCGAGCAAACCGGGGGCTTTGCGCCGCGCGCAGTGTGACGGCGGATTGCCTCTGGTCAACGGTTGGCCCTGCATTTGCGGGTCAGCCCGCCACCTCCCGGCAATAGGCTCTCAAGAGGTCCCAAAACCCGTCGAAATACCCCCGCGCCACATAGAGGCGGTAGCTGTCCGCCTCCGCCATGGCATGGATCATCACAGCGTAGCCGGAGAAGGTGCGCACAACCGACCGGGACGGATGAGCCGGATCAATGTCCGTGCCACGCCGGAGGACGTCAAGCGCCTCCAATCCTGCACCTGATCCCGCGCCTGACCCGGTCAGGGTGCACGCCAGATAGCCGTCGGTCATCTCTGAGACGGCCAGCCCACTGTCTGCGTGCCAGCCCTCCGCCAAGGCGGGGCCATTGACCACGAGGATCCGGTCCCGACGCACGCGCAGGGCGTGGCTTTCTCCGCTGGCCGGATCAGGCCAACCTATGGCCTCTGAAAACCCCGCCAACGCCAAAGCTCCGGGCGAGGTTCCGTGCGGGCCGCTGACGACCGGACCAGAAATCAACGTCAGGCGATGGGGGCGGTAAACCTCCAGCCGCAGCGCCCCGGTCTGAACGGGGTGTTGCTCTGGCCCAAGGGCCGGGGTCCATCTGTTGGCATCGTCACGCATTCAGCCGCTCCCCCTGTGGATCCAGGAAACAGGGCGGGCAAACCGTGGCATCGCGCGTCGCACCCAAATGAAACACGGTGACTTTCTGCCCCGTCTCGGCCAGCGGCGCCGCCAATCGCGCCAGCGCGATTGCGTGCCCCAGTGTCGGACTGTCGTAGCTGGAGGTCACGTAACCGACAGAGCGTCTCGCCCCACCCTCACCTGTCACGACCAGATGGGCGCCGGTGTCCAGCGGCGGCGCGCCCTCGGGCACGCGCAACCCCACCAGCCGATAGCGGTCAGATGCCTGCGCCGCCTCCGAGTGAAGCGCCCGGTCGCCCACGAAAGCAGCCGTCTTGCGCAGCCTCGGACCGCCAAAGCCCAGATCATGCGGCATCGTGGTGCCATCGGTTTCGCGCCCGACCACGATATAGCCTTTCTCGGCGCGCAGGATCGACAGCGCCTCGAGGCCCATGGGGCCCGCGCCATCAGGCACGCCCGCGGCGATCAGCGCGTCCCACAACTCACCGGCCTTTGCCGCAGGCACCGAGACCTCAAAACTCGGGTCGCCCGTAAAGCTGACCCGGCTGATGCGCATCGGCGCGCCGTCAAACCGACCCGCGCAGAGGGCCATGTGTGGCAATGCCTCAGCCGAGAGATTACAGCCAAGCTCGAGCCGATCCAGAACCCTGCGCGCCTTTGGCCCGACCACCGTCACCGTGGCCCATTGCGGTGTCGTGTCATGCACAAAGATCCGGTCCGGGTCGTTGCCGTCCTGCCGCCATGCCTCCAACGCGGCACTGACCCCATCCACGTGGCTCGACGAGCAGGACACGACGAAACGGTCTGGCCCCAGCCGTGCGATCACCCCGTCGTCAAAGACGATCCCGCTTTCCGTCAGCATCAATGCATAGCGAATGCGGCCAGGTGCCAATGTGCGGATCGTGTTGTAAAAGACAAAGTTCACAAAGGCTTCGGCATCAGGTCCCATGACCTCGATCTTGCCAAGCGGCGATGCATCAAAGATCGCCGCCGCCTCCCGCGACATGCGCACCTCCTCCGCGATCCGCCCCTTGTCCGCGCCGTACCACGCCGGTCGCAACCAACCGCCATACTCCCCCAACGCCGCCCCCGCTGCGCGGTGCCGCAATTCCAGCGCCAAACGTTTGAGCGGATGAACCTGCTGCGCCCGGTGGGCGCCCCGGTACAGCTCCAGAGGGACGGGAACAAAAGGCGGGCGAAAGGTCGTCGTGCCGACCTCTGCCACAGCCTTGCCGCGCAACGCCGCCAGCACGCTCAGCCCTGCCACATTGGAGGTCTTGCCCTGATCGGAAGCCATCCCCAGTGTCGTGTAGCGCTTGAGATGTTCGACGGAGGCGTAATTTTCGCGCGCGGCCAGGGCGATGTCCTTGAAGGTCACATCGTGTTGCATGTCGATCCATTGGCGCTTTGGGCTGTCCTGCGGCACCGGCGGGCTGGCGTGGTAGGGCACGCGACGCTCCGGTCTGTCTTGTCCCAGCGCCACCGCCGCGGCCTCCGCCAATGCATCCTCAAGGGCAAAACAGCCATTCGCAGCGCCGATCGCCTGCATCCAGTCCGGCCCCACACCGGGCAGGAAGGCCGCCGCAGCGTCATCCCAGGCCAGCTTGCCCCCGGCATGGGACCACAGGTGCACAACGGGCATCAACCCCGCCGAGGTCAGGATGGTGTCGCAGGCCCATGTCCGGTGGTCCACGCGCAGCCCGGTTACGGACCGGCGTCCCATGGCTTCGGGGGTGCCGATGATCTCGGGAATGACATCGACCGTGGCGCCTGCTTCGCGCAACCGCGCGACCGCGCCGGGGGCCGCTGAATTCGGCGCCATGACCACCATGTGTCGGCCCACCAAGACACCGTAGCGCGCCCATAGCTCGACCGCGCCGGTCAGTGACATGACCCCGGGCCGATCGTTCATCGCAAAGGTGACGGGCCGGTCAATCGCCCCGGTCGCCAAAAGGCACCGTCGGGCGCGCATCCGAATGAGGCGCGGCGCCTTGGCAAAGCCCCTGTCCTGCGCCAGCGCAACCAACCGGTGATCATAGACGCCAAAGGCCGTTGTCCCGCTCAGGACCCGGCCACCGGCGGCTTGCAGCCTCGCCAGCCGGGACGCCACCCAGTCCTGCGCCGGGACGGCTTCGATATGTGCCTGCTGAAAGGCAGAGCCGCCGACCTGCGGGTGATCGTCAACAAGAACCACATCGGCGCCCTGCTCTGCCGCCGCACAGGCCGCCACCAATCCTGCAGGTCCGCCGCCGACCACCAGAAGGTCACAGCGCGCATGGGTCTGGTCCGCGCCGTAGTCCGGGATCTCGCGCCCATCAAACGTGCCAAGCCCCGCCATCCGGCGAATGGCCGGTTCAAAGATGTGCCAGTCGGGCCACATGAACGTCTTGTAGTAGAACCCCGCCGACAGAAAGCGGCTGAAGCCGTCCAGAGCGCCCTTGATGTCGCGCCGGGCCGTGGGGGCGGTGTTCACGGCGCGCAGGGCCATGCCGTCCTGCAACTGGGTCATCGCGCCGGGGCAATTGGTCAGCTCCACGCCGTTCAGCGTCACGTTGAAGATCGCATTGGGGTCGTCAAACCACGCGCCCCACGCGCCGCGCGGGCGATGGTATTTGAACCCCCGACCCAGCACCCGAACACCATTGGCCAGCAGGGCCGAGACCAGCGTATCGCCCGGATGACCCACACAGGCCCGCCCATCAAAGGTAAAGCGCAATTGGCGCGTGCGGTCGATCAACCCGCCCTGCGTGGTGCGAAAGCCCGTCATTCCAGCGTCTTTCGGAGGGCTTCGGTGCTGTGCACCACCATGCTGCGCGTGTCGCGGGTCATGATGAAAAGCTCCTGGCAGGGCAGATGCACCCAGACTTCGCGCGAGGGGCCTGACGGGTTTTTCGCAGCATAGAGGTACTCTTGCCAATCCGCATCGCTGACCGTGGCCGTGGTGTCGGGCCGGGTCTTGCCCGCCTCCGCGACAAAGTGGAACTCGCGCTCGTCGCGCGGACCGCAGAACGGACAGGTGAAGATCTGCATGCTCAAACCCCCCTTCAGGCCCCTAGTGCGCGATGCCCGAGGCCGCACCTTCGTCGATCAGCGCGCCGGTGCGAAAGCGCGACGGATCGAAAGGCGCGCTGATCTCGTGGTGGCGCCCGGTCGCCAAAAGATGCGCCATCAGGTAGCCGCCCGCCGGGATCGCCTTGAACCCGCCGGTGCCCCAGCCACAGTTCAGGTAGATCCCCTCGACCCCCGAAGGCCCGATCACCGGCGAGCTGTCCGGCGTCACATCGACGATGCCGCCCCAGTGGCGCAACAGTTTCACCTTGGCCAGTGCCGGTGCCATCTCGACGAGGCCGGACAGCACGGTCTCCTGCATGGGCAGATTGCCGCGCTGGCCATACGACGGCACCCGGTCCAGACCACCACCGATCACCAGCCCCCCCTTGTCGGACTGGCTGAAATAGGTCCCGTAGGCGGGCGAAAAGGCCACCGTGTCGATCACCGGCTTCATCGGTTCGCTGACAAAGGCCTGCAAGGCATAGGAGTGGATTGGCAAGCTGTACCCCGCCAGCCCCGCCAGAACAGAGCTGTGCCCCACCACCGCCGCCCCGACCCGCCCGGCACGCACCGGGCCGCGGGTCGTCTCGACGCCCTTGCAGACACCGCCCTCGATGAGAAACCCCGTGACGGCACAGTTCTGGATGATGTCCACCCCCAGCCGGTCCGCCGCCCGGGCATACCCCCAGGCAACAGCGTCATGCCGCCCGGTGCCCGCACGCGCCTGCCAGATCGCCCCGTGGATGGGAAACCGCGCATCGGACCGGGTGTTCAGTATCGGCGCACGCTTGCGGACAAACTCGGGCCCGACGAGGTCGGCATCGGCACCATTCAACTGCATGGCGTTCACCATGCGGGCGGCCATCTCCATCTCGGGTTCGGAATGGGCCATGACCAGCATGCCGCGCTGCGAAAACATGACGTTATAGTTCAGGTCCCGCGACAGCCCTTCGTAAAGCTGAACGGACAGATCATAAAGCGCCGTGCTGGCGGGGTAGTGATAGTTGGACCGGATCACCGTGGTGTTGCGCCCTGTGTTGCCGCCGCCCAGCCAGCCCTTGTCCAGCACCGCGACGCGCTTCACCCCGTGGTCGCGTGCAAGATAGAAGGCCGTGGCGAGCCCGTGCCCCCCCGCACCGATGATGACCACGTCGTATGCGTCCTGCAACGCGGGGCTGCGCCAGGCGGGGACCCAGCCGGTGTTGCCACGCAGGCCTTCCTTGACAAGGTTGAGCGCAGAGTAGGTTGTCGTCATCGGCCCCCCGAGTTGCCAGCCACGGTTTTCCAGTCGCGTCTTGCCGGCCCGTTTCTTGAGACCCTGCGCCCGGACCCCGTCTGGTCACCCCATGCGGACAGCGCCTCCCTGTCCAGATCGACCAGTCCTGCGTGTCCGCGCCCCCTGCCCCATGTGCGAGACGCCGCCAGAACTGCGCTTTCCGGGCTGCATCCTTGCGCAATCACAGGCATCAGACCAGCCCCGTTTTGCCCGCGATCTTCCTTTGGCTGACCAGCAAAGACCATCCAACCGCAGCGGCGGCAGGCCCAGATCGACCACGCCGCACAGGGACCGTCCCCGTCTGGTGGAATTCCAGACGTGCGCGGCCCCGGTGATACGCCTATATTATGTGCACCTTTGAAAAAGCACTTTGAGGATCTCATGACCTACAAGAATTCCGTGACGAATATCGGTGTCACTGTCGCGGCGGAGTCGGTGACCCGCGTTGTTGGCAAGGCCGCAGGCGCCGCCAAGGGATCTGCCGCCGGTCTTGTCGTGCAACCGGTGGTCTGGGTGGCGACGGGCACCGCACCCGATGCCGGTGACAGCTTTCTGTACGGTGTCGGCGCCGCAGCCGCCCTTGTGGGCAGCGCCCTGTTGGCCGGGGCCGGGGTGGTCACCGGGATCATCAAGGCCGCCGTCGATGACCACACGCAATCGCTTGTGGACGAGGCGAAGCTCGACGAACCCAAATACGCGCGCGACGGGATCTTTCCGCTTGGGGACTATTCCTTCTGGGCCAGCGACAACGAGATCCAGGCCTATACCATCGCCAGCTTTGGCGGAGTCGTCTGGAAGCACAAGAACGGCGCGCTGTGTTTCATTCGCGATGCCAAGGGCCACCTCGTCAGCGACTATGATCCTGTCGGCTGGAAGCGGCAGTATCGCCCCCAACTGCCGCTGAAGGCTGGCACGAAGGGCCGCGTCCAGTGGTACACCAAGACGCGCTAGGCCTAGGGCGTCCTGCGGAACGACCGGCCCTGATCACCCCGTGAGGCGCGCTCGGACGGTGCCGTCTTCACAAGACGGGACCAAAACGCGCCGCGCCTGGATGACAGCGCTGCGCCGCCGCCTGTGCACGGAGCGGGCCTGCCGCGTCTTTGGTCCTCTGTCAGCCCGGCCCAGCGACCGCCTCGCGGAACATCGCCGCGGCGGGGTCGTCGCCCAGGGCCACGTCCTCCAGCGACAGGACCGCCCCCTCGGCCACGTCCCGCGTGAGCGTCACACCATGGGCAAGGCCCATTGGCAGAGCCTGCGCCGCCGCCGCGATGGGCAGCGCCTTGCCCCAGACCGTATAGCCGCCTTCGCCGTCCAGCACCTCTCCGGCCTTCAGTGCGCGTTTTGCGACAGAGGCGACGCCGCCGCGCATTTCGCGTGCCTGACCGGTGGGTTCGCCGCGCAGCGCGACACTGAGGACAGAGACCGACAGTTCCAGCCCGATCAGATGAAAGGGTTTGTACATCGCGGCAAACCGCCCGGTGGAATCCGTGGGCAGGCCGTATTGCTGGAAACAGGCCGCCGCGTAGTCGTTCGGCGCTTCGAGCACGATATAGACGCCCCAGCGCAAATCGCGGAACACCGGCCGCCCGTCACGTTCCAGCGAAGAGATCACTTCGACCATCCCGCGACCTTCCAACTGGCCACCACAGGCACGGGGACGCAGGACATGGGCAAGGTCATCCACGCCACAGGCCGGAAATTCCAGCCCCTCAGACGGCAGATCAAGCCCGCAGGCATTGGCAATGGCCACCATCTCGATCGCGCTCTTGGTGCCGTCAAGAAAGGAGTTGAACATCTGCGGGTTCATCCCCGCCGCAGCCGCCTGTTGCGCCGACAGCCCGTAGTGCGACCAGACATCGTCGGGTGTGACAGCGTGGTAGGCTGGCAGGTACTTTGTGCCCTTGCCTGCGGCGGTCACGCTGAACCCGGTGGCACGGGCCCAGTCGACCATTTCCGCCACCAGCGCAGGCTGATCGCCATACGCCATGGAGTAGCAGACTCCGGCCGACGCCGCCTTGCGCGCCAGCAAAGGGCCCACCAGCGCGTCGGCCTCCACGTTGACCATGACAACGTGTTTGCCATGGGAAAAGGCCGCCTCGGCGTGCTGGATCCCGGCGCGCGGGTTGCCCGTTGCCTCGATGACCACATCCACATCGTCGCGCGCGGCAAGTGCGCTGCCCGCATCGACAATCGCCGTGGCGTCAAGCCGCGCGTCGTCCCAGCCGACCGCGCGGCAGGCAGCGCGGGCGCGGTCGGGGTCAAGATCGACAATCGCCGTCACCTCCAGCCCCGCGATGCTCGGCACCTGACTG
>JBELMB010000211.1:0-8814 GCA_042088665.1 Sagittula sp.
GGTCTACGGCACACTCGAAGCGCGTGACGGCTCGGCACATTTACTGGTCGCCGACGCGCATGGGGCCGAGGCGATTCTGGATGTTGCAACGCCGAAGATGATGGCAAAGGCGCATATCATCTACATCCCGAAGGGCGAGGCCTTCGAGGACAAGCTGCGCGCCTTGAAGCCTGCGTCCTTTTATTCGGGGCCCAGCTACGGCGCCGCGGAGTCCCGCCTGCGAAAGGCGTTGTCAGACGCGAAAATGGGCCTGCAAGTCTATCTGGCCGGGACCGAAGGCCTGATGGGGCAGGCCCAGAACGCGGCCATGTCCGCTGGTATTCCGCATACGGCCATTCAGACAGAGCATCGCGGCAGCATTGCCCGCCGGATGCAGTGCGTGCATTGCAAGGGCATCACCGAAGACGTCGAAACCGATCCGTTCGTGTGCAGCCATTGCGGGTTGAACCTGTTTGTCCGCGATCACTATTCGCGTCGTCTGGCCGCCTATCAGGGCGTGTGCATTGACGCCGAAGACCCGGGCAATGTGCCAGAGCAGAAGGGGATTTACGAATGAGCGGTGCAGAAAAGATTGCCGTGACCGTCACGGAGATTGTGCCGTTGAACGACCTCGTGACCCGGTTTGAATTCAAACGCACCGATGGTGGTCTGCTGCCGACATTTTCGGGCGGCGCACATACGGTCGTAGAGATGCGCGATGGCGACATCACCCGGATGAACCCCTATTCGCTGATGTCTGACCCGATGGATCAGACCGCCTACACGATCTCGGTGCGGCGGGACGATGCGGGCAGGGGCGGATCGCTGTTCATGCACAACAACGTCAGCGTCGGGGACGAGATGGTCGTCTCTTATCCCGTCAACCTGTTCAGTCTCGACCTGCGCGCCAAAAAGCACCTGTTTCTGGCGGGCGGTATCGGGATCACGCCCTTCCTCGCGCAGATCAAACAACTGGAGCGGTTCAACGGCCATTGGGAGTTGCACTACGCTTGCCGCTCCGAAAACCTTGGGTCCTATGTCGATGAGCTGACCAGCCATCATCCCAACGAGACGCATGTCTATTTCGATGACCAATCGCAGACGATTGATCTGGTGAACCTGCTGGACGGTCAGCCACTTGGCACGCATGTCTACGTGTGCGGACCGAAAGGGATGATCGAATGGGTTCGCCAGACCGCCGCCGCCGAGGGCTGGCCGCGCGAGGCGATCCACTACGAGGAATTTCTGGCACCTCAGCCCGGCAAACCCTTCGAGGTCAAGCTGGCCGTCTCGAACAAGGTCATCGAAGTCGGCGAACAGGAAAGCCTGCTCGAAGCGATGGAGCGGTGCGGCGTCGACGCCCCGTACCTGTGCCGGGGTGGTGCCTGCGGGCAGTGCGAAACTGCCGTGATCGACTATTCCGGAAACTTCATTCACCGCGACCACTGGCTGGATGACGCAGAACACAGCAGTGGACAAAAGATCATGCCCTGCGTCAGCCGCTTTGAAGGCAAGACGCTGGTGCTGGACCGATAGCGCGCGTGCGAGGAGAGACAACATGACCATTCAGTTCAACGACGAAACCTTCCGCGACGACTATTCATTCTACAATTCGGAGCGTGCGATCAAACGGTTCCCGTTTCCGTTTCACGAAGACAGCTACATGTACTCCGTCAACATGGAGCAGCACCGTGGCGGTCCAAAGGACTCGGTCTACGAAAAGCGGTTTGACGTAGACGAACACTACGTCTCCGAAATGCGCGACCGGGCTCTGGTGCTGGCGGACGATCCTTTGCGTTGCCAGTCCCTGCCCCATATGACGCTGGCGGGCTGGGATCTGCTCGAGTTGATCATGGTGTCCAAGTCCGAGGATTATCCGGACCTGTTCGAGCTGCACCGTGATGGCCACAACTGGCGCTGGATCAACAAACCGTTGGGGATCGACGACAGCTTTGTCTTTCTGGACGAAACAACGCTGCCCTACGGACCGATGGAATACATCACGCGACAGGCGCAGGGTGACTACTGTGTGCTGGATCAGCGCGATGACAACCTTTGGATGGATGCGGGCACGGTGACGACGCAGGCCGATTGGTCGCTGGATTTCGACATCGGGATGAACTTCTTTGAATGGCACGCACCGGTGCCGCTGGCGCATGAAAAAGGCATCTTTGTGCGCGCACTCAAATTCCTGCTGAACATTCAGCAAGGGGCGCCCGCGCGGCGGTTGAACTGGACGATGACGGTCAATCCGCTGCTCGATACCAGCCCCGAAAACTACCACAAATGGGGCGTCCAGAAGACGACGCTCACGCCCGAGAACATCGGGTCAAAGCAGCATTTGCGGGTCGAGTTGCAAACCTTCTACCGTTTGCCGCGGTCCAATGCGCTTGTCTTTCCGATCCGCTGCTACCTGTGCAGCTTTCAGGACCTGATGACGATTCCCAAATGGGGGCGCCGGCTTCACCGTGTCGTGCGGGATCTGCCGGATGAACTGGCCACCTACAAAGGCTTTATCGACAATCGTCCGATGATGCTGGACTATCTTGAGGCCTTTGATGACGGCCTGCCCACATCGGCCGGGATCTGGCCGGATCTGGACACTGAACCAGCGCTCAAGACCTGACCGGTCATGCCGATGCGCGCCCTTGTGATCACAGGATTGCGCGCATTGGTGCTGCTGCTGGGGCTGAGCCAGATGGCGCACGCCCAGAGCTGTCGTCTGGCTCTGGTTCTGGCGCTCGATGTCTCGGGGTCCGTGGATCCGGCGGAATACGCGCAGCAGGTGAACGGATTGGCCGCGGCGCTGGACCATCCCGACATTCGTGCGCAGATCCTCGACAACACGAGCGCGCCGGTCTCCTTGGCGGTCTACGAGTGGAGCTCTCGCAATCACCAATACCTCATCCAGCCGTGGATCGATCTGGTCAGCGCGCGCGCGCTGGACGCGGCAATTGCCCGGATCCGCGCGCATCGCAAGGTACGCGCCGGGCTGAAGACCGCCCTTGGCACATCGCTTTTGTATGCTCAGTCGCTGCTCGCGCAGAAAGCGCAGTGCTGGGTCAAGACGATCGACGTATCCGGGGACGGAGAGAACAACATTGGTGTGACACCGGGGCAGGTCTATGCAGGCGGGGGGTTCTCCCGGATCACTGTCAACGCTCTGGTCATTGGCAATTCCGCCGTGACTGGGCCAACCCCGGTGAAATCCGAACTGCTACGCTACTTTGAAAGCCGGGTCATTCACGGTCCCGCATCTTTTGCCATGATCGCAAATGGCTATGAGGACTATGCAGACGCGATGCGTCGCAAGCTGAAACGCGAGTTGCAATTGCCCGTTCTGGGACGCGTCGCGTTCTAGCTTTCCTGCGGATAGCTGATGATCGACAAATAGCGCGCGGGCAGTGTCACGAGCGCTTCTGGACCATGGGGGGCGTCGGCATCAAAAAACAGCGTGTCGCCGGGCTTGAGTTTGTAGATGTTGTCGCCGTGACGATAGTCGACCTCGCCTTCGAGCATATAGATCGTTTCGATTCCGGCGTGTTGAAATGTCGGGAATACATCCGCTTCGTTTGAGAGGGTGATCAGATAGGGTTCGACAATGACGCCGCTTGCGTTTGATCCAATATGGCCCAACAGGTTGTATTGGTGGTTGGCGCGGGTGCCCGCACGTTCCATCTCCACGCCTTCGCCAGCCTTGGTATGCACCGCCGTCCGCGATTGCTCAAAGCTTTTGAAGAAAGCGGTCAGTGGAACCGAAAGCGCATTTGCGAGGCTCTGCAACGTGGTCAACGACGGTGAGGTATTGCCGTTTTCGATCTTGGACAACATCCCGATGGACAGGCCCGTTGTCGCGGACAGTTCGGCAACCGTCACTTCCTGCTTGCGACGGTAGGCGCGCACTTCGCGCCCGATGGCCACCTCGAGAACTTTTTCCCGATGTTCGACGACGCGGTGCGGATCTTGCTGCAATAGAGTATTCGACATTGAGACATCCAAAGAATCTAGGTTCATCTCAATATCCTATCCACTTGGCTTAACAAACCCGTTGCAAGAATTTTACACCATCAGAGGTCTAGTATAGCAGGCGATTTTCCTGATAGTATAATTTTATGCATAAAGATGAAAAGCTCCGGATCGGATTTCTCATTTTTCCCGGGTTTCCGATGGCGTGCCTGACCTCGATGATAGAACCCTTGCGCGCGGCAAACGAGATCGTCGGGCGCGAGGTGTTCGACTGGACGATCGTGTCCGAGAACGGGCGCCGGGTCGAGGCCAGCGCGCATGTCTGGTTTGACCCGGACGTGGCGCTTTTGGACCTCGACGTGATTGAACACGTGTACCTCCTGAGCGCGCCGTCGTCGCAATTCACGGACCCGGAGCGTTCCAACGGCAAGCTGCGGAAAATCGCCCGTCACGGCACCGTTGTCGGTGCGATCAGCGGCGGTGTTTTCCCGCTCGCCCGGTCTGGTCTGCTGGAGGGGCACACGGCGTCGGTGCATTGGTGTTACGAGGCCGCCTTTGCCGAAGAGTTCCCGAACTATGTTCCCTCGACAGATGTGATCACATTGGACCGCCGGCGTCTGACAGCATCGGGGGCCGCTGCTGCCTTTGATCTGTCGTTGCATCTGATCGAGGACTCCCTTGGCGCGGATGTGGCCACAGAAGTTGCCTGCTGGTTTCAGCATCCGCTGGTGCGGGGGCAGGGGGTGTCGCAGCGCAAGCCGACCTTTGCGTCCGAAAGCACAAACGACATGCTGCCCCAGATCATTCGCGACGCGCTTGCGATGTTCACCAACCATCTGGAAGACCCGCTCAATATCGCGGATGTGGCCCGCGAAGTGGGCGTCTCCGTGCGGCAACTGGAACGGATGTTTCAGAAAACCACGGGGCGGTCGCCGTCGGTCTATTACAGGATATTGCGCATGCACAAAGCCCGGCAGCTCTTGCTATACGGCAACTACACGATGGCCGAAGTCGCGGCCGCCGTGGGCTATGCGTCGTCTTTCACCTTGATCAAGAATTACAACGAAGTGTTTGGCATGCATCCGAACGAGGACCGCAAGAACGTCAATTCCTTTCGGGTTCGCGACAACAGCATGTTGCCTCCGGGCTAGGCCGTCGACCGCGCCGCCGTCAACAGGGCGTGGTGCAGGGTTCCGGCAGAGGCGCGGGGGCCGAGGATGCGCAGATGGTCCGGGGCAGTTTGGCGGATCACGAAGCACCCCAATTGATGAATGGTGGTGCGCTGCGCTGCACCGGCCTGCATCTTGCGAATGGGGGCCGCGCAGAGACGTTCCATGATGTCCGCCATACCCTCCCCGATCAGATCGAGGCAGACCCAGGCGCCCGATTGCTCGGTCACCGACGCGTTGCCCTCGAACTGCGCCTTGAGATCATCGGCCAGCAGCTCCTGCGTGGCGGCAGGCGCGCTGATCATCCATTGATCCGGCCCGGTCCAGAACCCTGTTTCGGGGTCACGAAAGACGGCCCGCCCGGGGGCCGGCACCGACCCGAGGCGCGCGCCCAGCGTCTTGTGGCAATCCGCCTCGCGCCCCATCCGCGCGGCGATCGAAGCAAGGGCCAATCCATCGTTTTCAGCGATCGTGACGTGCCCGAACCTGTCGGTACGCGGCGCTGCTCCGCCCAAGGCGGTGCGTGGTTTCAGATCATGCACGAAGCCGTCCTCCTTCGGGGTCATAAAAATGTGCGCTGACGATTTCCACTTCCGTGTCGACCTGCGTCAACGGGCTGACAAGGCGCATGCGCTCTCCCAGCCGTTCCGACCCGTTCTTGAGAAAGCCAAGCGCGATGGCGTGCCCCAGATTGGGCGAGTAACACGACGAGGTGGCATAGCCCTGATCATGGGCGGCATCGACAGGGCCGTTGAGGTTCATCAAATGCGCGCCCGCTGGCACCGGGGCCTCCGGATCGACGGGCTTGATTCCGATCTGGCGCAGATCTTCGGCGGTGTTCAGCCCTTCGCGCTCTGAGAGGACAGATCCGATGCTGTCTTTCTTTTTGGACACCATCCGTTCCATACCGAGGTTCCGGGTGGTGGTTGTGCCATTCAATTCGTTCCCTGCCGCATGCCCTTTTTCGATCCGCATGACGCCCAGTGCCTCTGTCCCATAGGGCGTTATCTCGTAGTCTGCACCGGCCTCCATGATCTTGCGCATCAGCGCATCGCCATAAGCGGTGGGAACGGCGATCTCAAAGGCCAATTCTCCGCTAAAGGAAATACGGAACAGACGCGCACGCAGGCCGCCGCAGACGCTGATGTTGGCGCAGGCCATGAAAGGGAACGCTTCGTTCGAAATGTCCTGATCGACGATCTTTTCCAGAACCCTCCGGCTGTTTGGCCCGGCCACCGCATATTGCGCCCATGCTTCGGTGGTCGAAATCAACTGCACGTCCATGTCCGGAAACAGGCATTGGCGCACGAATTCCATGTGCCGGTAGACGGGCAGGGCGTTCGTGGTGGTTGTCGTGACCACGAAATGGTCTTCTGCCAGCCGGGCGGCTGTGCCGTCATCCATCACGATGCCGTCTTCGCGCAGCATCAGGCCATAACGGGTCTTGCCCACGGCGAGTTTGGCAAAGCCATTGCAGTAGATCTTGTTGAGGAAGTCGGCAGCCTCGGTGCCTTGCACGTCCACCTTGCCAAGGGTCGTGACGTCACAGACGCCCACGGACCGGCGTGTCGCCAGCACTTCGCGGTCGACGCTTTGCCGCCATGTGGTTTCGCCGGGGCGCGGGAACCATTGCGCGCGCAGCCAATTGCCCGCCTCCACGAACACCGCGCCTTGTTCGACCGCCCAATCATGGCTGGGCGTAAGGCGTTTGGGGTGGAAGTCCTGACCGCGGTGACGGCCCCCAAAGACCCCGATTGCCGTTGGTGTATAGGGCGGGCGAAAGATTGTCGTCCCCACCTCTGGTATGGTCTTGCCAGCCAGTTCAGCCATGATCGCAAGGCCGCCCATGTTCGATGTCTTGCCCTGATCCGTGGCCATGCCCAGCGTGGTGTACCGCTTCAGATGCTCGACCGACCGAAACCCCTCCTGATGGCTGAGTTTGACGTCCTTGACGGTCACGTCGTTCTGCTGATCGAGCCACGCGCGGGTGCCGCCTTCGACATACCAGAAGGGTTTGAGCGAGACGGGCGCATCCTCTGCCTTGGGCAGATCCGGCGCGGGTGCGTCCAGTTCAAGCGCCGATTGAGCGGCAACAACACCCTCGCGCAGCGCCGCTGCCGTTGACATCGCACCTCGGGCCGCGCCCGCAACGATCATTCCGGAGGGGAGGTCGCCGCCGGGCACAAAGGCCGCAAGGCTGTCGTCCCAAACGGGCCGCCCGCGTTGGTGGCAGGTCAAATGGACGTTCGGGTTCCAGCCGCCGGACAGTCCCAACGCGCCGCACTCAAGGGTTCGGCTGCTGCCATCCGCCAGTCTGAGGGCAACGCGCGTCAGGCCGAGGCGACCCTTGGTGTCGACAACTTCTCCGCACAGCACGTCGTAATCGGGACTGCGGGGGGCATCGGGACGTACATCGACGACGGCGGCGATCTTGATGCCCCGGGCGTGCAGGTCCGCTGCCGTCCGGTGCCCGTCATCGTTGTTCGTGAAAATGGCAACGCGCTTGTCCACCGCCACAGCGAACCTGTTGGCATATGTGCGCAAGGCGGAGGCCAACATCACCCCGGGCCTATCATTGTTTTCAAAGGCAATCGGACGTTCCGTGGCCCCCGCTGCCAGCACAGTGCGTTTGGCATAGACACGCCAGAGGATCTGACGGGGCTTGCCCTCTTCGGGTGCGAGAAGATGATCGCTGACCCGTTCAACCGCGCCGTAGATGCCATGGTCGAAGGCGCCGATAATAGTGGTGCGCGGCATCACCCGGACGTTGGGCAAACTGACCAACTCGGCCACGGTTCTGGCGGCCCAATCCGCGCCACTGGCCTCATCCAGAGTGAAGGTCTCACTGTTCAGACGTCCGCCCATGCGGAAATCTTCATCTGCAAGGATCACATCCGCGCCCGCGCGCCCCGCCGTGAGCGCGGCGGACAATCCGGCAGGTCCGGCCCCGACAATCAGCAGGTCACAGTGCAGGAACCCCTTGTCGTAGACGTCCGGATCATCCTCAAGCGACAGCGACCCAAGTCCGGCCGCGTGGCGGATGACCGGCTCGTACAGCTTTTCCCAGAACGCGGCTGGCCACATGAAGGTCTTGTAATAAAAGCCCGCCGTCAGAAAATTCGAGAGCCGATCGTTGATCGCCAGAAGATCGAACCTCAGCGATCCCAGACGGTTCTGGCTGCGTGCCGTGAGCCCGTCATAAAGCTCTGCCGTGGTGGCGCGGGTGTTGGGTTCCTGACGCGCGCCTGTGCGCAATTCCACGATGGCATTCGGTTCTTCTGATCCTGCCGTCAGAACACCACGCGGGCGGTGGTATTTGAACGAGCGGCCCATCAGGCGCACGCCATTCGCCAGCAAGGCCGAAGCCAGCGTATCGCCGGCATAGCCCTGGTATGCCCTGCCATCAAAGGTGAATTCCCGGGACGTGGCGCGGTCGATCTGGCCGCCGGTTTTCAGTCGGTTGATCTGGCTCATTTGCTGCGTTCCCGCGCCCGCGCCACATCCCGGGCAAGTTCAACAGAGGCGATTTCATGCGTGACCGTGTTGCGGGTGACCACCAGCCATGAGCGGTCTCCGGCTTCGTGGAACCACAGTTCCTTGTGCCAGCCCGCCGGATTGTCGCGCAGGTAGCCGTAGTCGTAGAAATCCCGGGCGGCCGTGTCGGATTGCCAATCCGGTCGGTCGATCAGTCGGGCATCAC
>JBELMB010000212.1:0-8805 GCA_042088665.1 Sagittula sp.
CGATCGGTGGAAAACGACCGGAGGCAAAGGCCTTTGCATCGAGGATGATGTGACCATCCACGAGGCTGCGGGTCTCTTCGGCGATGGGGTCGTTGGTCGGATCGCCCTCTGCCAGAACCGAATAGATCGCGGTGATCTCGCCGCGTTTGGCCCGGCCGGGCCGTTCGATCAATTCGGGCAGGCGCGCAAAGACTGAGGCCGGGTAGCCACGCCGGGTCGGCGGCTCGCCCGCGGCCAATCCGACTTCGCGGATTGCGCGGGCCACGCGGGTCAGACTGTCAAGGATCAGCAGCACCGATTTGCCCTGATTGCGGAACCCTTCGGCGATGGCCGTGGCCGTGTTGGCGGCGTGGATCCGTTCCAGCGCGGGCCGGTCGGCAGGTGCGGCCACCACAACGAGGCGGCGGCGCGTGCTGTCGGGGATCTTGCGCGAAATGAAATCAGAGATTTCGCGGCCGCGCTCCCCGATCAGACCAAAGACCACCACATCCGCCTCACAGTTGGAGGCGATCCCCGCCAGAAGCGAGGATTTGCCAACCCCCGGCGGGCCGATGATGGCGATCCGCTGCCCGCGCGCAAGCGTCATCGGTCCGTCGATGGCGCGAATGCCGGTGGCCATCGCGGTGTCGATCAAAGCCCGATCCATCGGCGGCGGCGAAAAGTTGCGAATGGGCAGCGGCTGCCAGCGCGCGCCTTCGGGCTTTGGTCCGATCACTTCGCCGAGGCCGGACACCACCTGACCCATCAGCGCATCAGAGAAGTCCATCTCGAGCGTCGGGCCACGCCGGCGCACCAGCGTGCCCTGACCGATGCCCTGGATCGGGCCGAGGGGGGTGATCAGGGTCAACCGGTTCTGCAGGCCGATCACCTCGCCCAGCAAGGGCTGGCCCCCGCGCAGCAGGAATTCACAAATGTCACCGACCTGGAAATTGGGGGCGGACACGCGGGCCAGCGGGCCTTGAATGTCCACCACCGTGCCAAAGCTCTGCACGAGCGGCTGCTCGCCCACCCGTGCCGCGACGCGTTTCAGCCGCCGCCCGCGCAGGGTGCCGGGCAGGATATCGGATCCGCCCGCCGCCTCTGGCGCAGGGTTGACCGACCGGGAAAGACCGCGCGCGCCGTCAGACATGGAAATCGTCCTCCAGACCATCCTCGGCATCGAACATCATCTCGACCGTGCGCAGAAACGTCTCGAGTTGCGTCTCGATCCCGATGTCCAGAACACCCTGTCCACTGACGAGAAAGCAGTCCAGCGGGCTCAGGTCGCGGTCGCCCTGCACTTCGCGGATCGCGCGGGCGAGGGTGTCCGAGCTGGCGACCAACTCGGTCAGCATCGCCTGCCGGGACGGATGGCAACGCAGGACAAGCTCCCAGCGGTCGCGCACTTCGTTCAGGGATTGCTCCACCAACCCGGTCCAGACCTCGGCCTCTGGCATCTGGCCGATGATCTGCTCGACCGCGCCGCGGACGAGGGGACGGAACCATGGGCTCATGTCCTCGAAATCCTCGCGCACGCGGGCCGTCAGGTCGACCATATAGCGGACCGCGCGGGCGGCATCATCGATGGCGTGTTCGTTCATGAACCGTTGCAGGACCTCGTCAGAGATCTGCGTCAGCTCCGCATCCCGGGCAGCCGCGCGGGTCTCGGCCTCGGCGATGATCTCTGCGGCGCGGAGTTTCGCGGCGGCGATGATGTCCTGCGCCTGCTTTTCGTCCTGCGCGTCCTGTTCCTTTTGGGCGATCTGCGCGTGGTAATCCTGCGCCTTGACCACCGCACCGGAAAAGACCTTGAGGTTGACGGGCGCGCTCATGTGCTCTGCTCCATCAGACGATCCGCCACGGCGGTGACGATCACCGCACCGGCCTGCGGGCCGTCAAGCGGCCAGTCCGCGTAAAAGAGCGACAGGCGCTGCGCGACCGTGGGCGGCAGGCTGGCGCGCCAGGCCCCGAGGCACAGCGTGCCATTGGCCAGAAGCCTGTCGGCGGTCAGGTCCGGCTCGACGCATTGCACGCCGCCAGCGGCAAGGCTTTGCTCCACCGTGACGGCAGTCAGGGCCATGCGGGCCTGCGCAAGGGCAACGCCCGGCAGATGCGCCTCAAGGCTGTTCCACGTCACCCATTCCATGACTGTCAGTCGGTGCAGCGCGCATCCAACCAGTTGGGCAAAGCCCTCTGCCCCATGCACGGCGAGCGCGGCAATGACCGCGCGATGCGCCGCAGCGGGCGCTTCTGTCACACGGTGCAAGCCAACGTCGCTGCAGATCTCTGAAACGATGCGTGCCTCTAGACGGTTGTCGTCAAGGATGGCGCGAGACAGACCCGCATCGCCAAAGCCCGCGGCCCAGTCGGACACCAGCGCGTCCCGCAGCGCGCCAAGCGGCGGCTCTGCAAAGCGCGACACGGCCTGATCGAAACTCAAGGTATCAGCCATGGGTCACGCGCTCCCGGCGGGCAATCACGTCTTCACGCATCAAGCGTCGCGCGTTGTCTGGCTGCGCGTGTCCTGCACCCTGCGCGTGTCCTGCGCCCTGCTGTTGCACGGGTCCTGCACCTGCCTGCTGCGCGCGTCCCGCGTTTGTTTGCTGCGCGCGTCCCGCGCTCGATTGCTGCGCGCGTCCCGCGCTCGATTGCTGCACGCGTCCCGCGCTCGATTGCTGCGCGCGTCCCGCGCTCGATTGCTGCGCGCGTCCCGCGCGACGCCACCCCAGCGTGCCCACACGGATCAAAAGGATCGCAATCAGGATCATTCCGATCCCCACAAGCGGCACACCACCACCAGCGGGATAGAGCACCGGGGATCCGCCCTGACTTGCCTCGACCGCACCGGGCGTCGGCGCGGACTGCAAGGTCTGCACCACAAATCCCGGAGTCAGAAAGAACGACACGGAGACGCTCTCGACCTCTAGCCCCGGCACCGCATAGGCCACCAAAGTCTTGATCCGGGCCGAAAAGGCGCTCGACTGGAACGAGCTGTCATGGAAAATCGCGACCGAGGCACGGGCTGGTTCGCTGGACTTGCCAAACCGCTCTTCGGGCGGGATGACCACATGCACGCGGGCCCGGTCGATGCCCTTGATCTGGCTGATCGTATGGCTGAGTTCCTCGTTGGTCGCATGAGCAAAACGCACGCGTTCCTCGAAGGGCGTGCCCACCACACCGGTGTCGCCAAAAACCTCGCCAAGGCTGGAAAACTTCTCCCGCGGGAGGCCAGCATTCTTCAGCACCGTGACCGCGACGGCGAGATCCCCCTCCTCGACCATGACCGAATAGGTCTGGCTCTGGTCCTTTTGCCGCTCGGCCGCGATGCCCGACAGCACCAAGAGCGCGACCATCTCGTTGGCGTCGCCTTCGCTCAGCTCGGAATAGAGCACTTCCTGACAGCCGGCGAGCATCACCAATCCGGTGATCAGCGCAAGCGTGCGCATGCGAAGCCCTTGTAACCACTGCATCCTCAGTCTCCTTGTGGCGCGGACCCTTGCGGACCCGACTGGTGTCGCGCGGTCTAGCGCTGCCCCTGCCCCAGCGGCAGAGCGATGCGCGCAACGGGGTGGACATTGATTTCCGGCGAGAGTTCATGCGGCGCAAGCACGGGGAGTGACACCCGGTTCGCCGAAAGGTAGTTGCGCATCCTGCGGCGGATGGTCGACGAGGCGATCACCACGGGGATAGGATCGTCCTGACTGAGCTGCGCCGCGAGTTGGCGGAACTGGCCCAGGATCATTTCGGAGTTTTCCACGTTGAAGGGCAGTCCATCCGTGGCTGCGGCGCTGTCCTGCTTTGTCGTGGCGGCAATCGCGGCCCGCGCGGCGCTTTCGATCATCGGATCCAGCAGGATCACGCCGATCGTGCCACGCCCGGCCGACAGCGCGTGGCAGATCTGGCGTTTCAGGCTGCCGCGCATGTATTCCGACAGCGCCAGCGCGCCCACGTTGCCCTCGTTCTGGAGCCAGCTGAGGAAAGCATCCACGATCAGACCCACCGGGCGCAGCGGCACGCCGTCTTCGGCGAGGTAGCGCAGGGTCTGGAAAAGCACGGCGCGGTCGACCTTCTGCTCCAGCTCTTCGCGCTGGCGCGGGTTGCTCTGGGCGAGGCTGGTCAGAAAGGCATCGAACTGCTGGTTCGAGAACAGCGTGCCCACGTTGCTTTCGGCAATCCGGAACGCCATCGTGGCGATGTGCTGCTCCGCTTGCAGCGGCGTCAACTGCGCGCGCTGCACGGTTTCGCGCAGGGCCTCCGGCACCCAGTACCCCGTCATCTCGCGCCAGCGCATCGGCTTGATCTGCGCGGCTTCGATGCCGATGCCCGCCAGAACCTTTTCGTCGCAGGCCAGCAACATGCTGTCCTCGGGCACGGTTTCCGTCAGCAGCGGCACTTCGTCGAGTTCCACTTCGAACACCCGCGCACGGGTTTCGTCAGGATCGATCTCGATCGATGGCGGGGCAAAGCGCAGACCCCGCGTCCTCTCGTAGCGGTCAAAGAGCACGTCCAGCTTGTCGTTGAGTTCGGTGCCGTCCAGTTCCTCGGCAAGTGCCGCACCAAGGCGCAGCGTCAACCGGTTGGACCTTGGCGCCTGCGGTTTGGCATTTTCGGGCCCACGCAGGCCCGGCTCGCCGCCCGTGGCGTCATCCGCGCCCCCCTGACGTGCCGCCACCGCGCCCGCCGGACCTGCGGCAAGAGCCAGCAACTCCTGGGATTGTTCCTCGAGCAGGACCTTGCGAACCGAGAAGGAGACAATGAGCAAAATACTGGCGGCGACCGCGAAATTCAGCAGCGGGAACCCCGGGATCAAACCGATCAGAAGAACAATGCCAGAGGCCGCCGCCGGCACCCGCGGATCGGTGACCAGATCGCGCCAGATGTCAGAACCGAGGTCAACGTTCTCTTCCCCGTCGATGCGGGTGGTCACGATGCCGGCACAAAGCGCCATCAAAAGCGCGGGCAACTGCGCCACAAGGCCATCGCCCAGCGTCAGAAGTGTGTAGGTGGCAATCGCATCTTCGAAGGTGAAACCCAGCACCAGCATGCCGACGGAAATGCCGCCGATCAGGTTGATGAAGATGATGATGAGCCCGGCGATGGCATCGCCTTTGACGAACTTCATCGCGCCGTCCATCGAGCCAAAGAACTGGCTTTCGCGTTCCAGACGCGCGCGGCGTTCAGAGGCCGTGGCCTTGTCGATGTTCTCCGCCCGCAGGTCGGCGTCGATGGACATCTGCTTGCCCGGCAATGCGTCCAGCGCGAAACGGGCAGAGACCTCGGCGACGCGCTCGGCGCCCTTGGTGACCACGAGGAACTGAAAGACGGTGATGATCAGAAACACGATCAGACCGATGGCAATATTGCCACCAATCACGAAGGTGCCAAAGGTTTCAATGATTTGCCCAGCTTCCGCCTCTGACAGGATCTGCCGGGTCGTGGCAATGGACAGCGCCAGACGGAACGCCGTCCCCAGAAGGATCACGGTGGGAAAGGTCGAAAAATCGGCGGGGTGTTTCAGATACACCGCCACAATCAGCAATAGCACCGCCAACGACAGGTTGATGGACAGCAAAACGTCCAGCACCGCTGGCCCAAGGGGCACGATGATCAAGGCCAGAATGGCGAGGATCAACAGTATGAGTGCGATGTCCTTGCGCAAGGATCACTCTCCTCGGGTGCTGTGAAAAGGAAAAGGGGCAGGTGCGTACGGCCACGCACCTGCCGGTTCTTTCGGTCGAAAACTCAGCCCTTGGAGGCGTTTTCGTTGTCGGTCTTGAAGGGTTCCGTCGCTTCCTTGAACTGAAGCTTCTTCTCCATCATCGAAACGTAAAGCTGCTGGAAACGGGCTTCCAGTGCGGCCTGGTTCGGGTCGGAACCCTGAACGTCTCCGGTCGGGTCAGTGGGTGCAACTGGCATATGGTCTCTCCTTTGGTGTTGCTTTTGGTTCTTTGGTTTCGGATCCGGCCGCAGCGGGCGGCCTTTGCCTTTTGTCGTCATATGGCTAGCGGCCCCCCTCGCTGCATGAGGGGGACCGCTCCGGGATCATTTGTGATCGCCGGTGCCGGTTTCAGCCCCCAGGCCACCTGCGAAATTGGCCGCAAAATCAGCTGCGAACCCTCCCGAAGAGTTGGCGTGGCACTGAGACACCATCTGGTGCCCCATCTGGTCGATGCTGGCGTGCGCCTGCTTCATCATGTTTTGCTGACCGCCCTGCTGCGTCGGATTTTGCGCATAGCCTGCCATCAGGTCTTTGATGTCCTTGATGCAGTCCTGCATCATCTGGTGGACGTCCATGCCGCCCGGCTTGTGTCCGCCGCCCATCTTGGCGCCGCCGTCAGCCTGGCCACCGTCACCGACGCCCTTGCCGCCCATGTCGCCGCCCTGACCGCCGCCGGCCTTGTTGCCGCCGTCCATGCCGCCGCCTTGGCCGCCGCCGGCCTTGTCACCGCCTTCGGCACCGCCCCCCTGCTGGAGTGCTTCGACAAACTGCTGAAGCGCCTGCTGGATAAAGGCCTTGAGCTGTTCGACCAGCTGCATGATCTGTTGCAGCAATTGCTGCAGACCCTGCATGCCGCCCGCGCCCTGGGCTCCGCCCATGCCGCCCATGCCGCCGACACCGCCACCGGCCTGACCCATGCCTGCTGCCGCCACACCGGCATTGAAACCGACCTGGAAGTCAAAGCTGAGGCTGGAAGAGCGGTTGAACGAAACGTCCTGAACATTGGTGTCCACCGCAAAGCTCTGGCCCGTCTGACCGGTCTGGCCTGACTGGCCGCCCTTGGTCACGGCGAAATCGCCAAAGCAGCCCGAACGGTTGAAAGACACGTCAAAGTTCTTGGTGACGTTCTTCGACAGGTCGAAATTGGCGTCGATGTTGATGTCCACATCCACGTCGATGGTGCGGGTGATCGACTGGGTGATATCGACCGTGCCGGTATCGCCCTTGTCACCCTTGTCACCCTTGTCGCCGACGTCTCCCTTGTCGCCTTTGTCACCCTTCTCGCCGCGCTCGCCCTTGTCGGTCTGCGCCAGTTCTTCGACACTGACCGTACCGTCGCCGTTGATGTCGGCATCCGGACGCAGCGCAGAGCGCAACTCGTCGTTGCTGATGACGCCGTCACCATCGGTGTCTGCCTCGGCCTGAACACCGTCACGACCGTCTGCACCGTCCTGACCGTCGACACCGTCACGACCGTCTGCACCGTCCTGGCCGTCGACACCGTCGCGGCCATCTGCGCCGTCCTGACCGTCGACACCGTCGCGGCCATCAGCGCCGTCCTGGCCGTCGACACCGTCGCGGCCATCAGCGCCGTCCTGGCCGTCGACACCGTCGCGGCCATCAGCGCCATCGTGGCCATCTGCGCCAGCGGGTCCCTGTTCACCTTGCTCACCCTGAGGGCCTTGCGGACCTGCCGGGCCTTGCTCACCGGTCTCGCCGGGAACACCCTGCGGACCCTGCTCGCCGGTCTCGCCGGGGACACCCTGAGGACCTTGTTTGCCATGCTCACCCTGTGGACCTTGCGGACCTGCGGGACCCTGCTCGCCAGTTTCACCCTGCGGGCCTTGCGGACCTGCCGGACCCTGCTCACCGGGTTCGCCGGGAATGCCCTGCGGGCCTTGCTCGCCATGTTCACCTTGCGGGCCCTGCGGACCTGCGGGGCCCTGCTCACCGGGTTCGCCGGGAACGCCCTGCGGGCCTTGTTCGCCATGTTCACCCTGCGGGCCTTGCGGACCTGCGGGGCCCTGCTCGCCAGTTTCGCCGGGAACGCCCTGCGGACCTTGTTCGCCTTGCTCACCCTGCGGGCCTGCGGGACCTTCAATGGTTTCCGTAACGCGGTGACCGAAGTCCTCGAAATGCGAGTCCACCTGCTCGTAGCTGCGCGCCATCACCTCATGGGAGTGCCCGCCACCCGAGACAGGCGCCTCTCCACCGGATGTGGCCGCGGCATGCGACCCGCCTGTGGATGCGGCCGGCGTTCCGGCCTGCTGCATCGCGCCGTCAAACGCCCTGGAGGCATCTGCCTCACGCGCCTGATCACCGCCGTCTACTGGTGACCCCGCACCATTGTTGTCAATTTTTGTCATTCAGGTAGCCCCCCCAAATCATGACTTTTTTACAAACCACGCCCGCTTATTCGGTCGCAGCATCCACCGCAGCGCCGCCCGCGCTGCCTGTGTCGACGATGCCCGCCCGACGGATACGAACCGTCTGACGCGCCAATTCCGGTTGTGCCTCCAGCGAGGCAATCACGCCTTCGCTGATGGCGAGGTATTTGACCGGCCCGGACAAGACGACGGCGCCACCGCCCGCCACTTCGGACACGGCGTAGTCCGGCAGAATCAGCCCCGCCTCATTCAATGCCGCCACGGCCTGCGCCACGGAGACATCCGTCAGCCGCACAAGACGCACCTCGCGCTGATCCGCGGGGGACACATAAATCTGGCCATTGAAGGAAAAGGAATCCATGCCGATTTCTCGCATCAATCCTGATACGACGGCCTCTTTGTTTCCGGATAGGGTGATGTTTTTTACACGCTGACGCCGCGATCCATCTACGGAAAACTCCACCCCCAGATCACGACCCACGACATCCAGAACAGTGTCCAGCGGCAGATCTATGATCTCGATATCATAAAGGCCTGTCTCGGATGCAGAAACAGATCCTGCCATCCATGCCACAAAGAGCATGCTGCTTCTCCGAACACGGAGCCTCCGGACATATGAGCCGACGGCGAGCATGACTTCCTCCTGACACACGCGAGACACAAACATTTTACCTGTCACGAACCTACGGCACGGAATGTGACCGCACAACGATGAATGAT
>JBELMB010000213.1:0-8623 GCA_042088665.1 Sagittula sp.
CGTATGTCGCAGGACGACATTCAGCGCATGATGGACCGGATCCAGGAGTTGATGGAAGAGGGTCGTATGGCCGAGGCGCAGGAAGCCATGCGCCAGCTTCAGGAACTGCTGGAAAACATGCAGATCACGCAGGGTCAGGGGCAAGGGCAGTCTCCGGGCGAGCAGGCGATGGAAGGTCTTTCCGAAACGCTGCGCGACCAGCAGGAACTGTCCGACGAGGCATTTCGGGACCTGAACCAGGGGCAACAGGGCCAGCAGGGTCAGCAAGGACAACAGGGCCAAGGTCAACAGGGCCAGCAGGGCCAGGGTGAGCAAGGCCAGGGCCAACAGGGACAAGGCCAGCAGCAGGGACAGGGGCAGGGTGGCCAGCAATCCCTCGAAGAGGGACTTGCGGAACGTCAGCGGGCCTTGCGCAATGAGTTGAACCGCCAGCGCAACAATTTGCCGGGTCAGGGATCCGAGGCTGGCGAACGCGCTGGAGAGGCGCTGGGCCGGGCCGAAGGGGCCATGGACGGTGCGGAGCGCGCCCTGCGTGACGGGGATCTGGGCGAAGCAATCGATCAGCAGAGCCAGGCAATGGAAGCCCTGCGGGAAGGCATGCGCAATCTTGGCGAAGCGCTTGCCCAACAGCAGCAACAGAACCAGCCCGGCGGGCAGGAAGGTCTTGCGCAGGGTGGCGATCCGCAGCAACAGCGCGACCCGCTGGGGCGCAACAACGGCAATACCGGACGCGTGGGCACTGACGAGGGTCTGTTGCAGGGAGAAGACGTCTACCGCCGTGCGGAGGAATTGCTGGGAGAGTTGCGCCGCCGTTCGGGTGAGACGGAGCGCCCACAAGTGGAACGCGACTACCTCGAGCGCCTGCTGGACCGCTTCTGATCTGTTACAAGATAGCGCGCCTGCGGCGCACAGTGTCTCTCAGGCTGGGCCTATGGCCCTGCCTTCGGGGTCTTGTACGATGGTTCGGCACGGCGCAAGTTTCAAGGTTTTGATGCCTTCGGCAAGAGTATTTTTCAAACAGAGAAGCTGGCGGGGGCGTTGACCCAGGGAGGGGCGCGCCTGGAGCGCTAGTCTGAGTCGCCTCCGACCCTGCCGCGCAGGGCCTTGACCTCTCCGCGTTCTTTCTTGGCCTTGATGCGCCGATTTCGTGATCCCATCGTCGGTTTTGTCGCGATGCGGCGTTTGGGTGTTTCAAGCGCCTTGCGGATCAGTTCTGCCAGACGTTCGCGGGCGATCTCGCGGTTGCGGGCCTGGCTGCGGGTGTCATCGACTTGCAGCACCAGCGTGCCCTCCTTTGTCCAGCGGCGTCCCGCGAGGCGGCGCAAGCGGGTCTTGACCGGTTGCGTCAGATTGGGAGAGCGTTCCGCTTCGAACCGGAGTTCCACTGCGGTGGAGACCTTGTTCACGTTCTGGCCGCCGGGACCGGAGGCGCGGATGAACTGTTCGGTCAGTTCCCAGTCGTCAAGCGATATGGACTCTGTGATGCGCAGCATGGGGATGTCTGGTGGCAGGTGGTGGGCGCAATGCTAAAAGGGCCGCCCTCTGGGAGCGACCCTTCGAGAATTTCGGAGGCGGGGCCGGTTAGGCTTTTCGCCAGCTCGGGGTTTGACTCCCCAGGGATTGCCCTAGATTGCCGCTCCTCGACCTGTTCCGACACCTCTCTCCAATGTTTCTCTCGACACTGGATCACCTCCTTTCAGCTGTTTCTCAACGCAATGCTCGTACGTGGGGTCAGGGTCTCTACCGAGAGTTGACCTACACGCAAGATGATGGTGGCACGGGTGACTCAAACCACAAAGTGTTTTTTGCAAATCAGGCTAATTTTTGGTGACCCACTGCCCGGGAAACTATCATTCGGAACGGGATGAGGGCCAGCAGCGCGAGGCTGAGTTTCACCAGCCAGTCGGCGATTGCGAGGGAAACCCACAGGGGCAGCACGGGGCCGACGCCCAGAAGCGGCACAGTGGCATTGGCCCAGGAGACGTCATTTGCAGGCTCCAGCATGGTCAAGCTGGCCGAGAAGGCCACGGAGAAGAAGATCGCCGTATCGATGGTGGACCCGACCAGCGTCGAGGCCAGCGGTGCGCGCCACCATGCGCCCGCCTTGAAGCGATTGAAGACTGCAACATCCAGAAGCTGTGCTGTGAGGAAAGCCATTCCAGAGCCGAGCGCGATGCGGAAGGTCACGAGGGGGCCGAACTCTCCCATGATCTGCGTGCCGACAAGGGAGCAGAAGACCCCGATGATGAAGCCGGCGAAGACCACGCCGCGGGCCGCCGAGGCGCCGTAGATGCGGTTCATCAGGTCTGTGACAAGAAAGGCGAGCGGATAGGTGAAGGCCCCCCACGTCAGCCATTCGCCGAACAGGAATTGGACCAGAATGTTGGAGGCCAGAACTATGGCCGCCATGGCGATGATGCCGGGGAGGTGTGCGCGTGTCATGCTGTGACCCGTTTTTATCAAGGTTGCGGGGACTTGATCCTCGCTGAGGATGCGCGTCTCTAACGGGTGCGGCGGGGTGACGCAAGGGGGCTTTGGGTGTCTCCCCGCGTTGCCAGAGAGGCCTTTGCAAAAAACTGTCGTCGGGGTCCTGATGACAGCCATGCAGGGGCGATTGTCCGGAGGTTTTGCAGACGCAAAGTGATGGGTGGGACAGCCACCGTCCTCAACAAGGGTCTGTTGAAGGTCCGGATGGTCCAGTTCAAGTCGTCGCGCCGCAAGGACGCTGACGGTTTGGGATCATTCCGATGCGAGCACCTGGGCACAGACTCGGGGCAGATCGCCCATGGTCAGCTCGCGCCGTGGCGGAGAGGGTTTTGCATTGGGGTCCGGCGGGGGAGGATTGAGGATCCGGTCGACCCAGCCCTGCGCCTCGGCGCAGCCATCGCCCGGCGGCGGTGCGCTTTGGTTGGCGCAGCCGGAAGAGCCCTTGGGGCAACTCAAGCGCACGTGGAAATGGTAGTGATGCCCCCACCACGGACGGATCTTGCGCAGGTAGGCGCGGTCACCCTTTTCATCCTTGCACATCTGGACCTTGGCGCCGGGGAAGACAAAGATCCGCGCGACCCGTGCATCGCTGGCGGCGGCCTTCAGAATCTCATGGTGCGCGCGCGTCCAGTTGTTGTTGGTGAAGGCCCCGGAAGAGCGGCGCATCGAGATGGACGATATGTTTTCGCGTGCGCGTTCGGAGAGGTTCAGATCATCGGCGGCCCGCATCCAGATATCCGCATCGAGGCCGATCTGGTGGCTGCGGTGTCCGGTCAGCATGGGCCCGCCGCGGGGCTGGCTGAGATCCCCGACGTAGAGACCCTTCCACCCGGGTTGTTTCGCGGCCTCGCGGCTGAGGTCCTGCACGTAGTCGACCAGTTCCGGGTGGCCCCAATTGCGGTTGCGCGACAGGCGCATGGCTTGCCAGGTCGGGCCAGTCTCTGGCAGGGCCACGCCGCCGGCAAGGCAGCCCTTGGCATAAGAGCCATATGCAGAGGGGGTCTGGCCGGAGCCGTCCCGCTTGGCGCCAAACAGTTGCTTGGCCTGTTTTGAGGAGAGCACCGGGTCCAGCGGCGGACCCGGGTCCGCGGGTTTGCCGGAAATGTCGCGTGACGGGGTAGACCCGCCGCAAGCGGCCAGCACGAAGGTCAGGAGCAACAGAACAACAAGTCGGATCATCGGGCAATATCCCCTTCGGGTTGCACCCAGACTAGCAGAACCAGCCCAAGGAGGAAGAGCCCGATCACCGGCAAAAAGCCCAATTGGTTGCTTTGCGTCCAGAGCGTGACCAGCGTGATCAACGCGGGCGCGAGGAACGCGGTGGCTTTTCCGGTCAGGGCAAAGAGCCCGAAGGCTTCTGCCGGGCGGGTCGGATCGGCGTGGCGCACCATGAGCGAGCGCGAGGCGGAGTAGAGTGCCCCGCCAGCCCCGCCGATGACGGCACCACAGATGAAGAACACCACATCCGGGACGGCAGAGCCTTCGGCGAGGGGAATGCCAAAGAACTGCGTGCGGGACATGCCGACAATGATGGTGCAGACGATGATGAGCGACCAGATGGTGGTGCGGATCACGGGCTTGGGGCCAAAACGCTGGTCCGCGATGCCGCCGACCCAGGACAGGACAGCGGCAGAGATCGCCGCAATGATGCCGAAGATCCCGATCTGGATGGCCGACCAGTCCAGAACCAGCGCCGCATAGATTCCGCCGTAGGAATAAACCGCGGTGAGCGCGTCGCGGTAGAACATCGAACCGAGCAGAAAACTTGCGCAGGAGCGGCGTTTGGAGATGGCGCGGATGCTTGCCCAAAGCGTTGACAGCATCTGAGACACCGTTGCGGTGCCACGGTTGGGGTCGGGGGTTTCGCGCAGCCAGACAAGATAGGGCAGCAGGAAGATCCCGAACCAGAGCGCGATGAAGGGCCCGACGCTGCGCGTGCCTTCCCGCATGTCAGGGTCCAGCCCAAGGGGAGGGGCGAGACCGATCAGGGTTGTGCCATTGTCCTGTTCGACAAAGAGCAAAAGCATCAGGACCAGCGCGACCACGCCCCCCCAATAGCCAAAAGCCGAGGCGCTGCCGGAGATACGCCCGATCTCATCCGCGGAGCCAAGATCGGGCAGCAGGGCATTGTTGAGGTTGAAGGCGGATTCGGAGGCGATGAAGCCAAGCCAGAAGCAGGTCAGCGCCAGCATTAACCCGGTGCCATCGGGTTGCAGCACCCATAGTGCGGCGGCGCAGACCATAGCACAGGCGACAAAGCTGTAGATCCAGGGCATCTTGCGTCCGGTGGTGTCCGCCCACGCCCCCAGAAACGGTGCGGTGAAGGCGATGATCAGCCCCGCAACGGTCTGGGCTGAAGACCAGAGGCCCTGGGCGCTGGCCCGGGCTGCGCCTTCTTCGAGGCCCTGCGCGAGGAAGTATCCGGCGGCCACTGCGGCAAAATAGGGCGCAAAGACAAAGGTCAGGCCAAGCGTCGCGAAAGGCTGTTGAGCCCAGTCAAAGAGCATCCAGGCCCAGATGCGCTTTTGCTTGGAAACATCGGCCATGTCTGCTCTCCCGCCAGGTTGCGCAATCAAACTCCGGGGGAGGTCGGGTGTCCAGCGGTTGTTCAGTCTCAGCCGGCCCGGGGTCAACCCCGGGCTACATCATGTTGCGCGGTCCGGCGGCCAGGGTCGCCCGTCTTCGGCCTGCAACCAGGTGGAGACCCAGTTGGGCAAGAGGGGTGACGTGATGTCTGTCTGTCCAAGGGCGCGGGCTACGCGGTCGGTGCCGACGATGCCGTTCTTGTCGGTCAATGCGGCGCGATAGACGGCGTGGTTGGCGCATTCGCCATCGGATTTCCACATGCTTTGTTCGATGTACAGGAAGCGCCGATCCCAGCCCAGAAGGCGGCTTTGCATTTCGATCCGGTCAAAGCCCCGGATCCGGCGGCGATACCGCACCACGACTCCGGCGATCGTCAGCCCCCATCGCTCTCGCTTCAAGGTGTCGATCAACCCGCTGCGCTGGGCAAAGGGGATCCTTCCAAGGTCGTAGATCGACAGGGTGCGCCCGTTGTTCAGCTCGTTCCAGATGTCCAGATCCCATGGCCAGCACAGGTGATGCGAGACATGCGTCTCGAACATCGCGAGCGGCGGCTTGGACCGGGCCCTGGCCATGTGAAAACTCAGTCGCAGAAAGGGATACATCGCAGGTCTCCTTTGTGCACGATTTGCGGCGCAGGCGCGCGCACGTCAACCAAGACCTCGCGGCACACTTGCCCTTTGCAACCCATACGCTTAACTGGGTTTCAAGCTTCTTGGAGACAGACATGCAGGCGATCGCCGGACCCATCGACCTTATCATCCGCGTTGCGGTCTTTATCATGATCATCCAGATCATCATGAGCTGGCTGGTCACATTTGATATCCTGAACACGCGCCAGCCACTCGTGGCGCAGCTGTATTACGGGCTTGGTCGCCTGTTGGAGCCGGTCTATCGCCCGGTGCGTCGCTTGCTGCCTGAGACCGGCGGGCTTGACCTCGCGCCGCTCGTTGTCTTCATCATCCTGATCTCGCTCAGGCTTTATATATTTCCGGCGATCTTATGTGGTGGGCGACCGCTTACCATGTGTGGATAGCGGGTCAGCCGCCCGGCCTGTTCCGCGCGCGGGGGCTTGATTTACCGAATCTTAGTATGTGAATGTCGGACTAACAGCAGATCTAGTATAATCCGACAGGCCAGCCCATGCCCCGCGACGCCCAGAGCGACCGCGCCTCACCCGAGGTGCTACTGAAGGACATCTTTGGCTTTGACGCCTTTCGGCCCGGACAGGCGGAGATCGTCACCGCCGTGGCCGAGGGCGAAAACGTGTTGGCCATCATGCCCACGGGTGGTGGCAAATCGCTGTGTTTCCAGCTTCCGGCACTGATGCGCGACGGGGTGACGGTGGTGATCTCACCCTTGATCGCGCTGATGCGGGATCAGGTGCGGGGCCTGCGAGAGGCGGGCGTGGCCGCGGGGGCGCTGACCTCCGGCAACACGCAGGAAGAGACCGACGCGGTCTGGGACAGCCTGCATAGCGGCGCGTTGAAACTGCTGTATCTCGCGCCGGAGCGGCTTGCCAATTCCGGCACCCAGCGGATGCTGAGCCAGGTGGGCGTGTCCCTGATTGCCGTCGACGAGGCGCATTGCGTCAGCCAGTGGGGCCATGATTTCCGCCCCGACTACATGAACATCGGTGTGCTGCGCCGCACTCTGGGTGTGCCGGTCGCGGCCTTTACTGCCACCGCCGATCAGGAAACACAGGACGAGATCGTCGCGCGCCTGTTTGACGGGCAGACGCCGCGCACCTTTCTGCGGGGCTTTGACCGTCCCAACATCCACCTTGCCTTTCAGCCAAAGGACGGGCCCCGGGCGCAGATCCTGGCTTTTGCTGCCGCACGACGGGGGCAGTCGGGCATCGTCTATTGTGGAACGCGCGCCAAGACCGAGGGCATTGCCCGCGCGTTGCGCGACGAGGGCCATGCCGCCTGTCATTACCACGGAGGCATGGAGGCGGACGACCGTCGCCATGTGGAAGAACGCTTTGCCACCGAGGACGGGCTGATCGTGGTGGCGACGGTGGCCTTTGGCATGGGCGTCGACAAACCGGATATCCGCTGGGTGACCCATGCGGATCTGCCCAAATCGATCGAGGCCTACTATCAGGAAATCGGTCGCGCGGGACGTGACGGGGGACCGGCAGAGACCATGACGCTGTATGGCCCCGATGACATTCGCCTGCGCCGCACGCAGATCGACGAAGGGCTCGCCCCGCCGGAGCGGCGCGCGGCAGACCACGGTCGGTTGAACGCCTTGCTGGGCCTCGCGGAGGCGCAACAGTGTCGACGCAAGACCCTTCTGGGGTATTTTGGGGAGACGGCGGAGGGCTGCGGCTATTGCGACCTCTGTGACCGGCCACCGGACCTGTTCGACGGAACGGAGGCCGTGCGCAAGGCGCTGTCTGCCGCGCTGCGCACCGGCGAAAGCTTTGGCGCGGGGCACCTGATCGACATCCTGCTGGGCAAGGACACGGACAAGATCCAGGCGCGCCACCATGACAAGCTGCCAACGTTCGGCGTGGGCAAGGACCTGAACCGGGGGCAGTGGCAGGCGGTGTTTCGCCAGATGATGGGCCATGACCTGATGCGCCCCGATGCCGAGCGCCACGGCGCGCTTGTCATGACGGAACGCGCCCGTCCGATCCTGCGCGGCGAAGAGACCGTGATGCTGCGCCGTGACGTCGTGACAAAAGCGGCGGAACGGCGGCCTGCGGTCAAGGCGCTGGTTTCCGAAGAGCACGCGCCGATGCTGTCGGCGCTAAAGGCCAAGCGGCGCGGGCTGGCAGAGGCGGCCAAGGTGCCCGCCTATGTGATCTTCCCTGATCGGACCCTGATCGAGATGGCGGAGAGCAGGCCCGAAACGCTGGACCAGATGGCGCAGGTCTCGGGCGTGGGTGCAAAAAAGCTGGAACGCTACGGGCGCGCCTTTCTCGAAGTGCTGACCGGCGCCTCTGAAGACGTGCACCCGGTGCGGCGGAAAGTGGCAGCAAAAGGCGCAGGCGCGGTCTATGATGCGCTGCTCGAGGCGCAGGCTGCGTTGATGCGTGGCACGGATGGCACAGAGAAGCCGCTGTCCTGCTCTGCCGGACTTTTGGCGAAGCTGGCGGATCTGCGACCCGTCGGGCCGGATGGCATCCGCACTCTTCTGGGAGACAAGCGCGCCGACCGCTTTGGCGCGGCGTTTCTGGACGTTCTGCGGGCGACGGACTAGATCGTTCAGGCAACGGGCAACACGAAAAAGAGGGCGCGCGATGTTGGTGGTCATTTCGCCAGCCAAACGGCTGGATTGGCAGGAAAAACCGGTTGAACTGACGCAACCGGACTTCGAGGCGGATGCGCAGCGTCTGGCCAAGACGGCGCGCAATCTGACCTTGCGTGATCTCAAGGGCTTGATGGATCTGTCGGACGATCTGGCGCGTCTGAACCGCGACCGGTTTCGGTCCTTTGCCGATGCGCCGGGGCCCGAGGATCTGCGCCCGGCAGTCTTTGCCTTTGCCGGCGACACCTATCAGGGATTGGAAGCGGGCAGCCTCGACGCGGCCGAGTTGGATTGG